>JBOGTC010000169.1:0-21163 GCA_050692055.1 Candidatus Limnocylindria bacterium | reverse complement strand
CCTACGACGTGACCTTCCTCAACGCCGATGGCGTTTCCGAACACGCCTGGGGCACCTCCTGGGGCTTCACCACCCGCATGGTGGGCGGCGCGATCATGGCCCACGGCGACGATGCCGGGCTGCGCCTGCCTCCTGCCATCGCGCCGGTGCAGGTCGCCATCGTCCCCATCTTCAGGACCGATGACGAGCGCGCCTCCGTCATGGACGTGGCCGAGAAGCTGCGTGCCGATCTCGCGTCAACGGGCATCCGCGTGCGCCTGGATGCACGCGACCAGCATCGGCCCGGCTACAAGTTCGCCGAGTGGGAGCTCAAGGGGGTTCCCGTGCGCATCGAGCTCGGTCCGCGCGACGTGGCCGCGCAGCGCGTCGTGCTGGCCACGCGCCTGGGCGGCGACAAGGAGGAGGTCACCATCGGGGAGGTGGCGGCCAGGATGGCGGAGCGGCTGGTATCGGTCCAGCGCGAGCTCTACGCCGATGCGCTCGCCTACCGCGAGGCGAACACCCACGAGATCACGACGTTCGACGCGTTCGCGGCGGGCGTGGCGGAACAGGGCGGCTTCTGGTTCGGCGCGTGGTGCGGCGAGGCTGCGTGCGAGCTCGAGATCAGCGCCAAGACGAAGGCGACCATCCGCTTCCTGCCCATCGAGCCCACCGACCCTGGCGGTCCGTGCATGCACTGCGGAAAGCCCGGCGTCGACGTCGCCCACTGGGCCCGCGCATACTGACCCCATGAGCAACACCACGACGACGCCGGTCATCACCAAGATGACCTGGTGGGAGATCCCGGTGCCTGACCTTGAGGACGCCCAGCGCTTCTACGGCGAGGTCTTCGGGTGGACGTTCCAACCGTTCGGCGAAGACTACTTCGCCGCCGTCGGACCCGACGGCGAGATGCTCGGCGGCATCTTCCAGGCACCCGACGACCAGCTCGGCAACGGTGTCCGCATCACCTTCGAGACCGATGACCTCGAGGCCGCGCTGGACCGTGTTACCGCGGCCGGTGGCACGGTCGTGACGTCTCGCTCGGAGATTGGCGGCGACATGGGCTGGTGGGCCGGCTTCACCGATCCGGCCGGCCGATGGCTCGGATTCTCCACGGATCGACCACGAGGCGGATGACTACGTCCGTCTCGCCGCATATCGTCTCGCTCTCCGAGATCAGGGAGGCGGCGGAGCGCATCCGCGGCGTCGCCACCAGGACCCCGCTGCTGCGCTGGGACGACACAACCTGGCTCAAGCCGGAGTCGCTCCAGCCGGTGGGCGCCTTCAAGATGCGCGGCGCCTACAACAAGCTCGCCTCACTGACCGATGCCGAACGGGCCCGCGGGGTGATCACCTACTCATCGGGCAACCACGCGCAGGCCGTGGCACGCGCCGCGCGCCTGCTGGGCGCGAAGGCCGTCATCTGCATGCCCGAGAACGCGCCGAAGGTGAAGGTCGAGGGCGTCCGTCGCGATGGCGCCGAGATCGTCTTCACCGGCAACGACTCGGCGGAGCGTCATGAACGCGCGCTCCAGCTGGTCGAGGCGCGCGGCCTCGTCATGGTCGAGCCCTACGACGATCCGGTGATCATCGCCGGGCAGGGCACGTGCGGCCTCGAGATCGCGGAAGACCTGCCGAGCGTCACGAGCGTCCTGGTGCCGGTGTCCGGCGGCGGGCTCTCGTCCGGTGTCGCGGCAGCGGTGAAGGCGCTGGCGCCGTCGGCCCGCGTCATCGGCGTCGAGCCCGAGCTGGCCGCGGACGCAAAGGAGTCGCTGGAGCGGGGAGAGCTCGTGGCCTGGACCGCCGAGCAGACGGTCCGCACCATGGCCGACGGGCTGCGCACCAACTCGCTCGGCCCGCTGCCGTTCGAGCACCTGCGCCGCCTGCTCGACGGCATCGTCACGGTGGCCGAGGATCAGATCGCGGAGGCGATGTGGCAGCTGGCGTTTCGCGCCCGCCTCGTGATCGAGCCCTCGGGCGCGGTCGGCATGGCCGCCCACCTCTTCGACGCCGCGCCGCGCGTCGATGGCGACGACGCCCGCGTGATCGTGCTCAGCGGCGGCAATGTCGACCCTGATCGGTTCATCGAGATCCTCCAGGGCTGAGGCGGGGGTCGGTCCCCGGCGCCTATTCCTCACAGACTGAACGGTTGGCGGAACAGCCGGCCACCCGGCTTCGGCCGATGAACCATTCTCCACAGACTCAGGCTCCTATGTTGTCAAGCGGGTGACGTCGTCGACCGCCGCACCCTCCTGGAGCAGCCGGAAGACCTGGCGGGCCAACTGACGCTTGAGGCAGCGGATCGCCTCGGCGCCGCTCTTGCCCTCCGCTCGTTTGCGGGCCAGATAGGCCTGCGCCGGCGGGTGGCTGCGCAGCTGGGTGAGCGCGATCACATACAGCGCGCGGTTGAGCTGACGGTTGCCTCCGCGGTTGAGCCGCATGCGTTGGGTCTGGCCCGAGCTGGCTGGGACAGGAGCCGCGCCGGCCAGGGAGGCGAAGGCGTGGTGCGAGCGCAGGCGGCGCGCGTCGCCAGCGTGCCCGCGCAGCATGGCGGCGGTCAGCGGCCCAGCGCCGCGCAGGCGCTGCAGCGGGTCGTCGGCCACCAGCGGACGGATCCGCGCTTCGAGCGCATCGGCCTCGCCCAGCAGGCGCTCGAGCCGGCGCAGCTCGCCGCGCGCCAGTTCGGCTGTCACCCCGCGCTGGGCACGCAGGGCGCGGCCGATCGCCGTGCGGTGGCGGGCGGCGACCAGGTTGGGCGCCAGGCGCGCATAGCCGGGCAGCACCAGGCGCAGATAGGCATGCAGCGCGTTGCGCGAGGCGGTCGCCTGGTTCAGCAGCCGCTCACGTGCGGCGACCAGCAGCTGCAGGTCATGGCTGCGGCCGGCCAGCCGCACCGGCGGCAGGCTCCGCTCGCGAGCGGTGACGCGGGCGATGGCCAGCGCATCCCCGGCGTCGCTCTTGCCGGGCCGGCGGGTGCGGCCTCGCTCGCGGCGGCTCAGATGCGGCGGCACCTCGACGACGTCGAAGCCGGCGGCGTGCAGGCCGCGGGCGAGGGCGGCTCCGTAGCTGGCCGAGCCCTCGATCCCGATCCGCGCCTCGGGCGCCACCCGGCGGGCCCAAGCCGCGAACTGACGGTGACCAGCCGGGTCGTTGTCGAAGCTGGCCTCGGCGAGCGGCACGCCGAGCGGGTCCACGGCACACGCCGCGACGGTGAGCTTGTGGGTGTCGATGCCGATGGTGGTCATGGTCGCGCCCTCCAGCTGCAGCGGATACGATGGGCGCGGGTCGGCACGGGCAGGTGTGCGTTGAGTCTTCAGCCACGCTCCTATCAGGCCACGGCCGGCCCGCTCGTTCGGCCGGGGCGGGGGCACTTGAGTCACAAGCCAGGCTCCATGAGCCGGCGAACAGTCGGCGAGCCACCCGTCCCGGCGAACGAACCCTCGCAGAGGCGAAGGGCCGTCGTTAGCCTTACGCACACTCGTCGGCGGAGCGCCCGATCCCAGACGCTCGATCGATGGTTCAGTCCCTGGAGAATAAGGCACGCCACCCACGCCGGGCCCCGCCGGCCCGCGGCTGAGGTCCGGGGGCGCGCACGGCGTCTTCACTTCGTGAAGTTGCCAGGTGCCAACCACCGCCGGCTTGGGCAGGCTGGGCGACGTCGAGTGGGTGCGCCATGACCCGTTTCGAGCGTGAAGCCAGTTGCCGACGAGCCTCCGAACGGCCCTGAACGTGCCTTAGCCGGCGGTGGTTGGAGTCTGACACCTCATCGGCTCGAGGCCGGGCGTAAGCCGGCCGTGGTTGGGATCTGACGCGAGCGTCGACTTCGCTACGGCAGCCGCGCAACCTCAGCCGCCAAGCAGCTCCACGGCACGGTCGAGCTGCGGGTCGGCATCGGCATCGGCATCGGGGTCGTCCGGCGCCTCGACCACGATGTCGGGCTGGATGCCATCCGGAGCGGCCGAATTGTGCTCGGGCGTGAACCATCGGTCCGTAGTCAGGCGCAGGCCGCCGCCATTTGGCAGGTCGCGCCAGATCTGGACGGTGTTCTTGCCGAACGTCGGCTCGCCCACCAGCGTGGCGCGCTCGTTCTCCTGCAGAGCGGCCGCCACGATCTCGGAGGCGGAGGCGGTGCCGCCGTCGACGAGGACGACGACCTCGATCGCCCCGGTCTGCGCCAGGCCGCCGGGATCCGACTCGTAGCGGTCGACGTCGTCGCCGGACTCGACGGTGAAGAGTAACGATCCGGCGGGAACGAACTGGCCGGCGACACCGTCGGCCGCGTCGAGGAAGCCGCCGGGGTTGCCGCGCAGGTCAAACACGATGCTCGTGGCGCCCTGTTCGAACAGGCCGGCGAGCGCCTCGCGGAACAGGTCCGTCGCCCGGCTCGTGAACGAGCTCAGCCGCACGTAACCGATCCCGTCGCCCAGGAGCTCGGACTCCAATTCCTGCAGCTCGATGACCGCGCGGGTGATGGTGACGCCGAGCTCGCGCCCGTCCCGCTCGACGGTCAGCGTGACGTCGGTCCCCTCCTCGCCCCTGACGCGGAAGACCTGCTCGTTGATCGTCGAGCCGGCCGTCGGCTCGCCGTCCACCGCCCGCACGATGTCGCCGGCGCGCAGGCCCGCGGCCTCCGCCGGCGAGCCGTCCAGGGGCGCGATGATGACCAGCACGCAGGTCTCGGTGATGCTCGTGCACGACTCGAGGTCGTCCGGATCGGCCAGGTTGCGCATGCCGACCTCTGCGCCGATGCCGCTGAACTCGCCCGACAGGTCGCCCAGCGCCTGCTCGTACTGCTCCGCGGGCAGGTAGCCGGAGTACGGGTCCGCCAGCGACTCGACCATTCCCTCCACGGCGCCCTCGACGAGCTCCTCGTCGCTGATCTCATCGACGTAGTCGGCCTTGATCTGCGCGTACGTCTCACACAGCAGCGCGAAGGCCTCTGACGGTGCGGAGCAGGTCACCGTCTCGAGGATCGGCGTGGGCCCCGGTGTCGGCGTCGGTGTCGGCGTCGGTGTCGGCTCCACCGACGGCTGGACCGATGGAGACGCCCGGACCGATCCGGCCGGCTGCCCGACGCCCGGGCCACCTCCGGCCACGGCCAGTCCCGCCACGAAGGTCGCGGCACCGAACAGGAGGAGAACGGCGAGGACGATGGCGGCGCTGGCCAGGGGTGGCCGGCGGGAGATGGAGCCTGGAGTCATCGGTCTGGTCCTGCGTGCGTGGGCGGAAGGAGCGGATTCTCCCCCGAAATACGATTCGCTGCTGGTGACGCGTCAGCGCCGGACGGCGCGCAGCGCCAGGAAGATCGGGATCTCGGCGTGGGCTCGCTCATCGGCGCGGGCCGCCTTGCCGGGCCGACGATCGGGCGGCAGGTCCGGGAGCTCGAGCACGGCATCGGTCGCAAAGCCGGCTCCAGCGAGCGCGTTGACGTAGTCGCCAATGGGCCGATGAAAGGAGCGGGTCGGCAGGCCGCCGCCGAGCGACTTCATCGGTACCGCCATGGGCGTCAGGTAGCTGTCGATGCGCCGATACTGCAGCTTGCGTCCCTCGTCGAAGCCCCAGCCGGAGTGCCGCGGCTGGCGAAAGGCCGGATGCGTCATGAGCATGACCACGCGGGCGGCGGGTCGCAGCGCCCAGTCGACCGAGCGCACGACCGCCTCGAGCGGGTCCATGTCCTGGATGCTGAGCAGGAACACGGCGCCGTCGAACGCGGCCTCGTCCAGGCCGGCCACAGCGTGCAGCTCGCGTGCGTCCCCCACCATGAAGTGGGCGTTGCTCAGCCTCGCATGGCGGCGCCTGGCCGCCGAGATCAGGCGCCGGCTGGCATCCACCACGGTGAGGTGCGCGCCCGACTCGGCGAGGTACGGCGCAAGGACGCCCTGGCCGCCACCGACATCGAGGATCTCCTCGCCTTCCCGCGGGTCGAGGAGCTCGAGCACGGCCGGGATGGCGAGCGCGCGGTGGTAGTCGCTGCCGCGGTCGCCGACCCAGCCGTCGTACCACGTCGCGACGCGCTCCCAGCTCGTCTCCTTTCGCGCGTGGCCACGAACGGGTCCGCGCTCACGAGATCCGCGCGTTCCACCTCGGCCTGCCACGCCCGCCACTCTGCCACATCCGATCTGGGAAGGAGATGAGGTGGACGGCCTCAATCGGTGGCGTGACTGGGTCCAGCACGTGCCGCCGACGCCAGGCAGTGGGTCAGTTCGTCGGAGGTGGCAGCACGCCACAACCATCGCAGAGATGGGCCAGCCCGTAGAAGGCGAGGACGCTCAGGACCATGCCGAGCACAATGACCAGCGCCCAGATCCAGGCCGGAGGACCTGATGGTCTGCGGCGGACAATCTTTCTCGCCGCTGTTGTATCGCGCTGCGGTTGTTCCTGCTGTCGCCGCTTCCCCTTCTCGGTCAACGGAGGAGTATCACCAGGTCTCCGTCGACTGATCAGCGACCAGCGCCTTCCGTAGGTCTTCCAAAGCTTCGACCGCATTGGTGCCGCTTCCTTCCGGCCCTCCGGTCTTCCCCTTGGCGGGCTGGAACAGGAAGGCTATCCAAGGTCCAGGATGACCCGGCCCATGGAACGTAACTCCGCCGAGCTCCCAGCCGGCCGGCACCGCCGCCGTGGCTCGCCACTCTTCATCAAGGTCTCCCGTGTGACTCATCACGGTATGTGTTACCTCCAAGCTGGGCGGTATCGGATCGTACTGCTCGCGTGTTGCAACTTATCCGAGCAGGGCCCGATCCCCGAGCGGCTCATCCAGCGTGACGAGGACCCGCGCTTCCGGATTGCCCGGACAATCCTGGCCGCCCGGCAGCGGGCGCACGCCGAAGGTGATGGTCACCGCATCCGTTCCGTAGCTGATCGCGGGCTCCGCGATACGCCCTTCGCTGCTGCGGCCGCTCGCGCAGCTCCGCTCGGTGACGAGAACCGCGATCTCCGTCACGTCGGGGCTGGGCTCCACCTCCGGCGCAAGCCGCCAGCTCGCCGGGCCGAGCCCCGGCTCGAGCTCGGTCTGAGGCCTGCACTCGGCCCAGCCGCCCACGCGCCACGAGCCTGCGGAGCGCTCGACGCTGACGGTCGCGAGTCGATCGTCGGCGCCTGGATGGTCGGCGATGAACAGGACAGCATCCGCGTCGCGCCGCGCGACCTTCCAGCCGGCGTCGGGCAGCCAGTCGTAGTCTGGTCCAGGCTGGGCCAGGTGGTCGCGGAGGGCCGCCGCGGCAGGGTCATCGGCGGACTCGGCGCCTCCCGGGCCGTCGATGACGGAGACGGGGAACCCCGGTCTGCCGCAGGTGACGATCTGTTCCGGCGCGAGCGCGGCGCTGGTCGCGGGCGGAGCGCCGGTCGCGACGCCTCCTCCGCAGCCGGCGAGGACGAGCACAAGTGCCGCAGGACCGAACCAGGTCGGCATCGTGCCTCCCGGACGCCGCGCAGCCGTCATTCGTTGCCGGCCAGGACCAGCGATGCCACGACCGCCACCCCGACACCGATGAGGCCGATGACGCCGAAGCCCCACCCAAAGCCCGCGACGTTCGCCACCCCACCGGCGATGAACGGACCGATGCCGAGACCGGCCGACAGCGCGGTGCCATAGCCCCCGAGCCCGGTGGCCCGCAGCTCAGGGCGGGCGACCGCGCTGATGGTGAGCTGGACCATCATCAGCGAGAAGGCCAGCGCAACGATCCCCGTGACGAGCACGAGCATGATGCCGGGCACGCCTGTCTGCAGGCCGAGCAGCGCGGTGATGGCGGCGTAGACGAGGGCCGCACCGGCGGCCGCCACGGGCGGGATCCGACGGCGATCGATGAGCCGGCCCAGCGGCACGCGCGACGCACCGTTCGCCACCGACTGCACGGCGAGCAGCAGGCCCACCGTCCCGGCGGCCAGCCCGACCGAGATCCCGAACAGCGGGAAGAGGCCGGCCACGGCTCCCCACGGCAGGCCGATCGCCAGCGCCGCCAGCCACGACCCCACGATCGGCCGCTGCCGCGCCACCTCGCCGATCATGGCCGGCAGGCGCGAGAGCTGCACCCGGGTGCGCATGCTGCGCGCCACGAACGATGGGCCGATGACGGCGACCACCCCGAGCACGGCCGAGAGCAGGTACGTCGGCACCGGGCCGCCCATCTGCCAGACGATCCCGCCGATCGCGGGGCCGGAGGCGACGCCGGTGTGGGTGCACAGCGTCAGCCAGCCGAAGGCGCTGCCGCGCGACCCCTCCGGCGCGCTGACCGCGACGTAGGCGCTGATCGCCGGCAAGAACATGGAGGCGGTGAGGCCGGACAGCACCGCCCACACGTAGAGCGGCACCACGCTGCCGGTCGACACCGCGGCCAGCGGAACGAGGTTGACGAGCGCGTTACCGATGATCGCCACGAACAGCGTGCGCCGCGTGCCCCACGCATCGGCGATGGCGCCGAACGGGAGCTGGAAGAAGGCGCCGAGGCCGAACCGCACCGCCGCGATCGCGCCCGCCTCGGCCAGCGAGCCGCCGAGGAGCCCCACGTGCAGCGGCACCGCCACGCCGCTCGCCCACTGCCCGAGCATGAACGTGTAGGTCGCCAGGTACGCCGGCCACAGCGGCTGGGCCGCCACGGTTGCCGGAGCCGGGACCGATGACGCCGCGCTCACCCCACGTCGAGCTGGCGGACGAGCCGCTTCGGCGCGATGATGCGCCAGCCATCGGTCAGGAGCTCACGCAGCTCGCCGGTCGACAGGCCCGGCAGGCGCACCAGCACCGCGGGATACGTCTCGTAGTGGGGCGTGACGCCGTACAGATCCGGATCCTCGGCGATCAGCGCCGCCCGGGTCGGGTACTCCGTCCGCACCGCCAGCACCTCGTCGGCACCGAACTGCGGCGGCCGGCTCCGCTCGTTCTCGGCGACGAACGCGAGCCGAGCTCCCTTGACTCGAGCCACCCGCTCGCCGCCCGGCGGCGCGATCTCGACTCCCGGCAGCTCGGCCAGGATGGCGCAGACGTCGTCCCAGGTGGCCATCGGTCCCTCAGCCCGCCAAACCGTTCCGCAGGCCGCCCAGGAAGGCGACCGCGTTGGCGCCGATCGCCTCGACGGCGTAGCCACCCTCCTGGAGCGCCACGACCGGCCGGCCGAGGCCGCCGATCAGCGCGCCGAGGCGCGCGTAGTCACCTGTCTCCAGTGAGAAGTTGCAGATCGGGTCGTCGCGGTGGGTGTCGAAGCCGAGCGAGAGGACGAGCGGGGCATCGGGCTCGAAGGCGGCGATCATGTCGAGCGCGTCGGCCAGGGCGGTGCCGTAGGCGCCGCCATCGGTCCCGGGAGGAAGGGGCAGGTTGCGGGTGGCACCCTCGCCACGCCCGGCGCCGGTCTCGTCCGCGTGACCGCTGAAGTAGGGGTAGCTGCCGCGCGGGTCGCCGTGAAGGCTGACGTACAGGACGTCGCCGCGCTCCCAGAAGATCTGCTGCGTGCCGTTGCCGTGGTGAAAGTCGACGTCGAGGATCGCGACACGCGTCGCTCCCAGCGAGACCAGCCGCTGCGCCGCGATGGCGCCGTTGTTGAAGAAGCAGTAGCCGCCGATGAGGTTGTGCCCGGCGTGATGGCCCGGCGGCCGGCACAGCCCGTACGCAAGGCGCTCGCCGTCGACCACGCGCTGCAGCGCGGTGAGCGCGATGTCGACCGATGCACGCGCCGCCGCGTACGTCCCGGCCACGATGGGCGTGGCGGTGTCGAAGCAGTACGCGCCGAGCCGATCATGGCCGGCGGGCAGCGTCTCGAGCGGCATCGGCCCCGCGTAGGCGCGCAGCAGGAACGTGTCCGGCAGGAGGGGACGGCTCGGGTCGCGGCCGGCGGCGAGCGCATCGGTCCAGGCGTGCTCGACCAGGTCGATAAGCTCGAGATCGTGTATCGCGGTGATCGGGTCGAGCCCGTGCTCGTCCGGCTCCTCGAACCGATAGCCACCGGCTGACTCCAGCGCGTGTCGGATCTCGATGATTCGTGAGGGCGACTCGTAGCATGGCACCTCGCGGCCGGCGACCAGCTCGACCAGGCCGTCGTGGGCGAGGTGCGCATCGCTGCCGATGACGGGTACGCTGAGCGCAACGGGCACGGCGAGGGGCCATCTCCTGCACGGTGGGGAAGCCGAGTGTAGCGTCCCTGCCCGCTCCGCGAGTGCCACCCAATCTGGGCCCACGCTCATGCGCGTTAGTGCTCGTCCGATGGGCGCTATCTGGCGCCGGGACGTGGGCCCGAGCGTAATGCGTCATCCGGAGAGCACAATGCCTTCGCCGCGACGCTTACCGCTCACGACACGAGCGTTACGCCCATCCAGTGAATGCAAGGCCGCCGCCGTGGGACTTAGCGCTCACCGGACGAGCGATATGCCCAGGGTCGTGAAGGATGCCCGGATAACGCCCATAGCACGGGCGCAATGCCCCACGAGCGTCAAACGACGGGCGTCAACCTCGGCGCGCCGGATCGCCATGGGCCAGAATGGCGCCTCATGACCGATCCGCACGCCGGCGCCCGTCTCTGGTCGGCACTGCGCGACGCCGCCGCGCAGGCGGTCGTGGGTGGCGAGGAGCCGCTGCGGCTCATGACCATCGCCCTGCTGGCCGAAGGGCACGCGCTGGTGGAGGACGTGCCGGGGGTCGGCAAGACGCTGCTGGCGCGCGCCTTCGCACGCGCGCTGGGCCTGGACTTCGGCCGGGTGCAGGGCACGCCGGACCTGCTGCCCACCGACGTCACCGGCAGCAGCGTGCTGGCCGACGGATCGTTCCGCTTCATCCCGGGGCCGATCTTCACGAACATCCTCCTCGTGGACGAGATCAACCGCGCCACCCCGCGCACGCAGTCGGCACTGCTGGAGGCGATGCAGGAGCGCCAGGTGAGCGTCGACGGCACCACGCGCGAGCTGCCCCAGCCGTTCTGCGTGCTGGCCACCCAGAACCCCATCGAGCTGGAGGGCACGTTCGCGCTGCCGGAGGCGCAGCTCGACCGCTTCCTGGTGCGCATCGCGCTCGGCTATCCCGACGAGCGCCAGGAGCGCTCGATCGCGCATCGCTACCGCGAGGCGGAGGAGCCGCTGGAGGCCGTGCCCCGCGTCCTCGACCCGGCGACGCTCCCCGGCCTGCGCGAGGCCGCACGCCGCATCACGGTGAGCGAGGAGGTCGAGGCCTACATCGTGCGCCTGGTGCGCGCCACCCGCGAGCATGCGGACCTGCGGCTCGGCGCGAGCCCGCGGGCCAGCGTGTCGCTGTACCGGGCGGCGCAGGCGCGAGCGCTCCTCGACGGCCGGGACTTCGTCCTGCCGGACGACGTGACGGCGCTCGTCGCGCCCACGCTCACCCATCGGCTCGTGGTCGACATCGACCGTGAGCTGCGGGGCGCGACGCCGCAGGGCGTCATCGGCGAGATCCTCGAGCAGGTGCCCGTCGGGGTCGGCGCCATCGGCCCATGAGCGGCTGGACGCTGGTCGGACTGGGCATGGCGGTCGCCGGCGCACTGCTGGGCGCGCCCGGCCTGATCCTGGTGGGCGGGCTGACGGTCCTGAGCCGATGGCTCACCACGCTGTGGTCCCGCTACGGCCTGGAGTCGATTGGATACGAGCGGCGCCTGGGCAGCGACCGCGCCGTGTGGGGCGACCAGGTGCCGCTCGACGTGGACGTCTGGAACCGCAAGCTGCTGCCGGTGCCGCTTCTGCAGGCGGACGATTTCGTGACCGATCGGCTGCGTGTCCACGGGCAGCGCCTGCAGGCCAGCGACCGGCCGGGCCAGGGGTCGCTTCAGAACTCCTGGTCGCTGCTGTGGTTCGAGCGCGTGATCCGCCATCTCGTGATCGACGCCAGCCGGCGTGGCGTGTTCACCTTCGGCCCGGTCCGGCTGACGGTGAGCGACCTGTTCGAGCGCGGGACACGCAGCGAGGAGCGCGACATGCCCACCATGCTGCTCGTCCGCCCGCGCACGGTCCCCGTCCGCTCCCAGGAGCCGGCGCAGGCACCGCTCGGCTCGGTCCGCACCCGGGCCGGCCTGTTCACCGATCCCGCCCGGTTCGCCGGCGTCCGCCCCTACCAGCCCGGAGACCCGATGCGCCGCATCCACTGGCGCGCCACCGCACGCCTGGGCGAGCCGGTCAGCCGGCGCCACGAGCCGGTCCACGAGCGCCAGGTCCTGCTGGCCGTTGACTTCCAGACCGTCCCGGGACCGCACTGGCTGATGGTCTTCAGCGACGACCAGGTGGAGTCCCTGTGCGTGGCTACCGCGTCGCTCGCCCGGCGCCTGCTGCGGGAGGGCGCGGCCTGCGGGCTGCTGGTGGGCACGCAGCTGGCCGGCGGCCGACGCTGGGCCTACCTGCCGCCGGATCGCTCGTCGGGGCAGCTCGGCAGGATCGAGGACGTGCTGGCCCGCGTGCAGCCGATCCTGTCCCTGGCCTTCGACAGCCTGCTCGGCGTGGTCCCACGGCGGCTGCAGCCCGGCGCCACGCTGATGACGCTGGGCGCCCGCGCGCCGGCTGACTACGCGGCGACCCTGCGCCGCCTCGATCGTTCCGGCTACCGGGTCGTGCACCTGGCCCTGGGACCGGATGCGGATGTGGCCCGGGCGCAGCTGCGAGAGCACGGCGTTGCGAGCCGGACCGTGGAGCTGAATCCGAGCTGGAGAACGGCCGATGCGCTGGTCGTCGCGGGCTGAGCGACTCATCGGCGGCCTGCTGCCGATCCTGGCGCTGGTCGCGGAGGGCGCCTGGCTGACCGTCGTCTACGTCGCCGTGGAGACGGCGATCGACATCCGGGAGCCGCTCCTCGGCACGTTCGAGTTCACCGTCGTCGCCGGCATCGCGGCGCTCGCCGTCAGGCGCGGCTGGCTCCACCCGGACGAGGACGTGATCGCCTTCCTGGTCGCCGTCGTGGCCGCCGGCATGGTGGGCTGGCTGTGGGATGCCCAGGCGCGCGAGCTCGTCCTCGCCGGCAACGTGGTCGATGCGGTCCTTCACCACCCCGGCGGCTGGCTGACCATCGCGGCCTTCATGCGTGGCATCGGCCGCGGGTTGGAGGTCGACGATCGGGCCCTCACCCGCCTGGTGCTCATCGGCGTGCCGGCGCTCTCGCTGCCGTGGATCCTGGGCCAGTTCGCGCAGCCCGAGCTGCGATCGATCTTCACCGAGGAGGCGTTCGTGGCCAGCGTCACGTTCGTCTCGGCGGGATTCATGGCGGCGGGTCTGGCCCGGCTGCAGGAGATCGGCCGCGAGACGGGCATCGATTGGCGTCGCAATCGGTCCTGGCTGGGCATGGTCCTAGGCGTCCTGCTGGTGGTGCTGGCGATCGGCATTCCCGCGGCCTACCTGCTCGGCCTGCCGGTGGACACGGTGGCGCGCGGCATCCTGGGACCGGTCCTGACGCTGCTCGGCTACCTGTTCCTGGGGATCGCGATCGTCGCAGGCGTCCTGGCCACCGCCCTGTACAGCCTGCTCAGCAGCCTGGGCCTGCGCCTCCCCGCGCCCAGGACGCCCGGAGAGGCTGGTGAGCTGCCGGTCATCCAGGAGTACACCCTGGAGCAGCTCGAAGGCCCCCTCGTCACGGTGGCCATCTTCTGGGCCCTGACCGCCATCCTGGCCGTGATCGTGGCCCGCATCTGGCTCCGCCGCCGACAGCGACGCGCACGGGGCAGGACCGATGAGGAACGCTCCTTCCGCCTCCCCCAGACCTCGCTGCGCCTGGAGCTGCCCCGCCTTCGCGTGCCGAGGCGGCGGCGCGCCACCATGCCGTCGGATGCGGTGGGCGCCTATCTCGCCACGCTCGAGGATCTCGCGGACCACGCGGACGGGCAGCTCGGACGGCTGGAGCACGAGACGCCGCGTTCCCACGCCCGACGCGTGGCGCCGGCAGCCGGCGTCGAGCTCGGCGCCCTGCAGGCCGATTACGCCCTGGCTCGCTACGCCGGCCGGCGCCTGTCTCGTGCGGAGGACCGTCGCGCGGTCGGACGCTGGCACCGGTTGCGGGCCCGCCTCGGCGACCGCTGACGCGAGTTGGACGCGCGGCCGCGTTCCGCTACCACCGCCGCCCGAGCCAACCCGTAGACTTGGAGCCGATGAAGATCGCTCACGTCCGGGAGCGGACCGCTCCGGCCGGCGCCTCGTGGCGCCTCGCCGCCGCGCTCGACGCCGACGGCAGCCGCTGGCTCGGCCTCGAGGAGGCGCGCCGCGCGCTCGGGCAAGCCGATCCACGCCGCGTCCACAACTCATCCCTGTTCCGTCAGCCGGTGACGACGCTCGACGCCCACCTGGCCGCCGGCCTGCGCGTGGAGGCGCTGAGCGAGCTGCTCGACACAGCCGGCCCCGCGGAGGACCAGGACGCGATCCTCGACGCGACGGACCTCGCCTTCGGCCCGCCCATCATCTCGCCGCCGTCGTTCCGAGACTTCTACGCCTTTGAGCAGCACGTGGGCACCATGTGGAAGCGGCGCGACATGGAGATCCCCGAGGCGTGGTATCGGCTGCCGATCTTCTACATCGGCAACGTTTCCGAGATACGCGGCCCCGGGGATCCCGTCCACGCCCCGCGCGGCTCGCAGGAGCTCGACTACGAGCTGGAGGTCGCCGCGCTCATCGACACGCCGGTGAAGAACCTGGACCCGGCACGCGGCGAGGAGGCGATCGGCGGCTACATGGTCTTCAACGACTGGTCCGCCCGCGACCTGCAGCGCGAGGAGACCACCGTTCGGCTGGGGCCGGCCAAGGGCAAGGACTTCGCCAGCTCCATCGGTCCATGGCTCGTCACGCCGGATGAGCTGGCCGACACGCGCCGGGACAAGGGCTACGGGCTGGCGATGACCGCATCGGTCAATGGGCAGGAGCTGTCTCGCGGCTCGTGGGCATCGGCGCACTTCAGCTTCGGCGAGATGATCGAGCGCGCTTCGGCGGACGCGCGGTTGCGCGCCGGCGACCTGATCGGCTCGGGGACCGTCGGAACCGGCTGCCTGCTCGAGATCCGCGATGAGAAGCTCGGGCGATACCTGCAGCCCGGCGACTCGGTGACGCTGGCGATCGAGCGCCTGGGCGAGCTCACCTCCCCGGTCATTGAGCGTCCGAGCCGATGAGCGCCGCGGTCGACAAGCTCATTTCCCGCCTGGCCGATGTCGAGCGCCGCCTGATCGAGCACGCGGACGCGCCACCTGCGACCGGGCTGACCGAGCCAGACCCCGGCGGCGAAGAGCGCTGGGAGGCGGGGCAGGTCTGGTCGCACCTGGCCGAGTTTCCGGCTTACTGGCTGGCGCAGGCGCAGCGGGTGGCGTCGCTCGCCACCAACGAGCCCGTCCCATTCGGCCGGGTCAAGACCGATGCCGGCCGCATCGCCGCCATCGAGCGCGACCGCCATGCCGATCCGGCCGCCCTCCTGGCGCGCGTGCGTGCCTCGCTAGCCGCCGTGACCGATGCCGCTCGGGAGCTGGAGCCCGAGGCCTGGAGGCGACGCGGCATGCATCCGACGATGGGCGAGATGACGGTCCAGCGGATCTTCGAGCGCTTCGTCGCGGACCATCTCGAGGAGCACGCAGACCAGCTCGACTGGCTGCGAGGAGACTGAGCGTCCCGCGCCCGCTCCCCGTCGCCCTGTCCACTCCCGGTCGCCCTGTCCACTCCCCGTCGCTCGATCGCCGATGACCCACGCTATCTGCTGCTCAGGCAACTTCACGGCGCTTACAGCCGGCCGGCAGCCCGAATGAGCGGTCCAACTTGCCCCAGCGGAACGTAATGACACCCACACGGCCCACCAGGCGCGGAATCCATGCTTGATGCGCCCCGTGCTTGCCTCAGCGGCAAATTGCGAAGGTGATCGGCCGTCGCCGCGGTCGGGCTCAGGCGCCGCGCGGCGACCGAATCAACCCAACGCCCAGGGTCAGCACGCCACCCACGAGGAAGAAGCCGCCGGCGAAGACGAGGTAGATGAGCGGATTCGGCTCGGTCGCCTCGGGGCTGAGCACGGACAGGAAGAAGCCGGCCGGCATGAGGATCGCGGCGAGCGGCACGCCATGGCGCGCCAGCGACAGCCACGCGCCGGAGAGGTTCGTCTCGTCGACGTAGCGCAGCATGACGAGCGCGAGGATGAGCATGACGCCGGCGTGCGCGTGACCGGCGCGCCACAGGTCCTGGCGCAGCGGGTTGTCGAGATAGCCGGGCACCTGCCCGAGGATCATGGACAGCAGGCTCGCACCGCCGAATGCCACGGCCGGGACGAGAATGAGGAGGATGCCGGCGAGCCGGCGTGATTCGGGGGCCATCGGTCTGGGATTGCTCCTTCGTGGATAGCGCGTATATCTATTGCGGATAGTGTCACTATCCACTAGTATCTGTCAAGACCGATGCGCATCTCCGACCTGAGCCGCGAGAGCGGCGTCTCGATCCCGACCATCAAGTTCTACCTCCGCGAGGGCGTCCTCCCCGCGGGGCGGCGGACCGCGCCGAACCAGGCGACCTACGACGGCTCGCACCTGCGGCGGCTCCACCTGGTGCGGGTGCTCATCGAGGTGGGCGGGATGCGCCTGGCGGCGGTGCGGCGGGTCCTCGAGGCGCTCGACGATAGCGAGCAGCCGTTGACCCAGGTGCTCGGCGTGGCACATCGAGCGCTGGACAGGCCGTCGACGAGCAGCGATCCCGCCGTGGAATCGGCGCGCCGGGAGGTGGATGGGTGGCTCGATGACCGCGGCTGGGAGGTGACGTCGGACGCCCCGGCGCGATCCACGCTGGCGTCCACGCTGGTGGCCCTGCGCCAGCTCGGATGGGAGGTGGGACCCAACGTATTCGATCGCTACGCCGATCACGTGGACGAGATCGCCCGGGACGAGCTCGCCTACGTCGCCGGCAGCGCGAGCCGCGAGGCGGCAGTCGAGGCGACCGTCATCGGCACCGTGGTCTTCGAGCGGGCGATCTCCGCGCTGCGCCGGCTGGCGCAGGAGCACCACTCGCGCCGGCGCCTTGGCTCCTAGCCGCTTTCGGCGGCGACGCGAGCGCGGCTCTCGACCATGCTTCCCGCCCGGGTCAGCACCGCCGCGAGCGAGTCGACGTCGTACGCGCCGCGGTAGCGGACCTCGTTGATGAAGAAGCTCGGCGTTCCGGCCACCCCCGCCTCGCCGGCGCTGTTGACGTCCTGGCCCACTCGCGTGGAGAACTTCCCGCTGCGGAGCGCATCCTCGAACGCACCCGCGTCGAGCCCCAGCTCCCGCGCGTAGCGGACGAGGTCGGCGAGCTGGAGGGCCTCCTGCCGTTCGAAGAGGAGGTCGTGCATCTCCCAGAACCTGCCCTGCGCCCCCGCCGCCTCGGCGGCCTCCGCGGCCAGCGCCGCGTTGGGGTGAACGTCCGGCAGGGGCAGGTGGCGATAGACGAAGCGCAGCCTGCCGTCGAAGCGCTCGAGCAGCTGCCGGATGACAGGAGCGGCTCGGCCGCAATGCGGGCACTCGTAGTCGCCGTACTCGAGGAGGGTGACCGGCGCATCGCGCGGGCCACGCACGTGGTCCCGCACCGGGTCGACGGCATCGGTCAGATCGATCAGCGGGAGTGACGTCCTGGCCTCGGCGCGCCCCAACCAGTCGCGCGGGAGCAGCGACAGGCCGTGGAACATGGCGACGCTGAGGGCCGCGGCCGCGATGGAGGCCATGAAGATCCCGAGCTTCGCCTCCTCCAGCAACGGTCCGCTGTAGCTGAGCTCGGCGATCAGCAGCGACATCGTGAAGCCGATGCCGGCGACCGATGAGGCAGCCACGAGCGACGGCCACCCGACCGAGAGCGGCTGGCCGCCGAGCCACGAGCGCGTGGCGAGCCACGCGCCCAGCGGGATCCCGAACGTCTTCCCCACCACCAGGCCGAGCACGATGCCGATGGTGAGTGGGGAGCCCAGCGCCCGCGCGAGCAGCTCGCCGCTGAGGTCGAGCCCGGCGTTGGCGAGGGCGAAGAGGGGCACGACGACGAAGCTGCTCCACGGGTGCAACGCGTGCTGGAGCCGCTCGTTCGGCGAGAGCGACATCGTGATCCGGCGAGCCGCGGCCGTCGCGAGCTCGGGGGTCGGACGCTGCCGGAAGGCGCGGGCGACCCCGGACGCCTCCTGGAGCGCCGCGCGGCGCGGCGGGTAGGCGCTGGTCAAAAGCCCGATCGCGACGCCGGCCACGGTAGGGTGGACCCCGGCCTCGGATGCGGCCAGCCAGATGCCAAGCCCCAGCAGCGCGTAGACCGATGAACGCTGGAAGCCGATGGCGCGCAGCGCCGCCATGACCACCAGCAGCCCGATGCCGATCGCGAGCGCCACGAGCTGGACATCGGTGCTGTAGACGATCGCGATGACGCTGACGGCGGCCACGTCGTCGACGATCACCAGGGTCAGCAGGAACGTCCGCAGGCGGAACGAGCTGCGCCGCCCGACCAGGGCAAGGACGCCGACCGCGAAGGCGGTGTCGGTCGCCATGACCATGGCCCAGCCACGGGCGCCGTCGCCGCCCGGGTTGAGCGCCAGGAAGATCGCCACCGGCAGGATCATGCCGCCCAGCGCGGCGAACATGGGCACCGCCAGCCGCCGGCGCTCGCGGAACTCGCCCATGTCGAACTCGCGGCGGATCTCGAGGCCAATGAGCAGGAAGAAGAACGTCATCAGGCCGTCGTTGACCCAGTGCCCGAGGTCGTCACTCACGCTGAAGGGGCCCGCGCTGAGACCGATCTCGGTGGCCCACAGCGCGTCGTAGCCGTCGCTCCACGGCGAGTTGGCCCAGATCAGCGCCACGACCGTGGCGGCGAGCAGGACGAGGGCGCCGCCCGCCTCGGTCTTGAGGAAGCTGCGCAGGACGGCCATGTGCGGGCGTGCGGGCGTCTCCCCGCGGAAGGCCGCCTGAGAGGTGGCGCTCGCCTCCGTCATCGGCTCAGATGCGGCCGTTCCAGATGCCGGCCGGCTGGACCTCCATCGGCACGTCGATCTCGGCGTCGCGACGGATCGTGATCATGCCGGCGTGCCCGCGCCCCAGCGCGCCACCTCCGCCTCGAGGTTCAACGGCATGACCGTCGCCTGGTCCTCGTACTCGCCCCACGCCTCGCGAGGGACGCTCCACATGACCTCGAACTCGTTGCCGTCCGGGTCGCGGCCGTAGAGGGACTTCGACACCCCGTGGTCGGAGGCGCCCGTGAGCGCCCCCAGCTCGGAGAGCGATCTCGCCATCTCGGCCAGCCCCTCGATCGTGTCGATCTCCCAGGCCAGATGGTACAGGCCCACCGAGCCTCGAGCCGGGCGCGCGGCCTGCGCGCCGACCTCGAACAGGCCCAGGTCGTGGTGGTTTCCGCCGGTCGGCGACCGCATGAACACGGCGCGCATGCCCTGCGGCCGGCTCAGCTCCGCGAAGCCGAAGGCGCGGCGGTAGAAGTCGGCGGCCACATCCGCGTCGCGGACGAAGAGGACCGCGTGGTTGAGTCTCGTGATCGCCATCTGTCTAGCGCTCCAGGCGCCAGGCCGAGGTCCAGCTCCAACCATTGGCGGCGTTGAGACCGATGTTGATGTAGGCCATGCCCTCGAGATGGCGGGCCGAGCTCAGCGGCCCCACGTCGAGCGGCTTGAGGCCGATCGACTCGACCAGCTCCAGGACCTGGCGCTTCGCTCCCTCGTCGTCACCGGCGACGAAGCCGTCGATCGGCTTCTCGGAGGCCCGGGGATCCGCCTGGTTTGAGGCGAAGACGGTGTTGAACGCCTTCACGACCTTTGCCTGGGGCATGCGCTTCTGGAACTCCTCCGCGGCCGAGCTGCCGTTGGTGGCGAACCCGGAGTAGTCGGCCTTGAGCGGGTTGGTGACGTCCACGACGGTGCGGCCGGCCACGGCGTCCCTGATCTCCGCCGCGACTTCCTCGCCGGCACCGAGATACGGCACGGCCAAGATGACGACGTTCGCGTCGCGGACGGCCGAGACATTGCTGTCGGCGGCGCTCGCGCCAACCTCCTGCGCGGCGGCCTGCGCGCTTTCTGGGCTGCTGGCGCTGAGGGTGACCTCGTGGCCCGCGCGGGTGATGGATGTGGCGAGTGCCTTGCCGACGTTGCCGGCTCCGATGATGGCGACCTTCATGGTCGAGTCCTTTCCTTTCGTTTGGTGTTGCGTTCGGTGTTGGCCGTTGCCAAAGGGATTGGTTGTTGGCCATATCGTGCATGATCCGGTTTGTTCTTGTCAAGTGTAGTTTGTTGAAGCACAATGCAGCGCATGACCGATGCTCCCCGCCGCAGGCCACTCGTCGGCGCTCAGATCCGGCGGCGACGCCGCGAGCGCAACCTGACCCTCGCCGGCGTGGCCGATCTCACCGGGCTGAACATCGGCTACCTCAGCCAGGTCGAGAACGACAAGGCCTCGCCGTCGCTCGAGACGCTCGCCGCCCTGGCCGATGCACTCGACGTGCCCATCGCATGGTTCCTTCTCGACACCAGCGTGCCGCCGCGGGTCGTGCGCGCCGCGGAACGCCCGCAACGCAGGATGCGGAAGGGCGCCGGCGGCCTCAGCCAGGTGGACGGCGGCATCGCCCGGGACATCGCCATCTTCGAGGGCAGCATGCCGCCGGGCCATCGCACCGGGTTCCATGCCCATCCCGGCGACGAGCATCACGTCGTGCTGTCGGGACGCCTCCGCATCACCCAGGGCGAGAGCGTCATCGAGGCAGGACCGGGCGACTACGTCCTGCTGGATGGGACGCTGCCGCACGATGCCGAGACGGTCGGCGATGAGCCGGCCAGGCTCCTCATCGTCTACCCGCGTGGTGGCCACTCCGAGCTGACCCGCCGCGACTGACGCCCGGCCGCTCCCCGCTGCGTCGCGCTGCGTCGCGCCGTGCGTCGTACGCTCCCCGCTCAGCGTCGTGCGCTCGCCGTATCAATGCTCGCGCCCTGCAACCTACGCGACGAGCAGGACCGATTCGGGGCCTCAGCGACGGCCGCAGGCGTGGTCAATGTGCCGTCGGCGATGCAATAGGCGTACCTGCCCGCGCCCGAGCCGTCGTCCAGCTCGCGTAGGTTGCACCAGGCGAGCAATAGGGGATAGAGCCGAGCGAATCTGGGCCCAAGCCGTTAGAACGGCGTCTGGTAGGCCTCGGCCAGCGCCTCGAGACTCGCCTCGAGCCGTACGCCGTTCGCGCCCTCGACGCGCAGGAGATCGCCACCGGCCACGCCGAGCCGCAGGCAGGCAACGCGAGATTCGGCCGCCGCTCGTCGCAGATC
>JBOGTC010000168.1:0-8732 GCA_050692055.1 Candidatus Limnocylindria bacterium | reverse complement strand
ACCTGTGGCGCGACCGAGGGGATGATCGCGGCGATGATGGCCGTCCTGAACCCGGGCGACGAGGTTGTCGTGTTCGAGCCGTACTACGAGAACTACGGGCCCGATGCGATCCTCGCCGATGCCGTTCCGCGCTACGTGACTCTCAACGAGCCGGACTGGCGGATCGATCCCGACGAGCTGCGCGCCGCTTTCACGCCGCGGACGCGCGGCATCGTCGTGAACTCGCCGCACAACCCGACCGGCAAGGTCTTCTCGCGTGCCGAGCTCGAGCTGATCGGCGAGCTCTGCATCGAGCACGACGTCGTCGCCTTCACCGACGACATCTACGAGCACATCGTCTACGCCGGTGAGCATGTCCCGTTGGTGACGGTCCCCGACATGCGGGAGCGGACCGTCGCGATCAACTCGCTGTCGAAGACGTACTCGGTGACCGGCTGGCGGGTCGGATGGGTCATCGCGCCGGCGCACCTCACCGACGGGATCCGCAAGGTCCACGACTTCCTGACCGTCGGGGCCGCCGCGCCGCTCCAGGCCGCCGGCGCCGTTGCCCTCACGCTGCCGGATACCTACTACACCGAGCTCGCCGACCGCTATCGCGAGCGCCGGGACGTCCTGCTGGATGGTGTGGAAGCCGCCGGCTTCCGGACATGGCGTCCCGACGGTGCCTACTACGTCATGGCCGACATCTCCCCGCTGACCGATGCCGACGACGTGACCTTCGCCCGCGAGCTCGTCCGCTCACCGGGAGTGGCCGTTGTCCCCGGATCGTCGTTCTACGCTCAACCGGAGCGGGGCCGCTCGAAGATTCGGTTCGCGTTCCCAAAGCGGCTCGAGACGCTCCGCGAGGCTGCCGATCGGCTCCAGCGCCTCGGATGACCCGAGGGCCGCGGTGCTCTCCCGCGCGATGAGATTCATCCGCGATCGTCGTCCTATCGGCAGAATCCGACAGTCACCAGCCGCGAGGTGTGAAGCCGATGTCGCACGAAGCCGATCCACGGGTGGACGAGTACATCGATGCGCTGCCGGAGTGGCAGCGAGGGATCTGTCGCGAGGTTCGCGAGATCGTCCACGAGGCCGATCCAGCCGTGGTGGAGACGATCAAGCGGCGCGTCCAGCCGTACTTCGTTCTGGATGGGAACGTCTGCGCGCTGCTCGCCGCCAAGGACCACGTCAACGTGTTCCTCTACGACGGAGCGATCGTGCCGGATCCGGCGGGGATCATCACCCACGGGCACACCAACACGACCGCCCGCCAGATCTCGATCCGAGAGGGTGAGCCGATCAACCGGCCGGCCCTCCTGGCGATGCTCCGCCAGATCATCGCGAACAACCGCGCCGGGGGCTGGCGGAAGCTGAAGGCCGGCCGGGTCTAGCTGTAGTTCCCACGGGCTGAGGCCGCCGTACGAAGCGTAGGCGCCGCACCCGCTCGGAGCGGATGCGGCGCACACGTTTGCCTAGGGTTCGCGTGGTGTCGGCCCAGCGTTACGACTCGATGACGCCGAAGACCTGCTTGTTCTCGAAGAAGAGGATGCCGTTGGCCTCCTGGAGCCCGGTGAGCTCGGCGTTCTCGATGTCCCACTCGGCCTCGCTGGCCGGGTAGTCGAGGACGCGCAGGCGCAGCTCACCGAACGTTGGCGCGGACGCATCGGTCAGTGAGTCTGCCAGGTAGAGGGTGCCGTCGGTGTCCATGAACAGGACGCCGTTGACGAGGACCGGCTCGGTCATGGGGCTGGCGATCGCCTCGGCGATGCTGACACCCTGGCCACCGACGGCCACGCCATCGACGACCGAGATGGTGCCGGCGACATCCGGTGACGCCGGGGGCGCCTCCGACGGTGCTGCCGGCGCGGGCGACGCCGGAGCGGGCGACTCGGGGGCGCTGGCCGCCGTCGTGCCGCACGCGGCCAGGATGACGACGAGAGCCGAGATGGCCAGGATGGAGCGGACTGAAGGGTTCATTGCAGTGGTTTCCACGTTTGAGCGGCGCTTGGATGGCCGCAGTGGATCGATGATCTGCTCTGGAAACCAAAGCATCATCGGCCATTCGTCGCGAGAGGCACCGGGGCAACCGTCATCGGCGTTGTACGGCGGCCGCAGGACCCCTCGCGCTTCGACGCCACTTGCAACCCTGGGCGTTACGAATCGAGCCATTCGTACCGGCCGTGTCGGCCGATGGGGGATTGTCAAGCGGCGGAAAATTGAAGGCACCGGCGGGCCTGACATCGGCGCCGTCCGGGACGATTGCCAAGCGTCGCACGCGATTGCCTCATCGAGGCGGAGTGCCCAGTCATGTTGGCGCTCCGCACAGCGCGCCCAAGGACCCGGGCGCGTCGGGAGGCACCGAGCGATGTTCGAGCCGCGGTTCGACACGATCCTCCGGGAGATCGACCGTACTGACCTCTTCGTCCGCTACCCTTGGATCGGTTGGGGGATCCACGGCGTGGAGGTGACGCAGGGAGTCCAGTACTACGAGAGCGCACGGCACCTGACCGACCCCGCCGACCGGCAGCCGGACAACGCCGTGACGCTCATCGCCAACAAGCCGGCCTGGGTGCGGGTCTATGTCCGCAGCGGCTGGTTCTGGGGCGACATCGCGGGCGTGACCGGCACGATCACCCTGCGACGGCGCCAGCTCGGCTTCCTGTGGTCGACGGTCGCGACGCTGACGCCGCAGCCGCCCGGCACCGTGACCGCCCGCCGCAACCCGCCGTACGCCACCGAGCGCGGCACCCTGGGCTACACCCTGAACTTCATCATCCCGGCTGACCAGATGTGCGGCAACCTGCGGTTCGACATCCGGATCACCACGCCGAGCGGATGGTGCGCCGACCGGCAGGTCCATGTCGATGCCACGCTGCGCCAGACCCTGCGCCTGGCCGGGATCATGGTTGGCTACAACGGCCCGGCCAGCGCTGCGGCCGGCGCACCGAACCTGACGCTCGCCGCTCCGACCCTGGCCAACCTCCAGACCACCTCGGCTTGGACGCTCCTCGTCTTCCCGGTGCGCAGTGCGGCGACCTACCGCACCGCGGGGACCGTCACCTGGAACGTGCCGCTCACCGATGCCCCTAGCTGCCCGGGCTGCTGCAGTCCCAACTGGGTGGCGCTCAACACCTCGGTGCAGGCGGTGCGGATCGCGGACGGCAACCGCACCGACGTCCTCTACTACGGCCTGATGGCCAACGGCATCCCAATGGGACCGATCATCGGCTGCAACAGCGGCGGTGTGAGTACCAGCGGGATCGGCGACGGGATCACCATGGCCCACGAGCTCGGCCATGCCTGCGGCCGCCCGCACTCGCCGTGCGGGACGCCGGGCGATCCGCTCTACCCGGCCTACGAGCCGTATGACCCTGCCGCGACGCCGACCGCATCGGTGGGTGAGTACGGGCTCGACATCAGCAACGGGGCGATCAAGTCGCCCGCCACCTTCAAGGACTTCATGTCGTATTGTGGGCCGCGATGGGTCTCGCTCTTCGTCTACGGCCGCCTTACGAACAACGCGGCGCTCGACCCGGTGCGGGTGTGCGTCGATCGGCCGTGGTGGCGCGACGAGATCCTGTACGAGCGGCTCTTGATCCCGGAGAAGTGGCTCCCGGATCCACCCCCTGACCCGACCTGGCTAGTGCGCGTGTCACCCAAGCCCGTGATCTCGATCATCGGCGTACTCCAGGGGCCGAACGAGCTCGAGGTCCGGAGCGTGTTCCGGCTCGAGGCCGAGAGCGAGGTCCCGAACGGTCGCGCGCTCGACCTGCGTGCCGAGCTGGTCAACGCCGAGGGCCGGGTGGTGGGGAGCGGCACGGTCTACAGCATCCGCTCGTACGGGGGCGGAGGCTGCGGCTGCCACGACGGCACCGGCGAGACGGAGTCCTACCCGCGCCTGGTCCAGGCCTTCGTGCCTGACGCCGAGGCCGGAGCGATCCTGCGCATCCGCGGGGCCGATGAGCCGCTATGGAGCCGCGCGGCCTCGCGCCGCCGTCCGAAGGTCAGCGACGTCCGCGCCGAGGTGGGGAAGGGCGAGCTGCGCCTCTCCTGGTCGGTCGACGCCAGCGGCGAGCAGGAGCCGGAGGCCTGGGCCCAATGGTCGGGGGATCGGGGCCAAACCTGGCACGCGCTCGGTGCCGGCCTGAAGGGCGGCGAGGCCGCCCTCGACGTCGGCAGCCTGCCGTCCGGTCGGGTCGCCGTCCGCCTTCTGGTGAGCGACGGCTTCTACACGGCGGTGTCGCGCTCGATCACCGTCACCGTTCCTCGCCGGCCGCCCGATGCCAGCATCCTGACCCCGCGCGAGGGCCAGATCTTCGTCGGCGGTAGCCCGATGCGCCTGTGGGGCGCCGCGACCACCTCCGGCGGCGAACCGATCGAGGATGAGCAGGCCCGGTGGGCGATCGATGGGCGAGAGGTCGCGACCGGGCTCGACGCCTTCGTGGAGGCGCCGAAGCCGGGGGAGCACCGGGCCACGTTCAGTGTGACGACGCGCGAGGGGAAAGTTGACGAGACAGTCTCCTTCACCACCGTCGAGCTCCTGGAGGAGCGCGACGAGGACTGAGCGGCATCCGGCGTCGGGCCTCCTATCCCGACCTCGATGTCATGAGTGATTGAGTTTCAAGCTGCTCGTCGCCGTGGCGACTGCCGTGCCCTGAAAGCCGTATCGGCCCCGGGTCGAGTCAGTAGACCTCGTCGTGTGAGCCGAGGTTGACCAAGAAGGCCTCGTCGCCGTCCTCAGGGGGAACCTGACGCCTTGCGTACGTTCTGTACAATTCGACCATGTCAGAGCGACGCATCAGCGAGGCGCGCGAGTCCTTCTCGACGACAGTGAACCGGGTCGCCTTCGGCGGCGAGCGGGTCGTGCTCACCCGGCATGGTCGGCGGGTTGCGGCGGTGGTCCCCATCGAGGACCTGGAGCTGATCGAAGCGCTCGAGGATGCCCGCGATCTCGACGAGGTACGAGCAGCGCTCGCGGATCCGGCGAACCGTGAGCGGATCGGCTGGGAAGATGTGAAGGCGCGTCTGGGCCTCTAGCGCAGACCGGCCGTGTACGCCATCGAGCTCGTTCCGTCGGCAGCCCGTGAGCTCGCGGACTTCGATCAGGCCACGAAGCGCCGCGTGGCGCGTCGGATCGACCAGTTGGCCGAGGAGCCTCGCGGCGCAGGGTCGCTCAAGCTTCGCGGAGCCGATGATGTCTGGCGCGCACGCGTCGGCGACTATCGGCTCCTGTATCGGATCGAGGATGACCGGCTGCTCGTCCTGGTCATCAAGATCGGGCATCGACGCGATGTCTACCGATGATCGAGTCCGCGTGTTGGTCGCTCGCGGGTAGGATCTCAGGCGATTCGTAACGTGATCGGTTACGAATGGGGCCGGCGAGTAACGTGCCGCGGATGGGCTAACGTCCGCGCATGCTGGAGGATCCCGGACTCGACTCCCGCGACCTGGCGGCTGCGCTGCTCACCGGGTACGGCATCGAGGCATCGGCGTTCACGTTCGTGCCCGGCTACGACATGGCCGCCGCGTCGTATGACGTCGCCGCCACGGACGGTCGCTTCTTCCTGAAGGTCCGATTCGGACCATGGCCATCTGCCGAGGCACTCGAGGTGGCGCGCGCGCTCCTCGACGCCGGCGTCCCGAACGTCCTTGCACCGATGCGGACGCTGACGGCCGCGCTGTGGCACCCCATGGGCGACGACCGCACCCTCGTGCTCTATCCCTTCGTGCCCGGCCGGAATGCGATGGTCGCCGGCATGACCGCCGACCAGTGGCGCGCGTTCGGCACGGCATTGCGCGCCGTCCACGATAGCGGCCTCGCGCACGGATTCGCCGATCGGCTCCCGGCGGAGACGTTTGCTCTGCCCTCGGCGACCGTGGTTCGAGCGGTCCTGGCGCAACGGCCGTCGTTTGCGTCGCCGGCCGCGAAGCGCCTTGCGGGGTTCTTGGAGGAGCAGGCAGGACGCATCGGTTCCATGCTCGAGCGGGCCGAGGAGCTGGGCGCGCGGCTGCGCGATCGTCCATTCGAGCGCGTCCTCTGCCACGCGGACATCCATGCCGCCAACCTCCTTGTCGCCGATGACGGCCGGATCCTCCTGGTGGACTGGGACGGACCGATGCTCGCGCCGCGCGAGCGCGACCTGCTGTTCGTCATCGGCTCGCGAATCGCGCGCGACGTGGAGCCCCAAGAGGAGGCGTGGTTCTTCGAGGGCTATGGCGACGTCGAGGTGGACCGAGAGGCGATCGTCTACTACCGGTACGAGCGCATCCTCGAGGACATCGGCGAGTTCGGGAGGAGTGTCTTCGGTGACCCGGCGCTCCCCGAGGCATCGCGCGAATCTCAGGTGGAGCTCGTCGAGAGCTTCTTCGGTCCGGGCGGCATCGTGGGGTCCGTGGAACTGGCGTGAGGTCGGATTCGACGCGTCTGACTCCGCGATCGGCCGACAACCAATCTTGACATGGCGCCATGAGGGAATCCCGTCCACGGCTTCACGTCGATGTCTCCGAAGCGATGAGTCGCGGGATCCGTGAGACGGCCGAGCACTATTACCGCGGCGCGACCGGTGATGCCGTACAGGCATCCATTGCCGTTTTCAGCTGGTTAGTCCGCCAGCGTCAGGCTGGACGACGTGTCATCGCGGTCGACGCGGAGCATCTCCCGGCCGCTTTCGAGGAGCCGATCATCCCCGGGCTGGAAGAGGCGTTGGCACCGCGATGGCAGTGGCTGGTGGCTCGACCTCACCCGTGGCGCCGGCAGCTTGCCATCAAGGGGCGACGGCTGCTCGCGGGTCGCTTGGCGCGCACGATCGAGACCAATGGCTGGTCGACCGAGCGCGCAGCGAAGGAGTATGAGCTGCCGGTTGCCGCCGTCCTGGAGGCGCAGCGCTACGCGGCCGAGAACGTCGATCTGATCGATGCCGAGGAAACCGAGGAGCGCATCGCTTCGGGCAGCGCCGTCACGGCGGAAGCTCCTCGGCCCGCTCGACGCAGGCGAGCATCGCGTGCGGTTGTGCGTTGACGAGGATCTGGCCAGCAAAGAGCTGCTCAGCCGCCTGGCGCGCGCTACGGCTATCGTCCGAATCGATCGACGTCATTCGACGGGGTTGCGTGACAAGGTCATCGTCGTCAACCAGCATCGGTCATGAGGTCGGCGGCCGAGGACTAGGATTCCTCTTTCGCACTATCAGTCCCAAGGAGCTGACATGACAGTCGCCCGTGTACGTCGCAAGGGACAGATCACCCTGCCCGACGGTGTCCGACGCGCGACGCGCCTGTCGGAGGGTGATTACCTTGAGGTCAGCGTCGAAGCGGGGGCGATCGTCAGGCGTCCGAAGAAGCTGATCGACGCGCACCAGGCATGGTTCTGGACCGAGGATTGGCAGCGCGGCGAGCGGGAGGCGAGCGAGGACATTGCGGCCGGCCGGACGCGACGCGGTGCCGATGCCGTCGAGTTCATCGAGCCGCTGCGCTAGCACGGCACCGTGCCCTCATACGAGCGAACGCGACGGTTCGAGCGAGATCGGAAGGCACTCGCCGATGCCGAGCGGCAGCGCTCCCTACCTCCTTCAAACGCTTCGACACCGATCTCGCCAGCGGATCCGGGCCAGGGCCACGGGACCTGAGCGGGGTATCCTCGCTCTGCCAGCATGACCGCCGCGTCCCATGATCCGAGCAGGGCGAACCGGCTCTTCACGCCGGCCTTCATCGCGCTGGGCGTGGCCGAGCTCGGGTACTTCACGGCATTCGGGCTCCTCATCCCGGTGACCCCGCTCTTCGCCGCTGGACCGCTTGGCGCCGATGAGGTCGGAGTCGGCATCACCGTCGGCTCCTTCAGCGTCACGGCCCTCATCCTGCGTCCGTTCGCCGGGCGCATGGCGGATCGGCGGGGGAGGCGCCCGCTCCTCATCGGCGGCGCGATGCTCTGCGCCGCGGCCATCGCCGCGCACGGGCTGGCGGGGAACTTGGCCGTCCTCATCGGTCTTCGCCTGGTGCTTGGGGTGGCGGAGGCCTTCTTCTTCGTCGCCGGCTTCGCGATGGTGGCCGACCTGGCGCCACCCGGGCGTGCCGGGGAGGCGCTGAGCTACAACTCGCTCTCGCTCTACCTCGGCATCGCCTTGGGCCCGGCCATCGGTGAGCTCCTCCTTGGCGCGGGCGGCTTCACGCTGGCCTGGGTCGGCGGTGCCGGCCTGGCCCTGGCCGCGGGCATCATTGCCATCAGCTTGAACGAAACGGCGACGAGGCAGGTCGACCCCGGACCGATGCCGCTCATCCACCGCCGTGCCCTCCTTCCCTCGCTCGGGCTCTTCACCGGCGTCGCGGGCATGGCCGGCTTTCTGGCGTTCATCGCCCTCTATGCGCGGGACCTCGGCATGGCGGGGGCGGGGGCGGTCCTCCTGCTCTTCGGGCTCATCGTGATCGTGACGCGGATCGCGTTCGCCAAGCTGCCCGATCGCGTTCCACCCTTCCAGCTGGCGGCCGCGGCACTGGCCACGATCGGGATCGGCCTGGCGGTGGCCGGCCTGATCCAGACCGTCGCCGGCCTCTTCGTGGGGGCCGCCGTGACGGCCGTCGGCGTGGCGTTCACCACACCGGCCTTTTTCGCGGCGATCGTGCAGCGCGTGGCGCCGTCGGAGCGCGGGACGGCGCTCGGCACGACGAGCCTGTTCCTGGATCTCGCCTTCGGTGGGGGACCGATGCTCGTGGGCCTGGTCGCCGGCGTGGCCAGCATTGCGGGCGGGTTCGGCGCGGCT
>JBOGTC010000167.1:0-4115 GCA_050692055.1 Candidatus Limnocylindria bacterium | reverse complement strand
CCTCGTCCTCGATCTCGGAGCGCGCGGGATGCCCGACCGACGGGCGCTGGACCGGCTCGGGTCGCTGCTGGCGCGCTCGGGAACGACGTCGGCGCTCGTCGTGGCGCCCGCGGGCCGCGTCGTGGCCGGGGCGGTGGCCGGGGTCCGGGTGGCGCTGCATCGGTCCGCCTGGCTGGCGGTCGGACGCGACCTCGTCGGCCAGCGGGTGGCCGCCACCGTGGCCCGTCAACGCTGGGCGCTGGCCGGCGGCGAGGCGCAGCTTGACCTGTGGTTCGCAGAGGGCCGTCGCATCGATCCGCTCATGGCTGCGCTCGCCGAGCCACGCCCGCTGGAGGAGCGTCCGGCGCTCCGGGTCGTGAGTGCCTGAGCCATGCGCGCGCGACTTGTCATATGCCGTTGCCAGGCGCGATATCGACCTGATCGCGTTCCGGCTTGTCATATGCGGTCCTCAAGCGCCTTAGCCGTTACCGGGGACCCCCGGGAAGCTTTCTGCTCCTCGTTCCACGCTCGGCCATGGCCATGGAGTCCCCTGAACCGTGGCCGGGGTCCGGCTAACGCGCTTGACACGCGCATTTGTCGGGTCAACCCGGCCCCTGCCGGAACCCACTACCGGTGACCAGGCTGCTCGCCCTCGTCTGGCCCGAGCTGCGCTTGCCCGGGGCGCCGGCGGAGCACGTGGCCGCCTTCGAGCCGATGCTCGACGCGCTCGACGACCTCTCCCCGCGGGTGGAGGCGGTCGACGTCGGCGTGGCGCTCGTCGACATGGCCGGCCTCGAGCCGATGTGGGGGCCGGAACGGCGGATCGCGGCAAGGGCCGTGATGCTGGCCCGTGGCTTGGCTCCACTCCACGTCCGTTGCGGGATCGGCGACAACCGCTGGCTGGCGACACTGGCCGCCCGGCTGGCACGCTTCGAGCGCCCGGATGCGCCGGCCGCGCTCCACGTCTTCCCGCAGGGCGCGACGGCCGCGACGGCCGCGCTGCGCGACCTGTCGCTGGACCTGCTGCCGGCCGATCGGGCCACGCGGCAGCGCTTTGAGCTCTTCGGCCTGACGACCATGGGCCAGCTCGCGGATCTGCCCCGCACGGCCGTCGGCGCGCAGTTCGGCCCAATGGGGGAGCGGCTCCAGGCGCTGGCCCGCGGCCAGGACCCGCGGCCCCTCGTTCCCCGGCGTCGCCCGGAACGGCTGACCAGCCGTGCCACCTTCGAGCCGCCACTCGAGGGGATCGGGGCCATCGCACTTGGGCTGCGCCGCGCCTGCACCGACCTGTGCGATCGGCTGCGCACGCGCCATCTCGCGCCCGGCCGAGCCACGCTGACGCTGACGCTCGAGGACATGCCGCCGCTCGTCGTGGCGCAGCCCTTCCCCCAGCCGGCGCTCGAGCCCGACTGGATCGCGCGCCTCCTCCTGTCGCGCCTGGAGGCCGCCGTTCGCTGCCGGTTCTCGGAGCTCGCCGCAAACGACGAGCGACTCGAGCGACGCGAGCCAAGCGTCGCCGCGCTCACCATCACGCTCGACCGCCTGGTCGACCCTGCATCCCGCCAGCTTCCCGCGTTCGAGGCACGCGCCGGGCGATGGGAGGAGCTGCGCTGGTCGTTGGAGCGGATCCGGCATCGGTTCGGCGAGGGCCGCCTGTGGCGGGCCGTCCACGACCGGCCGACCGCGGCGCTGCCCGAGCAACGGTCGCGGCTCGTCGACATCGGTCCATGACCAGGCTCTACGCGCACCATCCGCTGGTACAGGTCGAGACCGATGAGCTCGGTGCACCGCTGCGACTGCGCATGGACGGGACCGATCACGGCGAGGTCGGCATCTGCAACCGGTGGCGGGTCGACGACGGCTGGTGGCGCGATCCCGTCGCGCGCGCCTGCTACAAGGTCGTGACGCGGTCAGGCCTGCTGTGCATCATCTTCCTCGACGAGATTCGCGGCACGTGGCACCTGGAGCGCCTCTTCGACTGAGCTGGCACCGCTCGTGCGGTGAGCGAGCGCATGACTGATTTCGAGCGACCAGGCATCGACGATCCGGGTGGTCCCGGCGAGCCGCACGCCTCCGAGCTCGACCTCCCGGGGCCGAACGACCCCGTCGCCTGGAGCTACGTCGAGTCCGGGACCGCGGTCGTGGGCTCGAACGGAACGGAGCTCGGCAAGGTAGAGGCGATGCTCGGCACCGAGGAGGAAAACATCTTCCACGGCGTGGCGGTCAAGCCCGAGTCTGGCGGGCCGGTGCGGGTGATTCCCGCCGACAGCGTGATGCACCTCACGCCATCGAAGGTGGAAGTCGGCTATGACGCCGATGCGCTCGCCCGGGCGGAGGAGCATCGGCCGCCCGAGAAGGCGTGAACGCTCGGCTCGATCGCTAGACTCGCGAGCGTGACCGAGCCACGCTTCAACATCGACCGCCTCTGGCCCGATCCGGCCGCCGATCTCGATCTGGACGAGGCGATGGCCGGATTCTCACTTCCGCACGCGCCTGCGGGCCGGCCGCTGGTGGGCGTCAACATGATCACCAGCATCGACGGCCGTGCGCAGCTGGGGGGAACGGCGGAGGGCCTGGGCAGCCGCGCGGATCGCCGGCTGATGCAGCACTACCGTGCCGGCTACGACGCCATCGGATCCGGCGCCGGCACGCTGCGCCAGGCGGGCCTCTGGTTGCGGATCGCGCCCGACCTTGCGGAGCGGCGCCGACGTGGGGGCCGGCCGCCGCAGCCGACCGGCATCCTCATCGGCGGCGAAGGACCGATCCCGAGCGATGCCGCCTGGTTCACCCGCGACGAGCCGCGGGTCCTGGTGGTCGGCGCCGCGAGCCCGATCGACGACGCGCCGCCCGGCACGGAGCTTCTTCGTGCTCCGACCCCGCGCCCTGAGCCGGCGTGGGTCCTGGCACAGCTGGCGCAACGAGGGATCAGCTCGCTGCTGCTCGAGGGCGGGCCGCACCTCAACGCCGCGTTTCTCGAGGCCGGGCTGATCGACGAGCTGTACTGGACCGTCGGGTCACACCTGCTGGGCACCGATGCGCTCCAGATGATCGCCCCGATCCCCGGCGGTTCGCCGTTCGCGACCGAGCCGCGTCGCGGCCGGCTCCTCAGCGTGATGCGCCACGCCGACGAGCTGTACCTGCGCTATCGATTCGACGGCCGGTAGGATCCGGCCGATGACGCACATCGATCTGGGACGTCTCGGCGTTTGGGGCCACCTCGACTCGCTCGCGGCGGACGACGCCCGCGCCTACGCCCGCCGGGCGGACGAGCTCGGCTTCGGCACGCTGTGGGTGCCGGAGACCGTCGGCCGCGAGCCGTTCACCCTGCTCGGCATGCTCGCCGGTGCCACCTCGAGGATCAGCCTCGGGACCAGCATCGTCTCGATCTGGGGCCGCGATGCGCAGGCGACGCGAATGAGCGCCATGACGCTCCAGGAGGCGAGCGGCGGACGGTTCGTGCTGGGCCTCGGCGTGAGCCATCCTCACCTTGCGGGCAAGCTGCGCGGCCATACGTTCGAGCGGCCGCTGACGCACATGCGCGAGTACCTGGCCGCGTATCGCTCGGCGATCTACCGTGGACCGATGACCGACGGCACGGCCGACCCGCCGGTCCTGATCGCGGCGCTCCGCGAGCGCATGGCCGACCTGGCGGCGACCGATGCGGACGGCGCCTTCCCATACCTCGTGACGCCGGAGCGCGTCGAGTGGATGCGCGCCCGACTCGACGCCGCGCGCGACGACGGCGGACGGCCCCTGCTCGCCGTCACCCTGCCCGTCGCGCTGGAGGAGGGCAACGCGGATACGCGCGGCGCGGCGCGTGCCTACCTGAAGCCCTACCTGCGCACGCCGACCTACCACGCTTCCTGGGAGCTGCAGGGCTTCTCGCCGGATGACTGGGAGCTGCCGGGCAGCGATCGTCTCGTGGACGCCATGGTGGCGCAGGGCGATGCGCCTGCAATCCGAGGGCGGATCGACGAGCTCGCCTCGGCCGGGGCCGACCACGTTGCCCTCATCCCGCTCTCGGCCGTTGGTACGACCGAGCATCTCCCCACGCTAGAGGCGCTCGCGCCTTGAGCGGGGCGCGTGCCGCGGCCCGCTGCCTCGGCGCGACGTTGCTGTTGCTGGCGGCCGGCGCG
>JBOGTC010000166.1:0-28236 GCA_050692055.1 Candidatus Limnocylindria bacterium | reverse complement strand
CGTCATCCCTGCTGAAGATCCCGGCGGTGAGGCCGTAGGCGCTGGCATTCGCCTCCTCCAGGGCCTGGTCGAGCGAATCCACCTCGCCGATGACGAGGAAGGGAACGAAGAGCTCGTCGCGGAACAGGCGATGCTCGAGTGGCAGCCCGGTGACGACCGTGGGGGTCGGAAAGAAGCCCCGCCGCGTGTCCTCGTCCCGCAGGACCTCGCCGCCGATCTCGATCGTGCCTCCATCGGCGCGCGCGTCGTCGGCGGCCTTCGTGAAGGTGTCGAGCGCGCGCTGGTTGATGACCGGGCCCATCCAGGTTTCGCGCCTCCTGGGATCGCCCACAGCGATGCCGCGCGTCTTCTCGACGAGCTTCTCGACGAACTCGCGGGCGACCGGCCGCTCGACGTAGACGCGTGAGTTGGCGCTGCATTTCTGGCCGTCGAAGCCGAAGGCGGATCGCATCACTCCCTCGGCCGCCTCGTCGAGATCGGCGCTGCGGGTGATGATGGCGGGGTTCTTGCCGCCCATCTCGGTGATGATCGGCCGCGGGTAGTCCTTTGTGAACCCGCGCTGAAGCTTCATTCCGACCTCGTACGAGCCGGTGAAGACCATGCCATCGATGTCGGGGTTCTCCTGCAGCTCGGCTCCCACCGTCTCGCCCGGGCCGGTGACTAGGTTGAACGCCCCGTCGGGGATGCCGGCGTCGCGCAGCGCCTCGCCGAACTTCCAGCCCATGAGCGGCGCATCTGAGCTGGGCTTGAGGACCACGGTGTTGCCCGCGATCAACGCGCCGGCACACGGCCCGCCGGCGAGCGCCATGGGGAAGTTGAAGGGGCTGATGACGCCGAAGACGCCGTAGGGCCGCAGGACCGATCGCGTGTGCTCGGCCTCTGAGAGCGAGCCCATGGGCCTGACAAAGCCGTCGTTGGTCTCGAACTCGTCGGCGTAGTAGCGCAGCAGGTCGGCCGTCTCCTCCACGTCGCCGAGCGCCTCGAGCCGGTTCTTGCCGACCTCGAAGCTCATGAGCGCCGCGTACTCGAACTGGCGCTCGCTGATGATGTCGGCGGCGCGACGGATGATGCGCAGCCGGTCACGCCACGGCGTGACGCGCCAGCCGGGAAAGGCCGCACCGGCTGCCGCGATCGCATCGCGCACATCCTGCCGCGAGCCCACCGGAAAGCGGGCCACGACGAGGTCGGTGTCGATCGGTGATCGATCCTCGAACGTCTCGTCGCCGGCGCGCTCCTCACCGCCGATGAGCATCGGGTAGGCGGCGCCCAGCTCCCGGCGCACGTGCTCGACGGCGGCGTCGAACGCGGACTGCAGCTCCTCGTTGTCCCCGGAGAGCGTGGCGTAGGTGATCTTCATGCGAGGCGTGGTGGTGGCCATTCGGACGACTCCTGGCGCTTGCGGGCATGGCGCTTCGCGGCGACGCGGAGCAGCGGCTGGCTGTTCAGGTTGGCATCCCCATTATCGCACCGGCCAGTTCAACTCCTGTCCATCTCCTGTTCAACGTGCGCGTGCTGTCATCCAACCGAGCTTGCCGACGACCGCCACGTCGTCCCGTTTAGCGTCGAGGATTGAAATGAAGCCAATGTACGCGGTCTCGTCGGCCCAGGCGCCGACCTTCTTCCAGCTGGCACGGCGCTCGTTCTGGCTTCTGTTCGGTGGGATCTTCCTGATCGCCGGGCTGCTGATGACGCTGATCGGCGCGGGCCTGGCCTGGCGCGAAGGGCGCTTCGCCAGCGAGGGCCACAGCGCGGAGGGTGTGGTCCTGGGTCGGAGCATCCGACAGGCCGATGCCGCCGAGGACCGAAGCACCGAATATCACGTCCGCTATCGATTCACCACCTCCGACGGTCAGGTGATCGATGGGACCGATGACGTCTCATTCGACCGCTGGGAGATGCTGGTCGAGGAGGGCCCCATCACGGTTGAGTACCTGCGGGGCGACCCCGGGCAGAACCGGGCCGCCGGCGGCGACGAGGCAATCGTCGTGTACGCCATGGTTGGCGTTGGTCTGCTGGCGCTCGGAGTGGGCCTGGCAATCACCACCCGGCAGCTGCGACGGCTACGCCTGATGCATCGATTGTGGCGGGAAGGCGTGGCGATCGAAGGGACCGTTGTCCGCGTGGAGCCCGCAAACGTGACCTTCAACAACCGGCCGCTCTTTCGGCTGCGTTACGAGTACGGCGATCAGGCTGGCGCGCGACACGACGGAACGAGCGGCCTGATCTCGTGGGAGGAGGCGGAGGGCTGGCAGCCGGGTGATCGCGGCGCGGTGCGATATGACCCGCGCCGGCCGGAGCTGAGCGCCTGGATCGGCGAGCCGGCGGCGGCTCAGGCCCGGAGCTGAGCGGCCAGGGCGACCAGCGGCGGGGACGGCAGGACGCCGAGCTCCTCGTGCAACGCCGCCTGGCAGGCGGCAAGCGTCTGCAGCGCGGCGCTGCGGTCGCCGAGCGCCTGGTGGGCCTCGATCAGCACCTGCCACGCTCGCTCGCGCCAGCGCTCGGCGGCGAGGACGGCACTCGCCTCACGGATCGCATGGCGCGGATGGCCGAGCGCGAGGTGCCACTCGGCCGCCCCCGTCCGCAGCTCGAGGCTGCGGTCGCGCAGCCGTTCGCGCTCAGGCTCCGCCCACTCGGCGTACGGCTCCGATGCCAGGTAGTCGCCGATGACGAGCGCCAGCGCCACCTCCGCGGTGTCGACCGCCGACGGGAGGTCGCCCCGCTGCACGTGATGGTCGGCCTCGGTGGCGCGCCGCTCGAACTCGGCCACGTCGAGCGTGGAAAGTGCGTCGGGCCGGATGCGGTAGGTGGCGCCCAGGCGCTGGATGCAGCTGGCGCCTGCCGGCGCCGCCGTCTCGAGCCCGCGGCGCAGCGCCGAGAGCGCGACGTTGAGATGCTTGCCCGCGCGCTCCGGATCGGCCGTGGGCCACAGCCACTCGATCGCCTCGTCGCGGTGCAGCGGCTGCCCGCGTCGCTGGAGAAGGATGGCGAGCAGCGACACGGCGCGCTTGGAGCGCCAGCTCCAGATCGGCACGTCCGCATCGTCAAGCTCGACGCGCAGCTCGCCGAACAGTCGCGCCGACAGGCGCGGAACGCTGGCCGGAGCAGCGGCTGCCCCGCTCGTCCCGATCCGCTTCCCGGACGGTGGCGTGGCTCGGACAGGCGTAATCGCCGCCGCCTGCTCCGCCTCCTCGGCCAGCTGCGCCGGCAGTCGCAGGTGCGGCTCGAGCAGATGGCCGAGGCGGAAGCGACGGGCCAAGTCGAGCGCCTCGGCCACGGCGTCCCGGGTTCCCGGCTCATCGCCGAGCAGCCGCCGTGCGGCCGCCAGCCACCAGGTCGCCAGCATCAGCTCGGCCTTGGCGTCGAGCCGTCGAAGGTCGGCGATCACGGCCGAGAGGTCGGTCGCGGCCTGCGGCAGGTCGGCTCGCCCGGCGATGCGAGTGCGCGCCTGGCAGGCGAGGAGGCGCGCCGTCTCGAGCGCATCGTCGCTGGGCACGCGCAGGGCGACCGCCTGATCGGCAGCCTCTCGCGCGGCCGGCAGATCGCCGGTGAGCAGATGGAGATCGGCCATCGACGCATGGGTGAACGCGAGCCCGAAGGCGTTATCGGTGCGTTCCTTGATCTCGAGCGACTCGCGGTACAGCGCCAGCGCCTGCTCGTAGGCTCCCAGCTCGCGCTGGAGCTCGGCGAGGTTGTTGAGCGCATAGCTCTCCAGCCAGGCGTGGCCCTGCTCCCGGGCGATGGCGAGCGCCTCGGCGAGGTGGACGCCGGCGCGGTCACGCAGCCCCAGGTGCCGCTCGGCCTGGCCGAGGCTGTTGAGCGTGTTCGCCAGCGAGACGCGATTGCCACCGGGTGCCTTGAGCTCGTGCGCCTGCTCCAGGAAATGCAGGGCGGCGGCCGGCTCGCCGCGGTCCGTGAGCCGCGTGCCGAGGTTGTGGGCGGCGCGCGCCATCGGCAGGGCGAGGCCCATCCGGCGATAGACCGTCAGCGCCTGCAGGGTGAAGGAAAAGAAGCCGGACGGATCGTGCTCGATCCAGCGTCGCTCCTGCTCGGATCGTGCCGGCTCGATCTCCGCGCCCGAAAGCTGCAGCGCCTCCTCGAAGGCCTCGCTGGCGGCTTCGTACAGACCCTCCCGCTCGGCCACCGTCCCCTCGGCGACCCGCAGGAGGAAGCGAGCCCGGCGCCAGTCGGCTGAATCCAGCGAAAGCATGGCGTCGAATCGTCGCTCGGCGCGCTTGAGGGTAACGAGTGCGAGCGTGTGGCGTCGCTGCGTGGACCAGGCCCAGGCGCGGTAGTACATGAGCCATGGATCGTCCGGCGCGTGGGCCTCGAGACGATCCAGCAGAGCTTCCAGGCGCTCGAGCGGCACGTCGAACCCCCACTCGACGAACAGCTCGGCCTGGGCGGTGGCGACCTGCAGCGCCGCCGCCGGATCGCCCTGTTCCAGGGCGTCCGAGATCGCCTCGATCGCGTCGTGCGCCCGCCCGCCCTGGGCACTTGGATGGGTCACGGCTCGGAACCCGCCTCAGCGTTCGCGCGGAGCGTACCCCAAGGCTGGGCTCAGGGCTAGAGGGCGGGGAGTGACAGGCCGAAGGCCAGGCTCCGGGGGGAGAAGAGCCTGGCCTTTCGACGAGCTGCATCATATCCATCGCGATCCGCGCCCGCAAGCAATTCCGCGCACCGAATTCGTCGATTTCGCTCGCCTCGTGCCACCGATCAGGCGTGCAGCGCGCTCAGCCGTCCTTGGCGAGGTGATACAGGCCCAGGTTGAGCCGCAGGCTGGACCGATGCGCTCCCATCAGGTACGACCGACCGCGGTCGCCGTACAGCCGCGGCAGGAGCTCATGCGCGGTGGCCAGGTCGCCCAGCTCGATGCGGGCGTGCACCACCTTGATCTTGAAGCCGTGGCGCAGCCACCAGCCGGTGCGGCGCTGGGTCGCCTCCATGACGTGCGCCACCACCTCCGGCTCCAGCAGGCTGGCCACGTCGTCGCGCCCGTAGTAGCCCACCGCCACCAGCCGGCCGCCGGGGCGCAGGACGCGCAGTGCCTCGGCCACCGCCGGGAGGGAGGCGTCGTCCGGATCGATGCGCCCCGAGAGCACGATGTCGACCGCGCCGTCGCGCAGGGGCAGCGCGGTGGGCTCTCCCTCCACGATCCGGATGTTGGGCTGGTGCGCGTCGGCCGCTCGCCGCCTCGCCGCCGCGAGCAGCTCCGGGTCGGCCTCGATGCCGTAGGTCCGTCCGGTGCGCCGTGCGAGCAGCATCGGATAGTGCCCGATCCCGGTCCCGACATCGGCGATGCGCTTGCCGGAGATGGGCGTGATCTTCTCGAGTCCGGTCAGCACCTTGCGATCGGGGTCGATGGCGTTGCCCAGGCGTGCGCGCAGCTCGGCATCGGGCTCGGTCCAGGGCGGCAGGATGGCGTGCATCGGTCCTAGGGCACCTCGACGCGCAGCTCGGCCGGGGCACCATCCTCCAGGGTCAGCAGCGCGTTGCCGGCGAGGACCTGCAGGTCGAAGGCGACCGGACCCGGGGCATTGCGCGTCACGAAGAGCGGGATCGGCAGCGTCATGCCGGGGGTCATCGGCCCGTAGCCGAGCGAGATCGTCCCATCCGGCTCGCCGCGCTCGCCCGGGCCGATCACCCACTTCGTCCAGTCCTGGACGAGCGGCGGGCCGCCGTCTGCGATTCGTTCCTGCGAAGGCACGAACGGCGCGAGGAAGAGCGTCTCACCGAGCTCGGTGGGCCAGCGCAGGACGATCTCGTCGATCTGCGTCTCGGAGGTATTCGTCACCGTCACCGCGATGCGACCGTCACCATCGACCGGGAGCTCGGGTGTCACCTGGACCGTCACCACCCGGTCATCGGTCTCATCCGGCAGGTCGAGGCTGAGCGGAGGTGCGGGCGTCGCGGACGGGGTCGCCGCCGCCGTTGCGGTCTCCACCGGCGACACGGAGGGCGACGCGCTCGGCGTCGCGGCCGGCGGAGATGGTTGAGGTGTCGACGCGGGCGTGGGCGTCGGCTCGGCCTCGCAGGCGGGAAGGATGACGAGAAGGGTGAGCGTGGCGGCTCTCATCAGCGCCGGCGTCCGGCGCCTCATGCGTCGTCCTCGTGGGGCAGCTCCGGCAGGCGCTTGCGGATGGCGTAGGCCGCCGCCTGGGAACGGCTTGCCAGTGACAGCTTGGCCAGGATGCTCGAGACGTAGTTCCGTACGGTCTTCTCTGCCAGCCCCATCTGGTCGGCGATCTCGCGGTTCGCCTCGCCCTGGGCGACGTGAGCCAGGACGCGGCGCTCCTGCTCCGTCAGGTCGGCGAAGGCGCCGGCCTCCTCGAGCTGGCTGGCGTTACGCAGCCGCTCGAGCACCTGGGCGGTGACGGCGGGGTCCAGCAGGGAGCGGCCGGCCGCGACCGTCCGCACGGCATCCACCAGGTCGGTGGAGCCGACCTGCTTGAGGACGTAGCCGCTGGCGCCGGCGGCGATGGCGTCGAACAGCGCCTCGGAATCGGCGTAGCTGGTGAGCATCACGACCGGCGTCTCCGGCAGCTCGGCGGTGATCGTGCGGCAGGCGTCCACGCCCGAGCCACCGGGCATGCGGATGTCCATCACCACCACGTCGGGTCGGTGGTGCCGCGCCAGGCGTACCGCCTCCTGGCCGGAACCCGCCTCCGCGACGACGCTGAAGTCCGGCTGCCGATCGAGCAGCGCCGCAAGGCCGATGCGGACCACCTCGTGGTCATCGGCGATGAGGATGCGGATGGCGGCCGCCGGGGCCGCCGTGTCAGCGATCGATGCTTCGTTCATGAGGCTCGGCGACTGGTCGCCACGGGAATCGTAAGGGACAGCGTGGTTCCATGCCCGGCCGCGCTGGTGGCGCTGAACGTCCCCCCGAGCAGCTCCGCGCGGCGACGCATGTTCGCCAGCCCCTGCGCGCGACCCCGCCGCCCGCGGCCGACAGGTGCGCGCTCGGGATCGAAGCCGACCCCGTCGTCACTGATCTCGAGCGTCAGCCGTCGCCGGCTGCTCGCCATGCGCACCCGGACATGGCGCGCGCGGGCGTGGCGCAGGACGTTGCTGAAGGCCTCGGTCACGATGTGGCGCAGCTGCTCCGCCTGCTCCGGGTTCAGACGGGGGCGGAACATGCCCTCGGTTCGCAGATCGAGCTCGACGAGCGTGTTGGCCCGCAGCTCCTCCGCCACCGCGGCAACGATCCGCTCCGCGTCACGCGCCTCCAGCTCGCCCGAGCGCAGGTCGAAGATCGTGCTGCGGATGTCGGCGGTGATCCTGTTGAGCTCGCCCATCACGGTTCCGATGCGGTCTCGCGCGCCGTTCGACTGCGGACCGATATCGGCGGCCGCCTGCTCGAGATGAAGCCCGGCGGCGTAGATGGATTGGATGATCCCGTCGTGCAGGTCGCGGCCTATGCGCTCGCGCTCTCGCAGCAGCAGCTCACGGCGGCGGGCATCGGCCAGGATCCTGTCCGTCTCGCGCTCGAACAGCTCGAGGCTGCGGATGACGGCCAGCGCCATGGCCAGGCCGGCGAGGGAGCGGAAGACCTCGATCGGGATGCCGAAGGTGTCGAGCACTACCTGCGAGTTGAGGACCGATGCCGGAGGAAACGGGGCCGGCATGCCGACGAGGCCGCCGAGCACGGCGTAGACGCCGAACGCGATGGCTCCGATGCGCAGCGCGCCGCCGACCGGGGGGACCGCGAGCGCGCCCAGGGCACGCTGCGTGCGGCGCAGGCCCAGGACCACCAGGATGGCGCCGGGAAGTGCCAGCATCGCGCGCGCAACCACGTCGCCCACGGCCAGCGGCGCGCCCACTCCCCGGATCGCCGGCTCGATCTCATCGGCGCGCAGCCAGGGCGCCGGGTCGGGAGTGAAGCCGCCGGCCACGGTGGCCGAGAGCGTGAGCGTGGCGACGGCCCACAGCATGGTTGCCATGGCCGGCGCCAGGCGCAGCCAGGGCTGGCCCAGCGGACCGGTGCCGGCGGCGGCCGCGGTCCTCGCGCGTTCGGGCCTCGCGTGCAGGAGGAGCTCGGCGCCGAACTGGAGGAGGAGGGCGAAGCTCAGGCCCTTGAGCAGCAGCTGCAGGACGAGGAGCGCCTCGATGACCGGCTGCGGCAGGAAGCCCGCCTGGATCGGCACGAACAGGTAGCCCCATTCCATGAGCCCGTGCACGATGCCGAAGGCCGCCAGCCAGGGCAGCGAGCGCGCGAGCGGTAGCTCCGAGCGCTTGCGGCTCTGCAGCGCAATCGCCAGGCCCAGCACGAAGAACACCTGCCCGTACACGGACAGGACGATGATGCGGTTGGTCTCGAACAGGTCCCGAAGCCAGTCCATTGCGCCTCATGGTAGGCGCGGCGCGGGCTAGCCCTTGACGCCGCCGATCGCCAGCCCGGAGACGATGTAGCGCTGCAGGAAGAGGTAGACGATGCTCACCGGCGCGGCGAACAGGAGGGCGAAGGCAGCGAACTCACCCCACGGCGTGGTGCGCGCGTACTGGCCCACCATGCTCGCCAGCGCCATCGCCAACGTGAAGTCATCGGGCTGGCGCAGGAAGGTCCAGGAGAAGTAGTACTCGGTGTAGCCGGCCACGAAGCCCAGGAAGCCGGTCACCGCCAGGGCCGGCGTGGCGAGCGGCAGGATGACGCGCAGGAACACCTGGTTGCGGCTGGCGCCGTCGATGATCGCCGCCTCCTCGAGCTCGCGCGGGATGGTGTCGAGATAGCCCTTCAGGTTCCAGATCGCGAAGGGCAGCGCCCCGGACACGATCGCCAGCCCTACGCCGTAGAGCGAGTTGCGCAGGTTGAACTCGCCGATGGTGATCTGGTTGAGCTGCACGAAGAGCGGCGCGATGGTGGCGATCGCCGGCAGCATCAGCACGCCGAGGATGACGATCATCAGTGTCTGCCGGAACCGGAACCGAAGGCGGCTGAAAGCGTAGGCCGCCATGACGCCGATGGCCAGGCTGACCAGCGAGGTGCCCACGGCCAGCTTGAAGCTGTTGAACATGAGGATCGGGAAGCTGACCGGGTTGGCGGTGGGCTGCTCAATGACCGTGGCGAAGGCGGCCAGCGTGGCGCCGGGCGGGATGAGCGTCAGGTCCTGCGGCCGGCTGAGCCCCCGTGGATCGAGCGCCATGCTCAGGATCCAGAGCACCGGGAACAGCACGGTGAACGTGACGATGATGAGGAAGAGCTGCAGGAGCAGCTGCCTGCCGATCGGGAGCCTGCGCTCGGATCCGTATCGCGGGCGGCTCCGCATGCCAATGCGCAGGCGACGGGCCGCGGTGCTGGTCAGGGTCGCCACGTCGCCCTCCTCACGTGTCGAAGCTGGCCGTCGCCTTCGTCACGCGATTGGTGACGAGGGTGATGGTCAGCAGGATGAAGAAGATGATCACGCTGAAGGCGGCTGCCACCGCGTACAGCTGCTGCGCGTTGACGAGGCCGAACGTCTGCGTCACGAGCAGCTCGGTTCGCCCGAAAGGCCCGCCGCCGGTCATGAAGTAGGTCAGGTAGAACAGGTTGAAGGTCACCACGAAGCCGTAGACCGAGTACGGGATCATCGCCGGCCGCAGGAAGGTGACCGTCACCGTCCTGAACTTCTGCCACGGCGTGGCGCCATCGACCTCGGCCGCCTCGTACAGCTCACGCGGGATGCTCTGCAGGGCTCCGGTGGCGACGACGCTGAAGAGCGGCCAGCCGAGCCAGGTGTTGGCCACCAGCAGCGCGTAGTACGCCAGCGGCAGGGGCACGAACGGGATCGGGTCGGCCGCCTGGCGCAGCCAGTCGATCTGGAACGCCTCCGGCGGGATCTTGAACAGGGTGCCGACGGCGGCCAGACCCAGGTTCACGGCGCCGTTCTGCGTGTCGAACATGTTGCGCCACACGGTGGCCACGATGATCGGCGGGATGACCACCGGCAGGATGAAGATGGCCCGATAGAAGCGCCGGAAGCGGAGGCCGGCGGTGTTGAGCGCCAGCGCGATGGCGACGCCGATGACGAGGTGGATGACCGTGTTCGACAGCGCCCACCACAGGTTGAACAGGACCAGGCGCACGAAGTGGAAGTTGGGGATCGTCAGCTGGCTGTCGAGGATGTTGATGTAGTTGTCGAGGCCCACGTACTCCGGCGCCGGCGCGCCGGCGCGCAGGTTCTCCAGCCCGTAATCGGTGAAGCTCATCCAGGTCTGGAAAGCGAGGGGGTAGAAGGTGATGATCGCCATCACCGCGAACGCCGGCAGGAGGTACAGCGCCGCGGTCCGGCCGACGAGGGTGCGCCGCCAGACGGACTTGCGCGGCGTCGATGTGGGGGGAGAGATCGTGGCGGCAGTCATGCCGGTTGGCGCTCCTCGCTCGGCTTGAGCCCAGAGTATCGGCGCGGTGATCGCGCCCGCAAGGAAAGGGGATGGGTGGGAGCGCCGACCTGGCGGCGTCCCCACCCGGAACCGGACTACAGGCCGTTGGCCTCGTTCATCGCGGCGCAGGCGTCCGCGACGGCCTGCTCCGGATCGGCTCCAGCCTCGAACAGCTGGGCAAGCGCATTGTCGAAGTTGGCCCAGTAGTTGTTGAGCTCCTCGTTCTGTGGCCGCGCGAATCCGGTTTCGACAGCCTCGGCGAACGTCAGGGTCACGGGATCTGCGATCTCGATGTTGGCGTTCGACGGGATGTGCCCCGCGGTGTCGACGAAGATCTGCTCGTTCTCGGCCTGGACCATGGCGAGCGCGAAGGCGACCGCCAGTTCCGGGTTTGCCGAGCTGGCGTTGATGTACCAGCCGTCCACGCCGGTCATCGGCTGTGCAGGTCCACCCGGCCCTTCCGGCATGGGCGCCACCCCGAGGTCGTCGCCGAGCGCCGTCTTGGCGTCGCCGGTGAACCACGGCCCCTCGACGATGAGGTCGAGGTTGCCGACCTTGAAGTCATCCTGGAAAGCGGCGCCATCGGTGTAGATCTCCGCGCCTGCGTCGCGCAGCGACTGCAGATAGGCGAAGGCGTCGGCCACGCCGGTCTCGTCGGCCACGCAGCGGCCGCCCTCATCCATGACCTGGCCGCCGAAGGCGTACCACCAGCCCCAGTTGTGGTAGGCACCCTGCATGAGGCCCACGCGCGTGCCGTCCTCGACCGCCGCAAGCAGCTCGTCGGTGGTCGTGGGCGGCTCGGCGACGGTGGCCGCGTTGTAGAACATCGCGACCGCCTTGAGCGACTCGGGCACGGCGTAGAACGTGCCATCGACCTGCGAGCCATCGACGGCAACCTGCAGCTGCTCGCCGAGGAACGCCTCGTCGAGGTGGTCGTCGAGCGACAGGAGCAGCCCGGCGCGCGCCTGGGTGCCTAGGCTGTCGTTCGGCGCGATGAACAGGTCGGGGCCACCGCCGGCGGCAGCCTCGGTCTGGAAGTTGGTGAAGAGCTGGTCGAACGGCACGTCCAGCACGGTCAGGGTGAGATCGGGATTGTCAGCCTCGATCCGGGCCTTGACGTCCTCGAAGGCGATCCCCTCCGACTCGCCGCCGGAGCTGTAGGCATGCCACACGGTGAGCTCGCCGCTCAGCGCGCCGGTCTCGGCCGGCTGAGCCTCGTCGGTGCCGGGATCATCGGTCTCCGGCGCGGCCGTTGGCGACGCGTCGCCGCCGGTGCAGGCGGCCAGCAGCACGAGGCCGGCGACGCCCAGTGGGAGATTCTTTCGGAGAATGCTCATGGTCGAAGTTCGTTCCTCCAGGTGGTTGGATCTGTTGCGCGGCAGGATGTGATGGTGTGGGACTCGGACTCGGGAGTCGGCTCAGGATGCTGCGGCGGCACCTCCTCCCCCCGGCGCAGCCGGGCCTATCGGCGGACCGCTCGGGGCGCGAACAGCCGCCGTCGAGCCGCGAACGACCAGCCGCGTGGGCAGCACCTCGGTGGCGGGCCCCTGCGCGCCTCGGGACCGAATCCCGTCGATCAGCCGGCGCGCCGCCAGGCGACCCTTCTCGCGGATTGGCTGGTGCACGGTGGTGAGCCGTGGGGAGGTCCATGCAGCCGCCGGAATGTCGTCGTAGCCGACCACGGACAGATCCTCGGGCACGCGGCAGCCCCCGTCGATGGCGGCCGACATGAAGCCGATGGCGGTGATGTCGCTCATCGTCAGCACCGCGGTTGGCAGGCTGTCGGCCTGGAGCATGTGGAACGCCGCACGGCCGCCTTCCTCGGAGACAGTGGTGGAGATGACGCGCAGGCGGACCGCGTCGCGGCCGTCAGCATCTCCGGTCGCGCCAAAGCCCTGCCTGATGCCGCTCATTCGCCGAGCTGAGATTCCCTGCTGCTCATCGAAGGGCGAGTCGGGATGCTCGGCGATGAGCACGACCGCCACGTCACGATGGCCCAGCTGGGCGAGGTGCTCGGCCGCTGCCTTCGAACCGCCGGCATCGTCGATGGCGATGACGTCCGCATCGCTCCACGCCTCGACGTCGAGAGCCACCACTCGCAGCCCTGAACGCCGTACCAGCTCCAGCTCCGGACGGTTCGGTGCCAGGCCCAGGAGGATGAGGCCGTCGACGAGGGCTCCCTCCACGGCGCGCGCGAGCGAGCCCCGCACCGGCGGCACGATCACCACGGCGATCCCCTCCGCGTCGCAGACGTCACCGATGCCTCGCAGCAGCTCGGGCAGGAACGGGTTGGCGAACACGTCGTGCGTGGGCTGCGGGACGACCAGGCCGATCTGGTCCGTGCGCCGCGCCGCCAGCCGCCGGGCGATCGGAGAGGGTCGATACCCCAGCTCCTCCGCGGCAGACAGGATGCGGTCCCGCGTTGCCTCGTTCAGGCGGCCAGGCTGGTTGAACGCGAAGCTGACGGCGGTCTTGCTCACGCCTGCCTTCGCCGCAACGTCCTGGATTCGAGATCGTGCCATGTGGCGCCTCGGGCCGCCTGCTCGCCTGTGCGGCAGGAGCTTTCCTTGAACCGGTTTAGTGAACCGGTTTAGACGCGCAGGATACGGACCGGCGACGGGCCTGTCAAGGATCAGGCGTGCCGGCCGGCCGCCGAGCGCGGCACCGCCGTCAGCGGCCCGGCCGACTCCAGTTCTTGCCGTCCGTGCACGTAACTGCGAGGAAGGGCGCGATTCTGGCCTCTGCTTGATCGTTTCTGGCGCCCGGACGCACTGGATGACCATGCAGACGGCCGATCGTGGGAGTTACGTGCGCTGGGGGCAAGAAGCGGCACAGGCCTTCCTGCCGGCCCGCTCCCACCCACGGTGCCGGTGCCGGACGCGCCGGGTGAGGGAAGCGACGGGACACAGGGCGTCATGGACCCTCCGTGCCGCGGCGGGGTTGCTGCCCGTCGGGGACCGCGCGTGCAGGCATCGCCATGCCCGGGCCACACGACTGCTAGCATCCGCGGCGCCGATGACCCGGACGCATAGTCAGCACGACGAGCACGACGAGCACCAGGGCGCGCCCGCCATGCCGATCCCGGTGCGCCTGTGGTTTGCGTGGGCCTTCTTCCTGCTGGCGGGGACCGGGCTCCTGCTGGGCCGCATCGTCGAGTTCGTGGACTTCAGCGAGCGGGCGCCGTTCAGCCTGCTCGGCATCTTCATGATGCTGGAGCTGGCGCTGGTCCTCTTCGGCATCACCGTGGCGCTGCAGCGCAAGCGGATCGCGCATCGGTTCGCGATTGGCATCGCGGCCATCGCGGCGCCCATCCTCGCCGGTCTTCCGCCGGCGCTCTTCCAGATGCCGGCCGAGGCGGCCAACGGCTGGTACACGCTGTTCGTGCCGGTGGGGGTGGTGATCAGCGTGGGCCTCGTCATCGGCCTGCTGCGACCATCGGCCCGCGCCTGGTTCAGTGAGCCGTAGCGAGCGCGCAGATTCGAACCACGGATGGCTGACGGTCGCCAATTGGCCCGATCAGTGTCAGCTGCCAATCACCGTCGCCTTCGGCACGGGATCGCGCGGCCGGGGCCGGGTTGGCGCGCCTATCCACGCTCAGCCGCCCCGCTGACAGTCGCCCGAGCTGGTCGTGAGCCTGCCGAAGCCGGTCCTGATTGGCAAATGGCAACCGACGCACCTCCGTCCTACCGGCGTTGGTGGCCCTGTCGGGCCGCAGACGGCGTCTGCCTATACTGGCGCCGATGAGCTCCCAGCACCGCCGATGAGCTCCGCCGCTCCCTCCCGGACGATGCGCGCATTGGCCAAGACCCGCCCGGGGCCGGGTGCGGAGCTCGTGGAGCGGCCCGTTCCGACGCCGGGTGCTGGCGAGGTCCTGCTCCACGTCGAGGCGGCGAGCATCTGCGGCACCGACCATCACCTCTTCGCCTGGGACGACTGGGCGGCCGAGAACCTCGTGCCACCACGGATCCTGGGCCACGAGCTGGCGGGGACGGTGGCGGCCACCGGGGCGGGCGTGACGCGGGTCAGGGAGGGCGACCTCGTCGGCGTCGAGAGCCACCTCTTCGACTGGACCTGCGCGCAGTGCCGCCGTGGCGATGCCCACCTGTGCCGCAACCTGCGGGTCATCGGAGTCCACGAGGATGGCGGGTTCGCGGAGCAGGTCGTCATCCCCGAGGCGAACGCGATCGAGAGCAACGGGCTGGATCCGGCGGTCGTCGCCCTCCAGGAGCCGATGGGCAATGCGGTCCACGCCGCCTTCGCCGAGCCGATCGACGGGCGCAGCGTGCTGATCACCGGCTGCGGACCCATCGGGCTGTGCGCGGTCGGCGTCGCCAAGGCGGCCGGCGCGTCGCTGGTCATCGCGACCGATACCGAGCCATACCGGCTGGACCTGGCGCGGACCATGGGCGCCGACCTGGCGCTCGATGCCGCGGACGCCGACAGCGAGGAGCGGATCCTCGAGGCCACCGGCGGCGACGGGGTGGAGGTCGTGCTGGAGATGAGCGGTGCCGCGCAAGCCCTCGACCAGGGGCTCCGCGTCATCACGCGGGGCGGGCGGATCAGCCTGCTGGGCATCTTCGGCGGGCCGGTCAGCCTCGATCTCTCGGAACGGGTCATCCAGCAGGGGATCCGGTTGCACGGGATCTACGGCCGTCGCATCTACGACACCTGGGACCGGACGCAGGGGCTGCTCCGCTCGGGCGCCCTCGACGTGACGCCCATCCTCACGCACCGCTTCGACCTCGCCGACTGGGAACGTGGTTTCGACCTGATCGCCTCCCGCCACGCCGGCAAGGTGGTGCTGCTTCCGTGAGCCGCGACCGGCGCGTGCGGATTCACACGGGGTAACCAGTACGCGCCTCACATGGCGTCCCAAGCGTCCGGAATCACGCTTGGCGACAATTCGAACGCTCCGCAGGGGACAATGGCAACGCAACGCACGCCCCGTGTGAATTCGAACGGTTCGCCCCACGGACCGAAGGAGATGACGTCATGACCGATGCGCCCGCTCGAGCCCGCAACCCGCTCGGATTCCTCGACGCCGAGATCGAGGAGCTGAAGGCCAAAGGACTCTATCGGCGCCTGCGGGTGGTTCAGAGTGAGCAGAAGAGCCGATGCCTCGTCGACGGGCGCGAGGTGATCACCCTGTCGAGCAACAACTACCTGGGCCTCAACACCCACCCGAAGCTCCGGCAGGCGGCACTCGATGCCGTGGAGCGCTTCGGTGCGGGATCGGGCGCCGTCCGGACCATCGCGGGCACCATGTCCCTGCACGAGGAGCTCGAGGCCCGGCTCGCGACCTTCAAGCACACCGAAGCGGTCCTCACCTTCCAGTCCGGGTTCACCGCCAACACCGGCGTCATCCCGATCCTGGCGCCGGAGGCCGCGATCATCGTCAGCGACGCGCTCAACCACGCCAGCATCATCGACGGCATCCGCCTGACGAAGGCCGGACGGAAGATCTTCCCCCACGCCGATATCGACGCCCTGCGGACGGCGCTGCGCGAGGTCCGCCAGACCGATGCGCATCGGTCCATCCTGGTCATCACCGATGGCGTCTTCAGCATGGACGGCGACATCGCCAACCTGCCGGCCATCGTCGAGGCCGCCGAGGAGGCCGATGCGATGGTGATGGTCGACGACGCGCACGCCTCCGGGGTCCTCGGCCGCAACGGCCGCGGAAGCATCGACCATTTCGGCCTTCACGGACGCGTGCACGTCCAGGTGGGTACGCTCTCGAAGGCAATCGGCGTGCTGGGCGGCTACGTCGCCGGTCCTGCAGCGCTCAGAACAATCCTCGAGCACAAGGCACGGCCGTTCCTGTTCTCCACCTCCCATCCGCCGGCTGTGGCCGCGGCGTGCCTGGCGGCAATCGACGTGCTGGAGGAAGAGCCGCAGCTCATTGATCGGCTGTGGGAGAACACGCGTCGCTTCAAGGCCGGCCTCGCGCGCCTGGGCTTCGACACGGGCGCCTCGGAGACGCCGATCACGCCGGTGATCGTGGGAGCGGGCGCCCTGGCGCATCGGTTCAGCGACCGCCTGTTCGAGGAGGGCGTGTTCGCCATGGGCATCGGCTTTCCGACCGTACCGGAGAAGAAGAGCCGGGTGCGGACGATCGTCACCGCCGAGCACTCGAGCGAGGAGCTCGATCTGTGCCTCGAGGCCTTCGAGCGGGTGGGGCGAGAGCTGGCCATCATCTGACCGCTGACCTACCCGGTGGCACTTCGCGCCGCCCTGCGCATCCGCAGGGCAACGGACCCACCGGGACATATGGGCCGCGGGGGAGCGTTACGGACCCGAAGCGTTGCGGAAGCACGACATCCGCGCACCCGATCGCCCATATGTCGACCTGGAGACAAGGGCGCGAGGCGGCCAACGGAGATGCCGGCCGATGCACGGACCGATGCCGGGCCGATGCGGCGTACCCTGGAGCTTCGCCGAGATTGCCAGAGTCCAACCAGCGGCGCCTTAGGCGCGCTGAATTGCCCCACGTCTGGCGCCGGCGACCTCCCGTGAGCGTGGAGCGGTGGCCGAACCCGCTCCGGATGGCGCCGAGCGTGCCCAAGCCGGCGGTGATTGGCGAATGGCACAGAATCGGCGGTCAACGAGCCGTAAGCGGGCGGTGGTCGGCGTCTGACGCCTCGGCTCAGGGCGTGGCGAGGAGCCCGCGCGAGCTCCCTCTGACACAACAGGAAACGGGGTAGAGGCGAACCTCTACCCCGTCCCTGCCAGGGGGGCTGGCTTAATGCGGAGGCCGGCCTGCCGACCGCTCCGCCTACTCGCTCAGCGGCGGCGAGCGAGGGCTCCGATCGCGCCGAGCGAGCCGACGACGAGGGCGACCACGAGTAGGAGCGGGAGGGTCGCCACACTGTCTGCGTTGATGGCGACCGCCGTGTCCGGCACTGCGCGCTGCTGTGCCGGGGCCGGCGTCGCGGTTGGCGCCGGGGCTGACGTGCCCCCCAGCGGCGGCGGCTCGACCGCGACACGCACGTCGTCCCGGCCGTCGTCGTCCGCCGTCTGGTCGGAGCTGATGACGGCGATATTGGCCGTGGGTGTCGTGCGGGAGATCGTCTCCACGTCCACCGTCGTCTGGAACGTCACGCTGCCACTTTCGGTCAGCGTCGGGAACGTCCAGGTGACCGCATTGGCGGGTGCGTCGAAGACGCCGCCGTCGCTGGCGCTGCCGGCGAGATAGTCGAAGCCGGCCGGGATCGGATCCGTGATCACCGCATTGCTGACCGGGCCTCCGCCCACCGCGTACGACAGCGTCCAGGTGATGACAGACGGCGACGCGCCGTCGCCATCGATGGTGATCAGGTCGGCATCGGCGGCCTTGTCGATCACCAGCGTCGGGCAGCTGACCGTGATGGACGCGCTCGAGCCGATGGGCTCATCGGCGTTGCCGGCATTCACGAACGCCGTGTTGTCCAGCGCGCCGCAGGCCTCGGGACCCGTCTCGCCTGAAACCACGATGACCTTGCCACCGGCCATGTCGGTGACGGGCAGTATCCCGAGCTCGCAGCTGAAGGCCACGTCGCCCTCCACGGTGCCGCTCAGCGCGCACGCGTCGTCGTCGTCCGGATCCTGCACATCAACCGCCCAGCTCACGCCGTCAGGCAGCTCGTCGGTGACGGTGACGTCGAAGGCATCGCCCGGGCCCGCGTTCCAGACCGTGATCGTGAAGACCGCGGTCTCGCCGGCGCCGATCGGATCGGCATCCGCCGCCTTGGTGATGTTGAGCACCGGCGCCTCCTCGGTGCCTGCCAGCACCGGATCGTCGGTGGCCGCGGCGGGTGATGCCCATGCGGCGGTGAGCCACAGCGCCGCGAGTACCGGAAGCGCGCTCAGGAGCAGGCCAGCTGCTCGGGTTGCTGGAACCACGATGATCCTCCGCGGTTGTGGTCCTGGAAGGCCCCCGGACGGATCCGGGGGCCTTCGTTGCCGTTCAGATCGAGCGGAAGCGCCTCATGCGCTCAGCTGGGGCGACGAGCCCGAGCCCGCACCTGGGCGTATCCGAGCGCTCCCACGGAGCCCGCCATCAGCAGGGCCAGGAACGCGGCGAGGCTGGAGCCGATCACCGACTCGATCGCCGTGTCGGGCAGCCTGCCCTCACGCGGGCCGCCAACGCCGGGCAGCTCATCCTCACGGGTAGGCGGCTGCTCTTCCTCCTCGTCCACCGGCGGCTCGTCCACCGGCGGCTCGTCCACAGGCGGCTCGTCCACCGGCGGCTCGCCCTCGTCGCACAGCTCGAAGGCGGCCCGGGCGTTGTAGTACTTGTGCCGATCATTTCCGGTAACCGCATTCTCGATCGTCAGCTCGATGAAGTTGTCGAACTCCTCGAACTGTCCGGGATCGAACGTGATCTCGTAGGCGACCGTGAGCGGCCCATCGGCCCTGGCCAGGACGACGCCGATGAGGGCATCGATGTTCGTCCGCAGCAGGGCCTGATCGTTGGGGCCAAGGATGAAGTCCCTCGCGGTCTTGATGCGGATCGTCGCGGAGCCATGGACGGTCACGGTGATCGTGCCGGACACGGTCGCCGTGCCGTTGTCCAGGGTTGCGCACTCGGCGTCCTTCGACAGCTCGATGCTGACGCCGGAGCCACTGTCCGGGCTGGTCTTGTCACCGACGCAGAAGCCGATGCTCTGCATGGGAGCGCCGCCGAAGACATCGAAGTCACCGGCGGACACGCTGCCCGTCGTCTCCGGGAAGTCGAGCGCGAAGTTCACGCTCGTCCCGCCGGCGGTGATGACCAGGCCGGCGATCTCCTGCGCGCTGGTGTAGTAGGCAAGCGTCGCATCCCCGCTCACGGAGACGCCCTGCGCGTTGCCGCCGTCAGGTGTGAACGCGCTGCCATTCCAGCTGAATGTGACGAGCAGGGTCGTGGCACTCGGGCAGCTCTCGCCCTCGGGCTCAGGATCGGGATCGGGGCTCGTCCCCTCACACTCGACCGTGACGAAGATCCGCTCGCTGTCGTTGTTGCCGCTGGTACCGCTCGACTCGTTGGAAGCCGAGACGCTGGCCTTGTTGTCGACCTCTCCGCAGATATCGTCATCGTCGGCCGGCGCGGTCACGTTGATCGTGACCGTCGCGCTCGCACCGGGCGCCAACGTGCCGAGGTCGCAGGTGATCCGGTTGTCGGCAGCCACCGGATCGCAGGAGCCCTGCGACGGGCTGACGCCGTCGATCTCGAGGTCGTTGTCGAGGTTGTCGGTGACGATCACGTCGGTGGCATCCGCGTCCCCGATGTTCCTTGCGGTCAGGGTGTAGCTGAAGCTGTCACCCTGGTCGACGGTGCCGTCCGAGGCCGTCTTGCTGATCGTGACATCGATGTTCGGATCAGGCGGATCCTGCGGGTCTTGCGTATCGCCGCCCGTCTGGTGGCAGACGTGGCTGAGCACCAGCATCGGATGGGGGGGCGCCGAGTTCTGGTCGGCCACCGTGGCGGAGGCATCCTCCAAAACGTCGTCATCGGGGGTCAGCACGAAGTAGTGCTGAACTGAGCCGTTGCCCACCGGTTCACCGGTGGCAGCCAGCGTCCCCGCCGTGGTGAACGTGGCACTCAGTGTGCCGGCCGGCGTGTTGGCGTCCAGCCCATTGAGAACGAAATGCCACACGACGCCCGAGCCTTCGTTGCCGAACGACCCGCAGTCGTCTTCCTCGTTGAAGGTCGTGCTGTCCGCGCCCTTGTGGTCGTCGTGGAGCGGCACAATCGTGGCCGCGGCTGCTGGCGCCACCAGCAGCGTGAGCGACGCCAGCAGCGTGAGCGTCGTGAGGAGTGCGGTGGCTGTCCGCCCTCTGTTGGCCCTAGTCATTGTTCCTCGCGCCCCCTTCTGGATGTGCTTTCCCCCTGAAGCGTTGGGGGATGAGTGCTCGGCCCGCATTGACAGCGGGGCGCAGAGCATACTGAGCCAGTACTAGCACGACCAGTACCTGCGGCGCGGCCCCAAGGCCACTTAGCAGAACTTTGATGCGGTCCGGTTCAGTACTGTCGATCGGGTTGTGTTGACTGGGGGCACCAAGGGTCCTGGTACGACTGGGTTGCGGCCGGGATCGATGCGCTGTTCGACGCGTCAGCCGGTCCGGCCGCGAGCCTCGAGAACCACGATCTGGGTCTCGTCCGGGAGGGAGCCGGGGGTGACCTGCGCCTTGGGCTGTCGGATCGGCTCCACCGCCATCTCGTGAAGGAACTTGTCCGCGCCCAGGAGATCCTTCGAGCCCCCGTCCACCGCGAAGTGCATGGGGATGACGAGCTTGGGGCTGACCTGGGCCACGACCTCGGCGGCCCCCACCGGGGTCAGCGTCGTCTCGCCGCCGACGGGGACGAGGAGCACGTCCACGGGCCCCAGCTCGGAGAGCTGATCATCGGTCATGAGGTGGCCGAGATCGCCCAGGTGGCAGATGTGGACCCCATCGACCTCGACGGCGAAGACCATGTTCTGGCCGCGCTCGGCGCCGGCGGAGCCGTCATGGAAGGTGCGCACACCGGTGGCGAGGAGTTCGTGGAACTCGTACTCCCCCGGCCGGGTCAGCGTCAGGCCCGCGGTGATCGAGCGGGTGTACGAGTGGTCGGGATGGTCGTGGCTGATGGTCAACAGGTCGACGTCGTGCTTGCCGGCGACGAAGCCGGTGGACGGCGGACACGGATCGGTGATGACGGTTGCCTCCCTGCCCTTGAGCCGGAAGCAGGCACGTCCATACCAGGTGATCTCCATCGGTGGGCCCGATGGTAGCCGAACGGGAGATAGCACGAGCGCCGGTGCCCGCCCAATGACACCGGCGCTCGAAGGAGGGAGGGTGGAGGTAGAAACCCTATGGATCTCCAACTCGCAGCGTGAAGGCTAGGAGGCCGATATGAACGCCCGGCTTGCCGGACCTTAAGAAACCTGAACGTTCCGAGCGCTGCGCCCGTGCATGCGACAATCCGCCGATGTCTCCCCTGCAACGCCTTGCGGCCCTGGCAGTGACGATCCTCGTCGCCCTTGCGGCCGTCCTGCTCGCGGTGCGTGGCGCCGACCCGGTGGGCGTCGCCCCGAGCGCGGCCCCCACCGCGAGCGCGACGAGCGAGCCGAGCCCCTCGGCTTCGCGGGCCCCGGCTCAGACTCCCGACGGCGACTCGCTGGCCATCTTCCGCGAGATCGAGGAAGCGGTGATCGCCATCCGCGGCTTGCCGGCAGCCGAGATCGGTCCCCCGGAGATCATCAGTCGGGACGAGCTCCAGGTCGAGCTCGAGCAGCTCTTCGAGGAGGACTACTCCGAGGAGGAGCGGCGTCGCGACAACGCCACCCTGCGCGCCCTTGGCCTGCTCGATGAAGGCCAGGATGTCGCTGAGCTCCAGCTCCAGCTGCTCGGTGACCAGGTCCTCGGCTTCTACGACGACACCGAGAAGCGGATGGTCGTGGTGAGCGACGGCGGGCTCGACGCGCAGGGCAAGCTCACGTACGCCCACGAGTACACGCACGCCCTGCAGGACGCCGCATTCGGCCTCGACTCGCTTGAGACCGATGCCGTGGGGGAGGACGATCAGAGCATGGCCCGGCTCGCCCTGATCGAGGGCGATGCCACGGCCACCATGCTGGCCTGGGCCATCCGGGCCCTCAGCCAGCAGGAGCTGCTGGAGCTGCAGGACACGCCGATTCCGGACACGAGCGGCGTGCCCGGATGGATGATCGCGACGCTCGAGTTCCCCTATCTGGCGGGCCCGACGTGGGTGACACAGGTGGGTGGCGGAGATCCATTCGACCTCGACTTCGACGCCATCGACGACGCGTATGCCGATGCGCCGGACTCGACCGAGCAGATCCTCGACTTCGAGAAGTGGCTGGATCGCGAACAGCCCGTTCCCGTCGAGCTGCCGGACCTGGCTGGCGCGCTGGGTGACGACTGGGTGGAGATCGAGTCCACGTCGATAGGCCAAGCCTCGATCGCGATCACGCTCGAGCATTTCGGGATCCCGCCGGCCGAGGCCGCTGCAGCGGCGGAAGGCTGGGGCGGAGACCGCCTGGTGGTGGCGGTCGACCCCAATGACGCGTTCGCCGCGGCCTGGATCCTCGCCTGGGACCAGCCTGCGGATGCCGGCGAGTTCGTCGATGCGTACGGGGAGGTGATCCGCGCGCTGCCATTCCCGGCCGAGGTCCTGGAGCTCGACGGCGGCGAGGTCCTGGTGGCGCATGCCGCGGACGAAGGGCTGCTGCGGCGCACCGTCGAGGCGGCACGCGGTCGCTGAACGGCGCTACATCGACTCCGGGGCGGCGATTCCCAGCAGGCCAAGACCATTCGCCAGCGTCAGGCGGGTGGCGTCGACCAGCGCCAACCGCGCGGCCGACAGCGCGGCGTCGTCGCCGAGGACGCGGCAGTCACGGTAGAAGGCGCTGAAGTGGCTGGCGAGCTCGTAGCAATAGCGCGGAACCTCGTGCGTCTCCCGGCGAGCGGCGGCATCGGCGACCGTATCCGGCAGGTCGAGGATGTGGCGGATCAGCGCCTGCTCGGCCGGATGGGTCAGGAGCGTTCCGGCATCGGCGGCGTTGGAGGTCGCGCCAGCCTCGGCGGCGTTGCGAAGGATCGATGAGCACCGGGCGTGGGCGTACTGCACGTAGTAGACGGGATTCTCGTTCGATTGGCTTGTCGCAAGGCCCAGGTCGAAGTCGATGCCGCTGGTGAAGGCGCGGGAGCTGAAGAACCAGCGCACCGCATCGACACCCACCTCGGCCAGCAGATCGTCCAGGGTGATGAAGTCACCAGAGCGCTTGCTCATCGCCACCGGCTGCCCGTCGCGGACGAAACGAACCCAGGAGTAGAGGATGATGCGGACGCGCTCGATGTCGTGGCCGAGCGCTGCCCCCGCGTTCCGCGTGCTGGCCACGGCCCCGTGGTGATTCTCGCCCCAGACGTAGATCAGCTCATCGAAGCCGCGGCTGAACTTCTCGGCCACGTAGCCGATATCGGCCGCGAAATAGGTCGGCTGCCCGTTGGAGCGGTAGATGACGCGGTCACGGCTGTCCCCAAAGTCGCTCGACCGGAACCAGGTTGCGCCGTCCGCCTCGTACACGTGCCCGCGCTCGCGGAGCTCGTGGACAGCGCGCTCGATCCACGCATCCGCACCGTGTAGGCTGGACTCCTCTTTCCACACGTCGAAATGGACGCCCAGCGCTTCGAGCGACTGCTCGATCCCGGTTCGCTGGTCCTCTGACGCCCATCGGCCCAGGATCCACTCGGCCTCGCTCGGCTCGGCCGCGGCCTGCACCTGCTCCCACAGCTCGGCCGGCACCCGATCGGCGAGCTCGCGCACGTACTCACCCTTGTAGCCGTCCTCCGGCAGCGGCCGGCCCAGCCTGATGGCGCGGACCGAGGCGCCGAGCGCCTTCACCTGGCTGCCGAAGTCATTGAAGTAGTACTCGCGCGTCACCTCGTGGCCCGCCGCTTCCAGCACGCGGCTGAGGACGTCGCCAACGAAGGCGCCGCGCGCGTTGCCGATGTGCAGCGGGCCGGTCGGGTTGGCGCTGACGAACTCGACGTTGATTCGCAACGCGTGATCCGCCTGAGTGCGTCCCCAGGTGTCCCGGGCTTCGAGGACGGTCGCGACCTGGGAGCCGATCCAGGCCGGATCCACGCGGAAGTTGAGGAAGCCAGGCGGCGCGATCGCCACCTCGGCGATGCCGTCAGGAAGCTCGAGGTGGCCCCTGATGGTCTCGGCGATGCGCATCGGCGCCGCACGGGCGATCGGCGCAAGCTGCATCGCGATGTTGCTCGCCAGGTCGCCGTGCTCGGGGTTGGCCGGCCTCGCGAGGGCCACCGGCGGCATGCCATCGACCGGCGGCAGCTCGCCGGCCTCGATGGCCGTGGATCGGGCATGCTCGATGGCGCGCTCGAGCGTCGCGCGGATGCTCATGGGGCGTGGAGTCTAGCGCCTCCACGCACCTGTTCCGCGCTCGATCAGCGGTTGCCGTCCGACGTGGTGACGGGGACCGATGCCTCCCGATCGGCATCGGCGCTGACCACCCCGCCGATGGCCAGCGACGCGGCCACCCATGCTGCGATGAGCGCGAGCAGCAGCCGGTTGGACCGCCTGGCGGTGGTGATCGTGGTTCGTGATCTCATGGTGTTCACACGTCTCTCCGCGTCGTGGGTACGCGACGCTGTGACGGGCCGAACGGTGGATCTGTTCCACCTGCAGGGGTGGCCGATGCAATAGTCGGGCCATTTGCGGCCCCCATCCGGTGCGTCGGCGCACCGGCGTCAGCGCCTATCGGTCCCTTGCCAGGCGAAGCTCGAGCGCCTGGTCCGCGCTGAAGCCGTGCAGGCCGAGCGCATCGGCGGCGACCTCGAGCAGCGCGCCGGTGGGCGCCAGGCCGATGAGCTCGCAGTGGTCGATATCCGTCCCTGCCTCGCGAGCCAGCCGCCGGATCTCGTGCACCACCGCGACGATGCCGGTGCGCTGCCAGTCGACGAGATTCATGCTCACCTGGGCCATCGGCGGCTCGCCGGGGTTCTGAAGCAGGACGCCCATCGCCTGCACGGCGGGCAGGCCACCCGACGACTCACGGATGCTTGTCGCGATGCGGATGGCGAGAGCCATGTCATCGGTGGCGAGGTTGACGTTGAAGGCGATGAGCGGCTTGCGCGCTCCGACCGCCACCGCCCCGCCGCGCGGGTGGAGGCGGGCCGGGCCGAAGTCGGGCGCGCGGTCAGGGTTGGTGCCGATCTCGTCTCGCAGGGCCTCGTACTGGCCGCGGCGCACGTCGGCGAGGCGGCGTCGTTCGGGGCGGATCGCCGCCTCGCCGTACAGGTAGACCGGCAGCTCGAAGCGCTGGGCGACCTGCTCCCCGAAGCGGCGGGCGAGGTCGACGCATTCCTCGATCCGCGTCTGGCCAAGCGGCACGAAGGGGATGACGTCGACGGCGCCGATCCGTGGATGCGCGCCCGTGTGGCGCTCCATGTCGATCAGCTCCAGGGCACGGCCCACGGCCGCAATCGCGGCGCGCACCACCGGTTCGGCATTGCCGGCGAAGGTCACCACGCTGCGGTTGTGCGTCTCGTCGCGGCTATGGTCGAGGACGGTCACGCCGTCGATCTGGCGCACGGCGCGGACGATCTCCTCGACGACCTCGAGCCGGCGACCCTCGCTGAAGTTCGGGACGCACTCGATCAGGCCTGGCACGCCGCGATCTTACCGCCGCATCAGCGTCTCGATGACAGGGTCCCGCTACGGCTTGAGGATCGTCACCGACTCCGGACCGTCATCCCAGGTGAGCGTGCTGTGGGTGGCTCCCGAGACGGTGAAGGTCACGCTGCTCACCCGCTTGTGCTGTGAGCGGGACACGGTGCATGTTCCGGTCGAACCGGTGGTGCACGACGCCGCGCCCCCGTTGCTCCAATCACCCGAGACCACGGCCCCGTTCACCGCGGCGCCGTTGGAGTCCGCGGCGGTGACGGTCACCGTCGCGGTCCAGTTGCTGCCCTGGCCGGTCGACGATCCGGTCAGCGCCAGCGAGAAGGCCCCACTTGGCGGTGGATCGGTCACAGCGTTTACGGTGATGGTGACGGTGCCGGTGTCCGAGGCCTGGCCATCGGTCACCGCGTAGGTGAAGGTCGCGGTGCCGGTGAAGTCCGCCGGCGGGGTGTAGGTCCCGGTCGAGCAGTTGGATTGCACCGTCGCCGTTCCGCCGGAGGTCGACTGCGTGGCGATCGAGCACGTCAGCGTATCGCCGGCGTCCGGGTCACTTACCGATGGCGTCCAGTCGATCTCCGTGTTCTCGTCGCCGCTGGCGCTCACGTCGTTCGCCGTCGGCTGCGTGTTCGTGCCTCCACCGCCGCCCGACCCGGCAACAGTCGCCGGGTTGAAGACGCTGGCGTTGCTGACGTCGAGGAGCGGCTCCTTGATCCCGTCGCCGGAGTCGTCGGTCCAGTCGAAGTTGCCCTCGGCAATCAGGGTGCTGCGGATCTGGCCGGGCGTGTAGTTGCCACTCGCCGCCCGAAGCGCCGCGGCGCCGGCGACGTGCGGCGACGCCATGCTCGTGCCGCTGAATGTGTCGTACCCGCCGCCCGGGACCGTCGAGAGGATGCACACGCCCGGTGCGGCGATCTCGACGTCCGCGCCGAAGTTGCTGAAGTCGGCGAGCGTGTCGTCCTGGTCGGTCCGGCAGGTCGGGCTGCCGAGGCCACCCGGCTCGCCGTCGAAGTCCGCGAGGGCCGATACGGTGATCACGTCGGGATGGTTGGCCGGGCTGTGGGTCGATGCGTCGGCATCGCTGTTGCCGGCCGCCACGGCGTACGTCACGCCGGCCGCGACCGATTCGGCGATGGCGGTGTCCATGGCCGCGCTCTCACACTCGCAGCCAAGGCTCATGTTGGCGACCTCGATCTGGTCGGCGTTGGCTGTGACGTAGTCGATTCCCGCGGCGACCGCGCCCAGGGAGCCCGAGCCGTTGGCGTCCAGCACCTTCACCGCCCAAAGGCGCGCGCCGGGCGCGACCCCCACCACGCCGATGCCATTGTCGAGCGCCGCGGCGCTGCCGGCCACGTGCGTGCCATGGTCGTTGTCGTCGTCACCACCCGAGCCACAGGTGTACGTGCGTGACCAGGGCGGGCCGCCGCCGCTGCTGTTGAGGCAGTTGGTGCTGGCCACCACGTTGAGATCGGGATGGTCCAGATCGATGCCGGTGTCGATGATGGCGATGTCCACATCCACCCGCAGGTCATCCGTGCCGTTGATCGTGATCTCCGGATTCTCGTCGGCGAAGATGCGCTCCACGCCGGTCGGCACCTCGTACGCGTGCACTGCCTGGTCCGGCTCGATCCAGGCCACGCGCGGATCGCGGGCGAGTGCATTGAGCGCGCCGGTGGGAACGCTGGCGGCGAATCCCTTGAGCGCGTGCTGGTAGACGAAGCTCAGTCCGAACGCATGTCGCCGGCCAAGGTCCGATGCCGCCGCGGCTGGGTTGGCGACCGAGTCATGGAAGACCACGATCACCGCCTGCCGTGAGGCGCCAGCCTCGGGGGCGGCAAGGACCGTCGCGGGCAGCGCCATGAGCAGAAGGACGATCGAGACGATGAGGGCGAGCGGCCGGGGCATGCGGGTTTCACCTCCGTACCACCGGGCGGTTGGGCGTAAGGGCGTTGCATGCCCGGTGGAAGACCAACGCGATGATCGCACGCCGGTCAATCTCGACCCGGCAATGAACGTCGCCAGTGCGGTGTACGCTCGGCGACATGCCAGGCACGCTGTATCTCGTGGCCATCCCCATCGGTGATCCCGACGATGTGACGCTCCGCGCGCGAGACCTCCTGCGGAGCGTTGGCGTCGTCGCGGCGGAGGACACGCGCCACTTCGCGACCCTGGCGCGACATCACGGGATCGCCACGCGCGCCATCAGCTACCACGACCACAACGAGGAGGCGCGCGCCGGAGAGCTCGTTGCACGTCTGCAGCGGGGCGAGGACGTGGCGCTCGTCACCGATGCCGGCACGCCCCTCGTCAGCGACCCGGGCTTCCGCCTGGTACGGGCCGCCATCGACGCCGGCATCAGGATCACCAGCCTTCCGGGTGCATCCGCGGTCACCACCGCGCTGGCCGCCTCGGGCCTGCCCCCGCATCCCTTCCGGTTCCTGGGCTTCTTGCCGCGGACGGCCGCAGCGCGACGTGCGCTGTTCGACGCCCTTTCCGGTGATGACGCGACGCTCATCGCCTTCGAGGCGCCGCACCGGCTGGCCGCGACGCTGCGCGACGCGCTCGAAATGCTCGGCGACCGGCCGGCGTGCCTTGCGCGCAACTTGACGAAGCCGCACGAGCGCTACCAGCGCGGGCGGCTGTCGGAGCTGGCCGACGCGCTCGACGCCGAGCTGGCGCAGCGCGGCGGCACCGAGCTGCTCGCCGACCTCGAG
>JBOGTC010000165.1:0-5851 GCA_050692055.1 Candidatus Limnocylindria bacterium | reverse complement strand
GTTCGAATCTCGCCTCGCCCACCACGTACGCCAGGAGCTGACTTGGTCACCGTATCGACACGACCCGAGACGGGTTCGAAGGTGGTCCTCGAGATCGAGGTCCAGCCTGCCGAGGTCGACAAGCACTTCGCCACCGCCTATCGCCACGTGGCGGAGCGCACCCGCGTGCCGGGATTCCGTCCGGGGAAGGCGCCTCGCCACGTCATCGACCGCTTCGTCGGTCGCGCCTCGGTCGTCGCCGAGGCGATCGACCACCTCGTCAGCGAGAGCTACGACGCTGCGCTCGACCAGGTCGACGTCATCCCCATCGACCGGCCCGATCTCGACCTCGACCCTGCCACCGTCGCCGAGGGACAGGGCCTGACCTTCACCGCCACCGTGCCGGTCCGGCCGACGGTCGAGCTCGGCGCGTACACCGGCTATCCCTTCACGCTCGACGTGCCGGAGACGACCGACGAGCAGGTGGACCAGGTGGTGGCCGAGCTGCGCGAGCAGCAGGCGACGCTGCGCCCCATCGACGAGCGGCCGGCGCAGAAGGACGACATCGCCTCCGTGAAGTTCGTCGGGTCCATCGCTGGCCAGCCGTTCGAAGGTGGCAGCGCGGATCGGCTGCCACTCGTCATCGGCGAGAATCGGATGATTCCCGGCTGGGAGGAGCAGCTGGTGGGCATGAGGATCGGGGAGAGCAAGGGGTTCGACATCGGCTTCCCCGACGACTATCGCGTCGAGGAGCTGCGCGGCAAGCAGGCGCACTTCGAGGTCGAGCTGCTCGACCTGCGCGAGAAGCTCCTGCCCGAGGTCGACGACGAGCTCGCGAGGAGCGCCGGCGAGGTGCAGACCCTCAGCGAGCTGCGCGACGAGATCCGTGATGCGCTCGGCAGACGCGCCGCGGCGGAGGCGCGGCACGCCTTCAGCGACCGGATCATCGACTTCGCGACGACGAACGCCACCGTCGAGCTGCCCGAGGTGATGATCGCGAACGAGATCGAGATCATGCGCGATGAGCTCGGCTCGCGGCTGGCGCAGCAGCGCATCGGCATGGAGCAGTACCTGGCGCTGTCGAAGCAGACGCCCGAGGAGCTCAGCACCGAGCTGCGGGAGCCCGCCTCGCGGCGGGTGAAGACGCTCCTCGTCCTGTCCGCGATCGCGGAGAAGGAGGGGATCGATGCGACCGACGCCGAGATCGACACCGAGATCGCGGAGCAGCTCACCCGCTACAACAACGATTCTCGTCTGCGGGAGTACCTCTCATCGCGCCGCGGACGTGCCTACCTGCGCATGACGCTGCGCAACCGTACACTGGTCGAGGTCCTGATCGAGCGAGCGCTCGGGGCCGATGGGCAGGGCGCCGAGGCGGCGCCCGAGCAACCGCCTGAGCCTGAGCCTGAGTCCCGGCCCGAGCCGACCACAGCCGCCAAGGAGTCTGACTAACCGATGCTGGTCCCCATGGTCATCGAGTCGAGCGCCCGCGGCGAGCGTGCGTTCGACATCTACTCCCGTCTCCTGAAGGAGCGGATCATCTTCCTGGGCGACCTGATCGAGGATCACGTCGCCAACCTCATCATCGCGCAGATGCTCTTCCTGGAGTCGGAGGAGCCCGAGAAGGACATCAGCCTCTACATCAACTCGCCCGGTGGGGTCGTGACGAGCGGCCTGGCGATCTATGACACGATGCAGTACCTGCGCGCGCCGGTCAGCACGATCTGCATCGGCCAGGCAGCTTCGATGGGCGCCGTGCTGCTGGCGGCCGGCACGACGGGCAAGCGCTACGGGTTGCCGAACAGCCGGATCATGATTCACCAGGGCTCAGGGGGCTTCCGCGGCAATACGCCGGACGTCGAGATCCAGATGCGCGAGATGTTGCACCTCACTGACCGTCTGATGAGGATCCTGGCGGAGCACACCGGCCAGACGCACGAGAAGGTGAAGAAGGACTCCGAGCGCGACTACTTCATGAGCGCGGAGGAGGCCAAGGCCTATGGCCTGATCGACGAGGTCTTCACCGGCAACACCGAGTCCCTCATCAGCCTGGCACAGGCGAAGGGCGGGGAGATCCCGAGCGCAGACGAGGCGGCCGAGGCAGACGCAGCCGAGAAGCCCAAGAAGTAGCGTCGCTTCGTTCCGCGCGCGATCGCGCTCTCACCGTCCGGGTTCTGCCAAATGCCAACCATCGTCGGCTTGGGCAGCGTGGCGGCCCACCTTCGGCTTGCTGGTGACCGTTGCTGAGCGTGGGCTGATTCACGAAGCAGGTCTCCGACGTCGCCGGACGTGCCCAAGCCCGCCGTGGTTGGAGCCTGACACCAATTCGGGCGACCGTGGCGGGTATACCGTCCCTGGTTGGAATCTGACAAGGCCATACCGGTTGCATGCCGTGCAGGGGCCGCTGCGCGCTTGCTCAGAGCGATTCATCCTGCGTCTTCGAGGCGAGCCCGGCGCTCGAGCCGAAGCAGGCGACGCTTGAACTCACTGTCCCCACCCCAGCCGGACCATCCGTCCGCGGCGCGCACCACTCGATGGCACGGCACGGCCGGAAACAGGGGACAACGAGACATGGCGCCGCCAACCGCTCGAGCCGCACCGGTTGAGCCGATGAGCGCTGCCACCTCGCCATACGTCAGCGTGCTCCCACGCGGAATCGACCGCACAACGTCGTAGGCCCGCGCATCGAAGGCCGACAGCCCGCGGGTGTCGATCGGCGGCGCCAGCTCGCCTGCGCCGGCGAGCGCCTCAATCAGCCAGCTCGCGTCGACATCACCCGGCAGGAGCGCGTCGCCGGGAAAGCGCCGGCGAAGCGCGGCGAGGAACGCGTCGAGGGCATCGGCGCGGCTGACGGCGGCGATGCCGAGATCGGTCTGCGCCACCAGCATCGGTCCCAGAAAGCTCTCGACACCCGCGAAGCGCAGTGGCGGCATCGGGGCATCCTACGACCAATGGGGGATGACGGGCGGTTGGCGGGCCCGTGCTACCATCGGCGTCCGATGACGACGAAGTCGAAGGTCCCGTACCGCTGCTCCTTCTGCGGCAAGAGCCAGGAGCAGGTCCGCAAGCTCATCGCGGGCCAGGGCGTCTACATCTGCGACGAGTGCATCAACCTCTGCCAGGAGATCATCGAGGAGGAGATGCTCGAGACGCCGCGCGCCAGCAAGGCACAGGCGGCTCCGCTCCCCAGCCCACGGAAGATCAAGGACCAGCTCGACGGCTATGTCATCAGCCAGGAGCAGGCCAAGAAGGTCCTTTCCGTCGCCGTCTACAACCATTACAAGCGGGTGAACGCGGGTCACACCGTCGACGACGTCGAGCTCGGCAAGAGCAACGTCCTGCTCGTCGGCCCCACCGGTAGCGGCAAGACGCTGCTGGCCCAGACCCTGGCCAAGGTCCTGGACGTCCCCTTCTGCATCGCCGACGCGACGAGCCTGACCGAGGCTGGCTACGTCGGCGAGGACGTCGAGAACATTCTCCTGCGCCTCATCCAGGCCGCCGATTTCGACGTGCAGCGCGCCCAGCGCGGGATCATCTACATCGACGAGATCGACAAGATCGCGCGCAAGACCGATAACCCCTCCATCACGCGCGATGTCTCCGGCGAGGGCGTGCAGCAGGCGCTGTTGAAGATCCTGGAAGGGACCGTGGCCAACGTGCCGCCCCAGGGCGGCCGCAAGCACCCGCACCAGGACTTCATCCAGATCGACACGACCAACGTGCTGTTCATCTGTGGCGGCGCGTTCGAGGGGCTCGAGAAGATCGTCGAGGAACGCGTCGGCAAGCGCAGCATGGGCTTCGGCTCGCAGGCGCAGCAGTCGAAGGAGGAGCGACGCCAGGCACTGCTCGATCGACTCATGCCGGAGGACCTGCTCAAGTACGGGCTCATCCCGGAGTTCGTCGGTCGCCTGCCGGTGGTCGTCAGCCTTGCTGCGCTGGCGCAGGAAGATCTCGTCAGGGTCCTGACCGAGCCGAAGAATGCCGTCACCCGGCAGTTCAGCAAGTTCCTGAGCCTTGACAGGGTCGAGCTCGTCTTCACTCCCGAGGCGCTCGAGGCGACGGCCACGCTGGCGCTTCAGCGCAAGACGGGCGCGCGCGCCCTGCGCACCATCGTCGAGGAGGCGCTGCTCGACGTGATGTACGACATCCCGGAGCGCACCGACGTCAAGAAGGTGGTGATCACCGTCGAGACGATCGATCACGGGCAGCCACCAATGCTCCTCACCGAGACCGAGGAAGCCGAGCCGCGACGGCGGTCGGGCCGCTCACCGCGCGCGGGGCGCGACAACGCCTCCGACGAGCGCGAGGAAGAGTCGGCCTAGCGCCTGCACGACTCGGGCGCCGCGGGTTCGGCCCCAGCGGCCGGCCGAAATTTCATGGAGTGGAGCTACCGGTGAAGAAGAGGCTGTCTCGCGCCTCAACTTCCCTGTTTCCGCCACCTGGTGCAACGGACGACCAAGCAGACGCCGATCTCGGCCTCTTCTTCCCCGATACCTCCACGTGGTGAAATCCACCCGCCGGATGGAGCACCGCTATCGGGCGGAGCGGACCACCCCGGCTGACAGCTACTCGGCGCCTCCCGCCTCGTCCTCGGTGCCCCGAGGGCCCCTGCGGTCGCTCCGCACCGCCATCACCGCCGCCGGCCCGTCCTCGCCGTCCGGCGTCGACGCGGGCGCGTCCGGGATCTGGATGCCGGCCTCGGCGAAGGCGGCGAGAATGCGCTTTCGCAGCTCGCCCGCGACCGCCCACTGCTCGGCTGCCCGCACCCGGCCCAGGATCTTCAATGTCACCGCCGAGTCGGCGAGCGCCTCGATGCGGGCGACAGACGGCGCTTCGAGCAGCCGCGGCCCCCACTCCGGATCGAGATGCAGCTCCCGGCCGATGCGGTCGATGATGCCGGCGGCGCGGTCGATATCGGTCTCGTAGGCGACACCGATATCGAGGTTCACACGCGCCCACAGGCGGGTCATGTTGGAGGCTACGGTGATCTGGCCGTTGGGGACGTTGTGAACCGTGCCGTCGAGGTCCCGCAACGCGGTGCGACGCAGGCTGAAGTCCTCCACCACTCCGTCGACGCCGGCGATGCGTACGACGTCGCCCTGGCTGTACTGGTTCTCGAGGACGATGAAGATGCCCGCAAGCCAATCGCGGACCAGGGTCTGGGCCCCGAAGCCCACGGCGATGCCGGCGACGCCGAGGCCCGCGACGGCCGGGCCGATGTCGATCGCAAACTCGCTCAGGATCATGAGCGTCGCGATCACCATGATGATCGCGCCCGCGAGCCGGATCACGAGCACCTGGACCGTGTTGACCCTGCGCTCGAGCTCCACCGGAGGGATGAGGCCGGCACCGGCCTCCACGCTCCGCTGCTCGAGGAGGTGCTGCACGCTGATCCGTGCCGCGCTGCGGATCGCCAGGAACAGCACCAGCGCCGCCGCGATGATGAGCGCGATCCGCAGGCCGGTGTCGGCCCAGTTCGGCAGGTCGGGGAGATCCGGCATTCCCGGCATGGTACCAACCGAGCGGCCCGTACCGTCGTACCCTGGCCGGGGGTACTTGAGGCGGCTGCGTAGGCGGGCACCTGCCGCGCTAGGATGTGCGTGGCCGCACCACTCTGTCCGGCCATGGCACGGACGAAGGAGCTCTCGACATCCCGATGACCGCCAACCCGCGTCGACCCGGCTTTCGCCTCCCCTGGTCCGCCGAGCAAGGAGAGGCCGAGGATCAGGCACGTGCACAAGAAGCCGCGTCGGCATCCAAGGACGAAGCCACCACCGCGTCGGTGACCACGCCGCGCGACGAGAAGCCGGCCGAGCAGGCCGAGGCGCCCGCGGCGGCCGAGCCGGCCGAGGCGCCCGCCGAGGCCAAGCCG
>JBOGTC010000164.1:0-30068 GCA_050692055.1 Candidatus Limnocylindria bacterium | reverse complement strand
GCTTCGCTGCTCCGAGAAGCGGCGGACGACGCAACCGCCGCCGCGCGGGCGCTCGACGCCGCGGATGGCACGCTGCAGGCGGTCGCGCACGAGGACGAGGCGCCGGCGGCGCCCGCGACGGCAGAGGAGCTGCGCTCCATCGCCGCGCAGCTGGACGCGTCGGCGCCCGATGCAGATGCCTTCGCCACGATGCGGCTCAGCGCCGCAGGCGTAACGGAGGCGTTGACGGCCGCCCTCGTCGCGCTGGAGGACGGAGAGCCATCCGCGGCGTTGGCTGCTACCGAACGGGCGCGCGCCCTGCACGAGGCGCTCGCCGCGTGGGACGTGGGGCTGGCCACGCTGGCCTTCTGGGTGGAGACGAGCGGGTCGCTGATCGGAGCGGTGGAGGACCTGGCCGTGGCGGCGCGTGACGACGACGAGCCCGCGGCGCTCGCGGCCGCGGAGCGGATCGGTGCCGTCGCGGATGAGGCACGCGAAGCCGACCTCGGGCTGCGCATCGCGATGTCGGAGGGTGGAGCGGCGGTCACCGCCGCGCCGCTGCAGCGGCTGGGAGCGGTCCTGCGCCGCGTCGACGCCGCGCGCGCGGCATTGGCCTCGATTCTGCAACCGCGGGCTTCCTCGCTGAGCACGATGAGCGAGCACCGATGAGCACCGAGCCGACCCCGGAGCCGCACGCTCTGCCGGCGGACTCCACCGAGCAGCCCGATCCCGTCCTCGGACGCCTGCTGGCCGAGCGATACGAGGTCCGGGAGCTGATCGCCCGCGGCGGCATGGCGCGCGTCTACCGTGCCCGGGACACCCGCCTCGAGCGCGACGTGGCGGTGAAGATCCTCTCCCCGCCGTACGCCGAGGATCGAGCGTTCACCGATCGCTTCCTGGCGGAAGCGCGCGCGGCGGCGTCGCTCTCCCATCCGAGCCTTGTCCACGTCTACGATTCGGGCAGCGACGGCGCGCTCCACTACATCGTCATGGAGCTCCTCGACCGCCACCGCACGCTGCGCGAGATCCTCGCCGAGCGCCGGCGGCTGGGCATCGCCGAGGCGGCATCACTGGGGCGTGAGCTGCTTGCCGGGCTGCGAGTCGTCCATGAGCGGGGATTGGTGCACTGCGACGTGAAGTCCGCCAACGTCATGATCGGCCCCGGCCCGGCCAAGCTGATCGACTTCGGGATCGCCCGCACGCCGCACGCTGCGGACGAGGGCGACACGAGCATCGGCTCATTGCAGTACATGTCGCCCGAGCAGCTCCGTGGCGAGGGGCTGACGGCGGCGAGCGACCTGTTCGCACTGGGCGTGGTCCTCTACGAGGCGATCACGGGCCAGGTGCCGTACCCGGGCGGTTCGCCGGCGGAGCTCGCCGAGGCCCATGCGGCCGATCGCGTCCGTCCACCATCCACGCTGGCGGACGGCGTCCCCGGCCGCCTCGACGCGGCGATCCTGCAGGCCCTGCGCCGCGATCCCGACGGACGGTTCCGCAGCGCAGCCGCGATGGACAGGGCCCTCGAGGCGAGCGTCGAGGCACGGGACGAGGAGGAGACCCGTATCGTTGCGCCGCCACCACGAGCCGAGAGCAGTGGGTACGTGCCACCGGCCGCGCCGTCCGCGCCGCCGAGCCATGCCCCGCGGCCGGCGTCGCCTGCCGGCTCCGGCAGCGCGCCACGGACGACCCGCAGGCGCAGCGGCAGCGGAGCCTGGGGCTGGATCGGCACGGCGCTCATCCTGGCCGCCGCCGCACTCGTCGTCCTCTTCGTGGTGGTTCCGCTCCTCCAGCTCGGACGCGGGGCCGGGGATCCGGCGGGCAGCCCGGGGGCCGACGCCACGCCGGCGGCCACCCCCACACCGCAGCCGGCGCCGAACACCGTAGCCGTGCCGCAGACGGTGGGCCTCCCCACGGACGAGGCGATCCAGGCGGCGACCGACGCCGGGCTCAACTGGACGGTGCGCTGCGACCACGACGAGAGCGAGCCCGAAGGGATCATCGACCAGGAGCCCGCCGCCGGTGCGGAGGTGGCGCCGGGCTCGCGGTTCACGATGTACTCCGCCCGCATCGGCGACTGCCGGGATTAGCGCCGCCTATACTCGCGTCTGCCCCGCTTCCGACCGATTCACCTGCACGCACTGGAGACCTGAGCCGCATGCGCCTGCGCGCCGATGCCACGAACCCCGCCGCCGTCGAGGCCGATGTTCTCGCCGTTCCGATCTACAAGGAGGACGCGGACCTGACCGGCGATCTCGGCGAGCTGGATTCCGCCGCGGGCGGCGCGATTCGTCGGGCGATCGAGTGGGGGGAGTTCAACATCCTCGAGCATCCCTCGGCGCTGGTGGATGCCCGTGACCTGCCGGCGGGGCATCTCCTGCTGCTGAATGCCGGAGCGCGCGGCCGCGGCGCGTGGCGCGCGCGGCGCCTGGCGCAGGTGGCCACGCGAAGGCTGCAGGGCCGCGGCGCGCGATCGCTCGCGCTGTGGCTGCGGGATGGCGAGGGACCGGACGCCTGGGCCGCCGCAGCGATGGGTGCCGTGTCGGGGACATATCGGTCCACCGCCGTCTACGGCCGAGTGCGGGATACGGAGGCGATGCTGCGCTCGCTCGAGGAGGTGATCGTGCTCGGCGGCGACCAGGCCGCGCTCGACCTGGGCACCGAGGTGGGGGAGGGCATCGTCTTCAGCCGAGACCTCGCCAACCGGTCCGCCAACGACCTCTCACCGGAGCGCATGGCCGAGGTGGCCCGCGAGCTCAAGGCGGACGGCTGCACGGTCGAGGTCCTGGAGCCGGCCGAGATGGAGAAGCTCGGGATGGGGTTGCTGCTGGGGGTCGGGCAGGGAGCGGACCATCCGCCGCGCCTCATCGCCGTCAAGCTCCCCGGCTGGAGTGCGGCGAGCAAGGAGCGGCGCCTGGCGATCGTGGGCAAGGGGGTCTGCTTCGACTCGGGCGGCCTGAGCATCAAGCCGTCCGAGAACATGGGGGACATGAAGCTCGACAAGTCGGGCGCGGCGGCGGTGATCGCCGCGGCGCGCACGGTCGCGCGGCTGGCTCCCGACACCCCGCTCATGGCGGTGGCGCCGATGGTCGAGAACATGCCCGGCGGCAACGCCCAGCGACCGGGCGACGTGGTCAAGGCGATGAACGGGATGACGGTCGAGGTGACGAACACCGACGCCGAAGGACGTCTCATCCTCGCCGATGCCATGACGTGGGCGGAGCGCGAGGGCGCCACGCACATCGTCGACGTGGCGACGCTGACCGGCGCCTGCGCGATCGCCTTCGGAGATCTGGTCAGCGCCTACTTCACGCGGAGCGAGACCGACGACTGGGGCGAAGCGGTCCGGGCCGCCGCCGATGCGAGCGGAGAGTGGTTCTGGCGAATGCCGCTGGTGACCGAGTACCGGGTGGCGTATGACTCGCCGTACGCCGACATCGTCAACTCCGGCTCGCGCGACGGATCGCTCATCAAGGCCGCCGTCTTCCTGTCCGAGTTCGTCACCGTGCCCTGGGTGCACGTGGATATCGCTGGAACGGCGTACCTGGGCGCCGAGAAGCCGTACGGGCCAAAAGGCGCCACGGGATCGGCGGTCTCCACGCTTGTCCGCCTGGCGCTCGACTTCGCTTCTGCGCCGTAGCTGCTCGCCGCAGATTGCGGTATATACGTATATACTCTCCGCGGCCGACCGGAAGCCGTGGCGGGGGCTGCCGGTGCCACCGGCCAACCACCGCCGCCTTACCCAGGCCCTCGGCGGCGGGCGTTGTCAGATGCCAACCACCGCCGGCTTAGGCGAGCCGCGCGCGCATTTCCGCTCCGTGGAGCGCCGCATCCACACTCAAACTTGGCGTGGATGCGGGCCGCATTCGCTCGCCAGCGTGCATAACCCGACCCTGATGGCAGGTGGCGCGGACCTCGTGGCTTCGGGGGGGCGGGGGCCGGGCCGGGCGCTCAGGAGGTTCAGCGGTCGTCGTCCACGGCGTCGCGTACCTTGTCCTTCGCCTCGCCCCAGCCCGACTGCATCTTGCCCTCGGCCTGGTCCATCTCGCCCTCGGCCTCGGTGTCGGGATCGTTCGTCAGGTCGCCCCAGCCCTCCTTGGCCTTGCCTGTGGCTTCCTTGACCTTGCCCTCGATGCGATCGCTGTCCATCTCAGGATCTCCTTCCCGTCTCGGCTGCGACCGGCCGTCCGGCCGATCTCGCGCCACCAACGCATGGCAGGCCGCATGCCAGATGCGACCATCGGCCTATGGCGGGCGAGGGGCGAGTCCCTAGCATGGGTGGTGCCGCGGCGCACCGCGTACGGTGCGGCGTCGGGTCTATGTCGTTGATGGAGGGCCGATGGGGCCGATCGTGGTGCTCGTGGGCGTGCTCTTCGCAGCTATCGGCGCCGGCTCGGAGCGCCTCGCCAGCATCTGGCCGCCGGACGACGCATCGCGCCGCGGGCCGGGAATTCGCACTGCGCTGCTGGCCGCCACCGCCGGGCTGGTGGCCGCTGGCATCGTCGCCCGCTCCCAGCTGCCGTGGTGGGCCACGGCGGTGCACCTGGGCATCCTGGGGCTGCTGGTGATGCTGGTGGCCACCGATCTCGAGCAGCGACTGCTGCCGCACCTCGTGCTGGATCCGCTGATCGTGCTGGCGGCGATCTTCGTGCCCTTCAACCCGGGTACGGATCCGATCGCCGCTCTCATCGGTGCCCTGGCTTCGGTGGCCTTCCTCGGCGTCCTGGCGCTCGTGGTGCGCGGCGGCCTGGCGCTGGGCGACCTGTACCTGGTGGCACCCATCGGCCTGCTTCTTGGCTGGCCGTCCGTCTTCACGGCGCTGTTTGCGGCGGCCTTCCTGGCCGCCGGCACGAGCATCATCCTGCTGATGCTGCGCCGGGTGGGAATGCGCAGCTACATCCCGTTCGGTCCGTTCCTGGTCGGCGGCGCCGTCATCGCCCTGCTCACCGATCCACGCCTCCTGGGCGTGGGAGGCTGACAGCGCGCGCAGCCGTTAGACCGAACGAACGTTCACTGCTACCCTGCGACCGATGCATCCGGCACTCCAGCGGCGGCGGCGTCATCTGATGATGACCCGCCGCACGACGCGACGCGGCGCGCGTCGTCGCGGCCTCGCCACGTTCATGCTCGTCACCCTCGGCGTGTTCGGGCTGATGTTTGCCGGCTCGGTGCTGGGCACCGCCGGAGGTATGCTGGCCGCCTACAACTACTTCGCCTCCGACCTGCCCGATCCGCGCGTCCTGGACGACATCGATCTGCCGCAGTCCACCTACGTCTACGACCGCTCGGGCGAGGTCCTGCTGGCGCGCTTCGAGTGCCAGAACCGGGAGGCGGTCGACTTCGACCAGATCCCCGACGTCATCTGGCAGGCCGCCGTCTCGAGCGAGGACCGCACATTCTGGGAGAACAGCGGCGTCGACTTCCAAGGCGTCGTCCGCGCGGCGCTGGTGAACCTCGAGGCGGGCCAGATCGTGCAGGGCGCCTCCACCATCACGCAGCAGGTGATCGACTATGCCCGGGTGCTCAAGGAGGAGGGCGAGTCGACGCAGGTCGAGGCGGGCGCCGCGCCCGAGCCGAGCATCGAGGTCGACCCCGACGAGCCCGCCACGACCGACCAGGAGAGCCCGGAGGAGGAGCAGATCGATGTCTGCCAGCCGCCGGCGCCGAACCAGGAGACGGACTTCGACGAGAAGATCCGCGAGCAGATCCTGGCGATGCAGGTGACCGATGCCTACCCGGGACGCGCGGGCAAGGAGCAGATCCTCGAGACCTACCTGAACCTCATCTTCTACGGCAACGGCTCGTACGGCATCAAGGCGGCTGCGGCGAACTACTTCGGTCTCAACGACCTGTCCCAGATGACCGTTGCCCAAGCCGCCTTCCTGGCCGGGCTGCCGCAGGCGCCCAGCCTGCTCGATCCCTATCAGAACCCCGGCGGCGAATCCGGCACCGAGGAGGCGGCCGCGGCGGCCATCGGCGAGCGCAACCTCATTCTCGACGCGATGCGCCAGGAGGGATACATCACGCCGGCCGAGTATCGCGAGGCCGTCAACACGACCTGGACCGACATGCAGCCGAACCGGCTGCAGAGCATCCTGCGCGAGCCGCACTTCAGCTTCCGCGTCCAGAAGGAGGCGGAGCGCATCCTTGGCAGCCTGGGCGTCGAGGATCCGGAGCTCGCCGTGCGTACCGGTGGCTACCGCATCACGACCACGCTCGACCACGACCTGCAGCAGGTGGCCCACGAGGAGGTCCGCGAGTGGGTGGCCGCCCTGACGGACAAGAACGTGAACAATGGGGCGCTGGTGGCCATCGACTCCGCAACGGGCGAGATCGTTGCCTACGTCGGCAGCGTCGACTACTACAACCGCGAGGATCCTCGCGTGCAGGGCCAGTTCGACGTGGCCGGGCTTGGCTTTCGGCAGCCCGGATCGGCCTTCAAGCCGATCACCTACGCGTCCGCCTTCCAGTCGCGAGATGCCACCGTCTCGACCATGCTTGTGGATGCGATGACCGAGTTCGGCGTGAGCGGAGCGGCGTCATATCGGCCCACGAATGCCGACATCAGGGAGCACGGGCCGGTCCTCGCCATGGATGCGCTCCGCTACTCGCTCAATATCCCGTCGGTGAAGATGCAGTACCTCGTCGGGTCGGACACGACCGCACAGTTCGCCGAGTCGCTCGGCATCGCGAGCCGCGACTACATCATGTCGCTCGATCCCGGGCTCTCTCTGGCCCTCGGGTCCGTGCCGGTCAACCTGACGAACATGACGCAGGCATACGGCTCCTTCGCGCAGCAGGGCGAGCTGGAGCTGGCGACGACGGTGATCGAGATCCGCAATCGCGACAACCGCGTGGTGTACAGCCGCGAGGACGATGCGCCCGACGTGGCGCCGCCGATGACGACGGCCGAGGCCTACCTGGCGCACTGGATCCTGGAAGGCAACACCGATCCGGCTCGCAACATCCTGTGGGGTGAGCGGGCGCAGCTCGCGACGCCTGACGGAGCGCGCCGTCCGGCAGGCTTCAAGACCGGAACGACGAACGACTTCCGCGATGTCTCCGGCTTTGGCTACGTGCCCGGCAGCCTGGTGACCGGCGTCTGGATGGGAAACAACAACCAGGAGCCCATGTCCAACGTCCTGGGCCAGGGCCTCTTCTCCGCCGACGGGCCGCTCTTCCTGTGGCAGGAGTTCATGACCCGCGCCCTGAACGAGCCGTGGGACTGGAACGGCGGGCAGCCGGTCGGCCAGACGAGCTTCGAGCAGCCAGCCGGCATTGTCGAGGCCACGGTCTGCCGCTTCAGTGGCATGGGCGCCACCAATCGCTGCGGCGAGACGATCACCATGCCCTACCTGGAGGGAACGGTGCCGCCGGCGGACAACGTCCATCCGCGGGGATGCCTGGACCTGGTGGCCTATGAGCGCCAGGCGCCGGGCGACCGGCCGGAGAACTGGGCCATGGCCGCTCGAACATGGTCCAACCGCGTGGTGAATGGCCAGACCGGAGCGCGAGGCGACCCCGGCGACTATCAGGAAGACGAGCGGGTGCTGTTCGCGATCTCGCCGCTGTACGGCGAGGGAGGCTTCCCGGCCATCTGCGGAGAGCGCCGCGCCACGCCGCGGCCGTCGCCCACGCCTGCTCCATCCGAGGAGGGGGAAGGGGAGGAACCGGACCCGACCGAGCCGCCCGAGGACGACGGCGGCGACGACGGCGAAGGCCAGGGCGCGCGACCGGGAGGCGGCGGCGGTCCACCGGCACCACCGCCCAACCCTCCGGGCGACTGATCGACCGCCGTTCCGTTCGGCTTGAAGTCCCCGCGTGTTCAGCTCGATCCTCACACTCATCCTCGCCGGCGGCGAAGGTGAGCGGCTCAGCATCCTGTCCGCCGTGCGCGCCAAGCCCGGCGTCCCCTTCGGCGGGAAGTACCGCATCATCGACTTCGCGCTGAGCAACGCGGTGAACTCCGGCCTGACCGACGTCGGGATCCTGACGCAGTACGCGCCGCGGTCGCTGATCGACCACATCGGCGTGGGGCGGCCGTGGGACCTCGACCGCAGCCATGGGGGAGTGGCGCTGCTCCAGCCATTCATCGGCCGCGGTCGCGCGCGCGACTGGTATCGGGGCACGGCGGACGCGGTCCTGCAGAACCTGGACTTCATCGCGGACCGATCACCCGAGCTGGTGCTGGTACTGGCCGGCGATCACGTCTACAAGATGGACTACCGGCCGTTCATCGGCTTCCACCGCGACCGGCGCGCGGAGGTCACCTGCGCCGTGCGCACGGTGCCCATCGCGGAGGCGCATCGGTTCGGCATCCTCGAGGTCGCAAAGGATGGCCGGGTCACCGCCTTCATCGAGAAGCCGGCCAGCCCGCCCTCGAACCTGGTGAGCATGGGTGTATACGTCTTCTCCTGGCCGTTCCTGCGCGACGTGCTGAGCTCGGAGCGGGTCGACTTCGGGCGCGACCTGCTGCCGGCCATGGTCGACGAGGGCCGACGCGTGTACGCCTACGAGTTCGGCGGCTACTGGCAGGACGTGGGAACGGTCGAGAGCTACTGGCGCACGAGCCTCGATCTGCTGTCGGAGGATCCGGGGATCGAGCTCAATGACCTCGGCTGGCTCATCTACACCAAGAGCGAGGAGCGGCCGCCGGCGCGCATTGGCCCGTCGGCGGCGGTGTCGCGATCCATGATCAGCCACGGCTGCGCGATCGAGGGCACGGTCGAGCACAGCGTCCTGTCGCCGGGCGTGCGCGTGGCACGCGGAGCCAGCGTCCGCGACTCGATCGTCATGTTCGACGCAACGGTGGGCGAGGGCGCCAGCCTGGACCGCGCCATCGTCGACAAGGAGGCTCTCATCGGTGACCGCGCCCGGGTCGGTGTCGGCGACGATCTCCGCCCGAACCGCGACGAGCCCGAGCGCCTGTACGCCGGCATCACCATCGTGGGCAAGCGGGCGCGGGTGCCGCGCGGGGTGGAGATCGGACGAAACTGCCGGATCGATCCCGGCGTCACCGAGCGGGACTTCGATCGCCGGCGCAAGGTCCGTTCCGGCGAGACGGTATCGGTCACCGACGCGGTGGCGGAGGCATGATCGAGGCTCCACCGATCGACGCCTGGCTGGAGGAGATGGGGGTCGAGGTGGTCGGCGCCAGTCGCGGGCCGGGCGACGTAGCCTTCAGCCGCGATGTGGTAGTCGACGGCGAGCGGCGTCTCGACCTTCGCGTCACGGTGGCATGGGTCGCGGGAGTCGGCTGCTCCCTGTGGGCATACTATGGCCTCGAGGCGATGGAGATCCCGAAGCGCGTCTACCACCGGATGCTCACCGCCAACTTCGAGTATCCATTCGTGAAGTTCGCCATGACCGATGACGATCGCCCCATGCTCATGACCGAGATACCGCCCTCGGCCGTCACCCGTGACGACGTGGGTCGCGGCCTCGTGCGCCTGGCGATCGTCGCCGATCGGCTGCTGGAGGAGACGGCGGCGGCCGTCGCCGATCGCGGGGTGCTCCCGGACTGGTCCGGACGCCAATGCCGTAACGCCGATCTGCTGGCCGCGCACCGAGCGGAGGTCGAGGCCGCGATGCCCGCCTGGGAGTCTCCGCCCCCGTCACGCCGACGCCGCGGCCTGGTCGCCCGCCTGATCGGGTCCCGTCGATGAAGCGTCCGCCGGCCGCGGCGCTGGCGCTCGTCCTCGGAGCATTGGCCATCTCCCTCGTGCCGCCCTCCGCCGTGCGCGCGGCGGAGTACTCCCTCGAATCGATCGCGCGCTACGAGGTCCTGCCCGCGGAGAGAAGGATCGATGTGGAGGTTGACGTCACCTTCACCAACACGACGCCGGATCCGGAGGGCCAGTTCAGCGTGTTCGAGGATGTGCTGCTGGCCGTGCACGATGCCGCGACCGCGGTCACTGCCAGCGATGAGGAGGGCGAGCTGACCGTTGCCGTGGCGGTCGAGGATGATGTCAACGTCGCGACCGTGGAGCTGCGCGAGGGACTTCGCTTCGAGGAGACCGCGACCTTTACGCTCGCCTACCAGCTGCCGGACGGCGGCGATCCGCAGCTGCGCGTCCGGCCGTCGCTCGTGACCTTCCCCGCATGGGCGTTCGGCACCTCGGGCGAGGTCTCGGTCACGCTGCCCGGTGGCTACGAGGTCCGGGTCGACGGCGACATGCTGGAGGCAGGGGCCGACGTCGATGGCACGACGCTGAGCAGCGGCGCCGTCTCCGATCCAACGCGCTGGCTCGCGCTGGTGACGGCCCTGCGAGCGCCGACCTACACGACCTTCAGCGCAACGGTGCCGCTGACCGGTGGGACGGCCGACCTGCAGGTCCGTGCCTTTGCCGATGACGAGGCGTGGGGCGAGCGCACGCTGGCCCTGCTGGAGCGCGCGCTGCCGGTCCTGGAGGAACGGATCGGACTGCCCTATCCGCACGTCGGACCGCTGGTGATCACCGAGTCGGTAAGCTTCGACGCGGCCGCGCTCGGCGAGCAGAGCTCGACAGGCACGGAGATCCTGGTCGCGTTCGATCAGCCGGAGTTCACCGCCCTGCACCAGGTGTCGCATCTCTGGCTGAGCCCTGCCCTGATCGATGCGCGCTGGCTGCGCGAGGGTCTCGCCTCGCACGTCGCGGCCCGCGTCGCGGCTGGTCTGGAGGTCGAGACACCGTTCGATCCGGCCGCCGAGGCGGAGGCCACGCGTGATGCGGTCTTCCCGCTCGACGCGTGGCCGAGCAACGCCACGCCGGCAGAGGACCGGCACGGCTACGCGGCATCGTGGGCCCTCGTCGACGAGCTTGCAGCCGTCGCAGGAGAGGACGCGATCCAGCGTGTCCTGCAGAGACAGGCCGCCGCCCTGAGCTCGTACGAGCCCGTGCGTGCCGAGGCGCCGGAGCCGAACAGCGCGTCGCCCGCAGAGCCGCTCACCTCGCGTGCCTTCCTCGACCATCTGGAGACCGTGAGCGGCAGCTCGGTCGCGGAGCGCTACGGCCAGGTGGTGCTGGTCGCCGATGACGCTGCGCTGCTCGACCGGCGCGCCGCCGCACGCGCAGCCTACGACGACCTCGTGTCGCTGGCTGGGGACGCGGGGGCGCCGGACCCGGTGCGCCAGGCCATGCGCGACTGGGCGTTCGAGGATGCCGAGGCTCGGATTGCAGCAGCATCCGCATGGATCGACGAACGCGACGTCCTGCTCGCGGACATGGAGGCCGCCGGGCTCGCGGCACCGGACCGGCTCCGTGACGCATACCGAGCCCATGGTGGGGGGCCGGAGGCCCTGGCTGAGCTCGAGGCGGAGCGAGCTGTCGTGGACGCCTACGCCGATGCGACCGCGCGGTCGAACGCCGAGCGCTCGTTCCTCGAGCGGATCGGGCTCGTGGGCGGCCCCGAGCCGTCCCGGCAGCTCGCCGTGGCCAACGGCAGGTTCGCCGATGGGGACCTGCGCGGCGCGGCCGAGGCGATCACGCAGGCCGTGCGGATCATGGCCTCGGCCGAGACGAGCGGCATGGTGCGGCTGCTCAGCGCCGTAGTCGTGCTGCTCATCCTCCTCGGCCTCGCCGCCCTCGTCCTGCGACGCCGGCGCTACACTGCAGCGCCATGACCGTCGACGACCGCCCCACGGCGTTCGCGCCGCATTTCCAGCCGGCGGGCGACGTGCTCTCCGGTGAGACGGCGGACGTGTACTTCGAGCGCGCGCGCACGATCCTCGCCGCCGAGCGCCTCGACCCGGTGGTCACTATGGAGATCTTCTCGCGCGGCGAGGGCGTGCTGTGTGGCGCCGAGGAGGCGCTCGCCTACCTGCGCGAGGTTCTCGCAGAGGCGGATCACGATCCGGAGCCCATCGTCGAATCCCTCCATGACGGCGACCGCTTCAGCGCCAAGGAGGTCGTGATGCGCATCGAGGCGCGCTACTCGGCGTTCGGGCTGTACGAGACCGCCATCCTTGGCATCCTGGCCTCCTGCTCAGGCTGGGCGACGGCCGCTCGACGGGTCGTCGATGCCGCGGCACCGATCCCGGTCATCGGCTTCGGCGCCCGCCACGTCCATCCCAGCGTGGCTGACCAGATGGACTATGCCAGCGTGGTCGGCGGCTGCATCGGTGCCTCCACGCCGGCCGGCGCGCGCCTGGCGGGCCTTGCGCCGACCGGGACCATGCCGCACGCCCTGGTCCTCATCTTCGGCGACACCGTGCGGGCCGCCGAGGCGTTCGACCGTCACATTGATCCCGACATCCCGCGCGTCATCCTGGTCGACACGTTCAAGGACGAGGCCGAGGAGTCGCTGCGCGTGGCCGGTGCCCTCGGCGAGCGGCTGTGGGGCGTTCGGCTCGACACGCCGTCGGAGCGTGGGCGCGTCACGCCGGAGCTCGTCAAGGAGGTGCGTGCCCGCCTCGACCACGCCGGACACGACCAGGTGCGGATCGTGGTGTCGGGCGGGTTCGACGTCGAGCGCATCGGCGCATTCAAGGAAGCCGGTGCTCCGGTCGACTCGTTCGCGGTGGGCAGCGCCATCAGCAAGGCGAGCCCTATCGACTTCACGGGCGACCTCAAGGAGATCGACGGTCGCCCCGTCGCCAAGCGCGGTCGAATCCCCGGCCGCACCGAGAACGGCCGCCTGGGGCGCATCGACCTGCGGGGCTGACGCGGCATCGGTCCTGCCGTAGGCTGATCGGGTATGACTGGCAACGAGCGCGAATCGGCCTACGAGCTGTTCCAGCGCGGTTCTCGGCTGCTGGCCGACGACCACCCCGGCGCCGCGGCCGTGATCCTCGAGCGCGTCAACGCCATGGAGCCGGGCAAAGCGAGCATCCTCGAGGCGCTCGGCAGGGCCTACTACAACCAGGGGCAGCCGCAGCTGGCGGCTGAGCGCTTCGGCGCTATCGTCGAGGCCGATCCGCTGGCGCACTACGCCCATTTCGGCCTGGGCCTGTCGAAGAAGCGGCTCGGCGACCGCGCGGGCGCGCGACGCCACCTGAAGATGGCGGTCTTCCTCAAGCCCGAGATCGAGGACTACCGGCGCGCGCTGCAGCGCCTCGGCGAGGTGGCATAGGGCGGCACGTGGGCGTCGCCTGCGGCGTTTGCCGGCCCTGCGCCTGCGCAGGCCCGGCATCCTGTCACTGACGTAGCGCAGCCCGGCCTCCTCGGCATGCGCCTCAGGGTCGATCTCGATCGTCATGCGGCGGCCGATCGGCAACCGGCATGCCAGCCGCATCAGCGGCCGAGGCGCCGCGCCAGCCACAGCATGCCGGCGATCGACTTGGCGTCGGCGACCTCGCCGCGCTCGATCGCCGCCAGCGCCACGTCGAGGCTCAGCCATGTGCGCTCGATCTGCTCGTCTGCTGGCCCCACGCTCTCCGCCACGGTGAGATCGGTCGCCAGGTACAGGTGCATGAGCTCGGTGCAGAACCCGGGCGCCGTGTAGAAGCGCGGCCCCTCCTCCCAGCGCCCCGCGGCCAGCGCGCACTCCTCGGCGAGCTCGCGCCTCGCGGTGGCAAGCGGCTCCTCGTCGGGTTCGAGCGTGCCCGCCGGGATCTCGAGCAGGCTCCTCTCGGCCGGGTGGCGCCATTGGCGCACCATGGCCAGCCGCGCGCCATCCCACGGCAGGATCGCCACCGCGCCGGGATGCTCGACGATCTCGCGCTTCGTCCGCCGGCCGTCATGGAGCTCGACCTCGTCGACGCGTACGCTGATCAGCCGTCCCTCCCACGGCCGATCGCTCGCCACCGTCCGCTCGCTCACGGGATGATCGTAACCGGGTTGCTGCGGGGCGTCGTGGCGCCGCAGCCATTGCCGAGCCGCCTGCCTCAGCTGGCGTTGAACGCGGCGATCCATGCTCGTGCTGCCATTGCACCAGATGGAGGTATCGGTGAAGAAGAGGCCGATACGGGCTGTTCTTCCCCGCCGTTGCCACTGCATGCAATACGCGGTGAAGATCAGCGGTCGGAGGGCCATAACTTCCCCGTTGTCTCCACCTCATGCAACGGCGACGGTCCAGACCGTCGCGTGTGGGCAGATCGCCGCCAGAATCGCCGTAGCGTCGTGGTCGCGAGAGCCGCCGAGCAGATGGCCGCGTGCGCCGGGGATTGGTTGGCCGAATGTACGGATGGGCGTCCGGTGGCGAGTCCGGCTAGCATTCGGCGCATCCCATGACCGAAGCGATCAGCAACATCCTGCGCCGTCCGCTGCGGACCGGGCTCACCATCCTGGGCATCGTCATCGGCGTCTTTGCCCTGACCGTGATGGGCGCCCTGGCCGAGAAGCTCAATGTCCTGGTGGAGGGCGGCGACGACTACTTTCGGACGCGCATCTTCGTCTTCGAGGAGGACGCGCGCTCCGGCTTCCAGGCCAGCTACCGGCCGATCAGCCGCGAGCTCGTCGACGAGATCGAGGCGGTCGAGGGGGTCACGCGCGCGAGCCCCGTCCTGCAGGTCCTGTACGACCCCGGCAACACGGGCGGCTTCGACTTTCCGCCGCTGCTGACCGGCATCGATCCGGCGACCTGGTACGACCCGAGCATCGAGCTGCCCGTCGACGCCGGGCGGCTGCTGACGGAAGGCGAACGCGGGGTGACGATGATCGGCGCGGACATCGCAGAGCGCTACGAGGCGCGTCTCGGAAGCACGCTCACCATCCGGGGCCGTGACTTCGAGGTGATCGGCGTGCTGGAGCGCACCCTCACCTTCCCGGACAAGATCGCCTACGTGCCGCTGCGCGATGCACAGGAGATCTTCGTGGCCGATGCCCCGGCCACGCTCGAGTACGAGACCGATGAGCTCGCGACGCAGATCGAGGTCTTCCCGGACGACCTGGCCGCGGCGAACGCGCTGGCGGAGCGGATCGGCGCCGAGGTCGACGGCATTCGGACCTTCAGCCCCGACGAGGTGGATGAGCAGATCGGCCAGTTCACCGTCGTGTTCAACCTCATCATCGTGGGCGCCAGCGTCATCGCGGTGATGGTCGGCGGCCTCTCGGTCATCAACACGATGGTGATGACCGTCAGCGAGCGCGTGCGCGAGATCGGCATCAAGAAGGCGGTCGGGGCGCCAACCGGGGCGATCCTGCGCGAGTTCATCCTGGAGGCGACGCTGCTCGGCGCCATCGGCGGCGTGATCGGCCTGGCTGCCGGTGCTGCGCTCGTCCTGGCCCTCAACGCGCAGACGGCCGGGACGGGCACGTCGGTCTTCCTGCTCACGCCGGAGCTGCTGGTGCGCTCGTTCGTCTTCGCCACGGTGCTCGGCGCGCTGGCCGGCATCTACCCCGCGCTGCGCGCCGCACGCCTGGACCCGGTCCAGGCCCTGCGCAGCACCTGAATGGCCAGATCGATGGAACGCGGTGTGCCGCGGCTGGGTGGCGGGGTGGACGCTCACCAGGCGAGCGCAATCTTCAGCGGCCGTCACGCGTTGAGGTGTTGCGCTCGCGGGGCGCGCGCTATGACTGGAACCGGCGCCTGGTCGTCGGCTGTCGCTCAGCTCATGAGCGCCATGGCGGCGCCGACGCTTGGGGACGCGGATAACGCTCGCCAGAGGGGCGTTCCGGGATGAGCGACCGCAGGCCTGGCCCGGCGATTCTCCTGGCCCGGGGCCTCACCAAGATCTACCGCCGCAGCCACGACGAGGTGCGCGCCGTGGACGGCATCTCGCTGCGGGTGCGCGCTGGCGAGCTCGTCGCGATCATGGGCCGATCCGGGAGCGGCAAGACGACCCTGCTCGACCTCCTGGGCTGCCTGCTACGGCCGACGTCGGGTGAGCTGGAGATCGACGGGCGCAGCGTGATCGGCGCCTCGGACGGCGAGCTGGCGAGCATTCGCCGCGAGCGCATCGGCTTCGTCTTCCAGGAGTTCAACCTGATCCCGACGCTCAACGCCATCGAGAACGTGATGCTGCCGCTGCGCTATGGGCCGCGGCGCCCGCGCGGACGCCAGGAGGCGGCCGAGCTCCTCGAGCGCGTGGGGCTCGGACACCGGCAGCGGCACCGGCCGACCGAGCTCTCGGGCGGGGAGCAGCAGCGCGTGGCGATCGCCCGTGCCCTCGTCAACCGCCCCGCCGTGCTGCTTGCCGACGAGCCCACCGGCGAGGTCGACTCGGAGACGAGTGCGGGGCTGATGTCGATGCTCGGCGAGCTGAACCGCGAGCGTGGTGTGACGATCATCGTCGTGACGCACGACTCCGGCGTCGCGGGTGTGACCGACCGCGTGGTGCGCCTCTCCGATGGCCGCATCATCGCCGACGTGGGCCGCCACGAGCGAGGCTGGGACCATGTCCTCTCCGGCGCGGCCCTGGCTCGGATGAGCGCATGATCGAGGTCCTGGGGCTCGGGAAGCGATTCCGCTCGGTGACGGCGGTGCACGACCTCTCGTTCCGGGTGGGGGACGGTGAGATCTTCGGCCTGCTGGGGCCGAATGGGGCGGGCAAGACGACCTCGGTGCGCATGCTGGCAGGGCTCATCTCGCCGTCCGAGGGTACGGCTGCGATCAATGGTCAGGAACTCGGCCGCCGGACGCAGCGGATCCGCGCCATGACCGGCATCCTGACCGAGGCGCCGGGCCTGCACGACAAGCTCACCGCGCGCCAGAACCTGGGCTACTACGCGCGCCTGTATGGGCTGCGCGGCGCCAGCCTGCGGCGGGCCGTGGACCGATATCTCGGCGTCGTCGGCCTGGACGGCGCCGCCGACCGCCGCGTCGCAACCTTCAGCAAGGGCATGCGACAGAAGGTTGCGATCGCTCGCGCCATGGTCCATGAGCCGGACGTCATCTATCTCGACGAGCCCACCTCCGGGCTGGATCCGTCGGCCGCCAAGACGGTGCGCGACTTCGTCGCCACGCTCCGTGACGCGGGGCGTTCGATCGTGGTCTGCACCCACAACCTCGACGAGGCGGAGCGGCTGTGCGACCGCATCGGCATCATGCGCGGCACGCTGCTGCTGGTTGACACGCCGGCGCGGCTGCGCCGGCGCGGCGCGGCGGCATCGGTGCGCGTCGAGCTGGTCGGGGCGCGCCGGCCCACCTCGTTCCTCGACCTGCTGCGTGACCTGCCGTTCGTGGAGGCCGCGCGCGCGGTCGACTCGGCGCTCCTGGTCGAGGTCCGCGACCCTCGCGGCGACAACCCCGACCTCGTCCGCGCGCTCGTCGACGCGGGCGCGCGGATCACATCGGTCACCGAGGAGGCGGCCTCGCTCGAGGAGGTCTACCTCGACCTCGTCGGCGAGGCGGGCGAGCGCGACGCGCGAGCCATCGGTCCCGCGCCGGCGGCGGCTGCCTGATGCGACCCGGCTATGTCTGGGCGGTGTTCGCCAAGGAGGCGCGCGACCTGCTCAGCAACCGGCTGCTGATCGGCGCGGTCGTCCTTCCCGCGCTCGTCTTCGCGTCGATCCCGACCGGGATCGTGGCCTTCATCGAGCTCAACGACCTCGATCCGAACCAGATCGGCCAGATCGAGCAGTACATAAGCCAGTTCCCGGACCTCCCGCCGAAGCTGGCGGCCCAGGGCTTCATCACTCTGAACTTCATGGCCTACTTCCTCCTCATCCCGGCCATGGTGCCCATGGCGATTGCCACGCAGTCGGTCATCGGCGAGAAGCAGGCCCGCTCGCTCGAGCCGCAGCTCGCGACGCCAATGGAGGTGAGCGAGCTCATCGCCGGCAAGGCCATTGCCGCCGCCATGCCCGCGGTCCTGGGCACGTGGGCGGTGTTCGTCGCCTACGGCCTGGTGAACGGCGCGATCGCCGATCCGGTGCTCACGCGCCTCGTCTTCAACGACGTCTGGCAGGTCGCCATGGTGACGCTCGTCCCGCTCATCTGCCTGCTCAGCGTGCTGCTGGGCATCATCGTCAGCAGCCGGGTCACAGACGCGCGCACGGCGCAGCAGATCGGCGGCTTCATCGTCCTGCCGGTGATCGGCGTCGCGGTGGCCGGGTTCTTCTCAGGCCAGGCCAGCTTCAGCATGGAGCAGGTGCTTATCGGCAACCTCGTCGTGGCCGCGCTCATCGGCGTCGGGCTGGCTGGGGGGAGCTGGATCTTCGACCGCGAGGCGATCCTGACGCGCCTGGGCTGAGGCGTTCGTCACGGCCTCAACCATGGTTGCGTCGGTCCATGCACAGCAGTACTGTCAGGGGCGATCTTGCCATATGCCAACCGCAGCCGGCTCAGGCAGGCTCAGCAGGCGCAGGCGACTCACGGATGACCGTTGCCAAGCGTGGATGGGGACGTCTGCATCGGACGATCACCGCTCCACCCTGCCGAAGCCGACGGTGGTTGGAGCTTGGCACCAATTCGGCTCGCAACGCCCCGTAAGCCGACGGTGGTTGGAGCCTGCCGGTTCGTCGCTCGGAACGCGTCTGAACTACGCCGGCGCGTGGTGCTCCCGGCGGTGGAGGCGGGCGATGAGGGCGCGCATGATCGGCACCGCGATCTCGGGGTGCTCGCCCAGGAGCGCGCTGAACTCCCAGGCGGGGAAGAGCAGGCACTCGGTCTCGTCCGCGGCGATGACGGTTGCGGAGCGCGGATGCTCCTCGATGAGCGCCAGCTCACCGAAAAAGTCACCCGCCTTGAGCTCGCCGAGCGCCTCGGCCGCGTCGCCGCTGCCTCGCTCCACGCGAGCCCGGCCCGAGAGGACGATGTAGAGCGCGGTGCCCGAGGAGCCCTCGCGCACGATGGGCTCATCGGCCGCATACGTCCGGCGCTTGCCGATCTCGGCCAGCCGCTTGCGCGTCCGCGCCTCGAGCCCCGCGAGGAGCGGGACCGATGCCAGTTGCTGCTCGAGATCCACGCGTCAGGTCCTCCGACGGTATTTTGTGGGTTGCGGACGATCAGCCCTTCACCGATCCGCCCAGGATGCCGCGCACGAAGTAGCGCTGCAGTCCGAAGAAGACGATCAGCGGCAGGGCCATGCTGATGAACGCCGCCGCCGTCAGCAGGTGCCACCCCTGGCCGGTTGACTGGACCAGCCCGGCGATGGTCACCGTCATCGGCTGCACCGACGGGCCCCCGCCGGACAGGATGATGAGCGCGACCAGCAGGTCGTTCCAGACCCACATGAACTGGAAGATCGCCATGGAGGCGATGGCGGGGACGGAGAGCGGCAGCACCAGCCGGAAGAACGCCGTGACCGGGCTGGCGCCGTCGATGTAGGCCGACTCGAACATCTCCTTCGGCAGGGCGCCGATGAAGTTGCGCAGCAGGAAGATGCCGAACGGCAGCCCGAACCCGGCGTGCGCCAGCCAGATCGCCAGGAACGAACCTGTGAGCCCGACGCCCGTGATGAGCTGCAGGACGGGGATCAATGCGGACTGGAGCGGGATGACCAGCAGGCCGACCACGAGGATGAAGAGAACGTTGCGGCCGGGGAAGTCCATCCAGGCGAACGCGAAGGCCGCGAAGGCCGCGATCATGATGGGGATCAGGACGGCCGGGATGGTGATGAGCAGGCTGTTGATGAAGCTGCTCCCCATGCGGTTCTGGCCCAGGACGTTGTCGTAGTTCTCCAGGGTGAACTGGAACGGCAGCGTGAAGGCGTTCCACCATCCGTTGGTCAGCACCTCGCTGGGCGGCCGGAACGAGCTGATGAGGAGCGCCGCGGTCGGCAGGAACCAGAGCAGGCCGATGATCAGCAGCGTCACGTGGACGGGCCAGCGGTTGATCGCGCGGACGATGCCCGCCGCGACGTCGGATCGCTGCCGCATGCGCGGCGCTGCGCCGTCCACGGCCGTCATCGGATCGCCTCCTGTGCCTGGAACCGCCGAATGTTGACGAGCATGATCGGCACGATCGCCAGCAACAGGATGATGGCGACTGCGGCCGCCACTCCGGGATCGCGATTTGTGAACTGCTCGCGGTAGAACTCAAAGCCGATGACCGAGGTGTTGTAGAGGCCGCCGGTCATGACGTAGATGATGTCGAACGTCTTCAGCGCGGTGATGACGACCGTCGTCGCCACGACCGCGATGGTCGGCGCCAGCAACGGCAGGATGATGCGGAAGAAGACCTGGATCTCGGTGGCGCCGTCCATGCGAGCTGCCTCGAGCAGCTCGGTGCTGATGCCCTTCAGGCCGGCGGACAGGATGACCATGGCGAAGCCGACCCACATCCAGATGCCCACGATGACGAGCATGAAGGTGTTGCGCGGCCACTCCTGGATCCAGGCCTGTGGCTCGAGGCCGACCGCGGTCAAGCCGGCGTTGAGCGTCCCGATATCGGAGTTGATGTTGTACATGAAGCTCCAGATCACGCCCGCGGCCACGAAGCTGATGGCCATCGGGATGAAGATCACGGCCTTGGCGAGGGTCTCGTAGCGGACGCGGTCAGCGAGGACCGCGATGATGAGGCCCAGTACGACCACCACACCGGTGAAGAAGATGAGCCAGATCGCGTTGTTCGCCAGGACCTGCCAGAAGCCACCGCTGCCAAAGAGGTCAGCGTAGTTCTGGATCCCGATGAACTCGCCGGTGCGGCCGAAGAGGGAGTTGATGAACGTCCTGATCGTGGGGTAGATCAGGAACACGCCCAGGAACAGGAACGCGGGCAGGACCCACAGCCATGGGCGGAGCCTCACCTTGGCCGTCGACGATAGGCCGCGGATGACCCACTCGGTGGCGATGATGTAGCCGCACACGACCGCCGGCACTCCGACCACCACGATGATCGCTGTCACCAGCGTGTCCATCTGCCAACCTCCGGTGCGTGTTGAGGTGAAGGAGCCGGGCCGCCCTCGAGGGCGGCCCGGCTCAGGTCAGCCGTTACCCTCCGTAGGCCGCCTGCTGCACCTCATCCAGATCCGCGAGGATCGAGTCGAGGTCACCAGGGTTCTGCACGGAGTTGACGATCGCCTCCAGGAAGGCGGAGCCCATCTCCGCCGGCATCAGGTCGGATGCGTCGAACCGCACCGTCTCCGCGCCGGTCAGGGCCTCCGCCGATCGGCTTCCGGTCTCGTCCGGGTATGCGTCGGGAGGGACTTCCTTGTTTGCCGACAGCGCTCCACCGCGCTCGACCCAGATCTGCTGGGCCTCGGCGGTGACCAGGTACGCCATCAGCGACTGAGCTGCCTCGGTGTCGTTGAACATGCCGAACAGGTCGCCGGCAGAGGTGACGCCGTCGAATTCGATGCCCGGCATGACGAAGAAGTCATACGTCTCGCCGGAAACCGCAACGTCCGGGAAGTTCGTCTCGAAGAACCCGCCTGCGCCGCCCATGAAGCTGGCCTGGTGGTGCAGGTAGCAGCCGGGGGGATCCTCGAACATGCAGTCGCCGCCGTTCCCGAAGTTCGTGCCCAGCGCGGTGCTCGGGCCGCCGTCGACGTACTCCTCGTCAGATGCCCACAGGGTGAAGGCCTCGAACGCGGCGCGGATCTCGGGTGACGACCAGGCATGCTCGCCGGCCACCCACGCGTCGTAGACGTCGGGTCCAGACTGGCGGAGGACGAAGTCCTCGACCCAGTCGGTGCCTGGCCAGCCGGTGGCCGCCCCGCTCTCCAGTCCGATGCCCCACGGCGTCGTGCCGTCGGCCGCCATCTGGTCGACGAGCGCCGTCATGCCATCCCAGTCCTCTGGGACACTGTAGCCGGCGGCCTCGAACTGCGCGGGGTTGTACCAGATCAGGCCTTTCAGGGCGGTCTTGATGAAGACGCCGACCAACTGGTCGTCGACCGTGCCGGCGACCTCCCAGCCCGGATCGTACTGCTCGGCCAGGACGTCGCGGACGCTCTGCGGCAGCTCCTGCAGCGCGCCATCGCGCGCGAACTGCGCCATCACGCCCGGTCCGGGAAGTCCGGCGATGTCGGGCGGAGTGCCGCCTTCGACGCGCGTCTGCAGGAGGGCGTCGATGTCACGGGTGCTCTCGATCTCGACGGTGGCGCCGGTCTCCTCCTCCCACGGAGCGACCATTGCCTCGAAGCTCTCCAGCTCGGCGCCGCCCCAGACGACTACGACCGATACGGACTCACCGGCGAACTCGGCGGCGCCGTCGCCGTCGCCGTCGCCCGTTCCCGGGCTGGCGCCGTCGCCGTCGCCACATGCGACAAGGACGAGCATCAGCACCATGAACGGTGCTACGAAGCGAAACTTGGACATGGGTTCCTCCACCTGCTCCGGTAATGACGAGGGCGCGGAAGCGCCATCGCTCGGTCGTCAGTGGGGTTCAGACGGCTCAAGCGCCTGTCGCCCGGGCGTTTTCGTTAACGTCTCTGAATAGTACGGCCTCGGCAACGGGTCGGGTTGCATCGGTCTTCGGTCAGCCAGCGAGCGTCTTCTCGCTATCCGGGTCGAAGATGTGCAGCTTGTCCATGGGCACGGCGAGGTCAACACGGTCGCCGACCTTGACCTTCTCGTCTGACGGCAGGAGCGCCACGATCTCGTTGCCCTCCGCCTGGGCGTGGATCAGCTCCTCGCTGCCCAGGTACTCGACCACGTCGACCGTGGCGGGAAAGCGCACAGCCCCGCCGGCCTGGCCGTTGGCGATCTCGATGTGCTCCGGGCGGAAGCCGATGAGGACGCTCGCGCCATCTGGCCGCGACTCCGCCGCACGGGCCTGCTCTCCCGCCAGCTCGAGCTTCGCGCCGCCGAACATGAGGTCCTTGCCCTCCGCCTTCGTCGTGGCGAAGTTCATCGCAGGCGAGCCGATGAAGCCGGCGACGAAGATGTTCACCGGGTGGTCGTAGAGCTCCTGCGGCGTGCCGACCTGCTGGAGGAGGCCGTCACGCATGACGGCGATGCGGTCGCCCATGGTCATCGCTTCGACCTGGTCGTGGGTGACATAGATGGTGGTCGTCTCCAGGCGCTGGTGAAGGCGCGCGATCTCGGCGCGGGTCTGGACGCGCAGCTTGGCGTCGAGGTTGGAGAGCGGCTCGTCCATCAGGAAGACGGCCGGCTCGCGCACGATGGCGCGCCCGAGCGCCACGCGTTGCCGCTGCCCGCCGGAGAGTGCCTTGGGCTTGCGATCCAGGAAGCGCTCCAGGCCCAGGATGCCGGCCCCCTCCTTCACGCGCCGATCGATGTCGTCCTTCTTGACCTTGCGCAGCTTGAGGCCGAAGGCAAGGTTGTCGTACACGCTCATGTGCGGGTAGAGCGCGTAGCTCTGGAAGACCATGGCGATGTCACGGTCCTTGGGCGCGACGTTGTTCACGACGCGGTCGCCGATGCGAAGCTCGCCTTCGCTGATCTCCTCCAGGCCGGCGACGCAGCGCAGCGCCGTCGTCTTGCCGCAGCCGGATGGACCGACGAGGCACAGGAACTCGCCGTCTGCAACCTCCAGGTGGAGGTCGTTGACGGCGACGACCTCCTCGCTGAAGCGCTTGTACAAGTGGTCGAAGGTGACGGTCGCCATCGCTTCTGACGCTCCTCGTTGCATGGCTCGGTCGAACGGGCCTTGGGCGGTCCGCGCTCGGGACAGGCATCATAGTACCCACCGTTTCAACCCCCATGGCACGTAAGCCTCTCATGCACCTGCTCAGCACCCTCGCCCGATGGCTGTTCGGCCGGCTGGCCCTGCTCCTGCTTGTTCTTGCCGTGCTTCGGCGAGGGCGGGATGCCTGGCACCGGCGGGGAGCGGCGGCCGCAGACCGTCGCCGCGCGGAACGCTCGGTCCTGCCCTCGCTGTACGACCTTCACCCCGAGGCCTCGTCCGCCGTGCCGAGGCGCGTGGGCCTGCAGTCGGTTCCGCTCGATCGGATCGTCGGCACCTTGCGCCGGCCCTCGCAGAACACGGCCGACTTCCTGCCGCTGCCGCAGCTGCGCGGAAGGAACTGGGCTGCCCGCTGGCGCCGGATCCTGGCCGCCAATGACAACCTCGCCATTTTGCCGCCGGTGGAGCTGAGCAAGGTCGACGACGACTACTTCGTGGCCGACGGGCACAACCGCGTCGCGGCCGCCCGCCTGGCCGATGCCGCCGAGATCGATGCCGACGTCACCGAGCTCCTGGTCCCCGGGCGCACGCCGCAGCGGCGGAGCGGCTCCATCGCGACCGCCCTGATCGGTGGCGAGCAGCTGCGCCAGGCGGGCCTCGGCCGCCACTCGCGCACAGTGGAGAGTCGCACCACGGCCGACGCGATCTCGCGTCGCGACCTGGCCCGCCAGACGGATCCTGAGGCGGCTCCGGATGCAGATGACGAGCGGAACCCGTGAGCGATCGCCTGCGGCTCACGTGGCCTGACCCCGCTGCCTTTGCGGCTCGCGCCGATCGGCCGATCCGCTTTCTGGCCGTGTCCGACGAGCCGGACCCGTCGCTCGACTCGCCCGCCACGCGGCGTGGCATCGGCCACGTGGACGCGGTCCTGGGATGCGGCGACCTCCAGCCGGAGTACCTCTCGTTCGTTGCCGATGCCTTCGGCGCGCCGCTGCGCTACGTCCGCGGCAACCACGACGTGGGAATCGCCTGGGAGCACACCGGGCCCAAGCTGTTGCCGGATCCGCTCGCCGATGGCCGGGTCGTCGAGGAGGCGGGTGTTCGGCTCATCGGATTCTCCGGCTCACCTCGCTACAACGAGCGCGGCATGCAGGTCTCCTCGTTCGGCATGTGGCGCCGCGTGCTGCGCGCGCGCTGGGCGGCACGTGGGGCGGGGCCGCTCATCGTGCTGACGCACGCTCCGCCTCGCGGCGTGAACGACGACCACGATCTCGCTCACCGCGGTTTCACCGCGTTCCGGTGGCTTGCTGGCAGGCTCGCTTCGCCGCTCTGGCTGCACGGCCACACCGCGCTGGTGCGCCGCGGCCTGGACGATCGCTCCGAGCGCCACAACGGCACGCTCTTCTACAACTGCACCGGCGCGACGGTAGTGGAGCTGCTGCCCCCGTTCGAGGGCGTCTGACGCCCTGACCGGCACGCGGCGTGCATTCTGCCGCACGACACCAACGAACGTGGAGGCAACCATGGGTGAGCTGGGCATTCTGGGCTGGATCATCGTCGGGCTCATCGCCGGCGCACTTGCCGGCTTCTTCGTACCCGGGCGCGAGCGCTTCGGCTGCATCGGCACAATGCTGGTCGGCATCGTGGGCGGCATCATCGGCGGCTTTCTCTGGGTGAATGTGCTCAACCAGGAGGAGGCGACCGGCTTCCTCGGCGCGCTCGTCGTCGCGACGCTCGGCGCCATCCTCGTGCTCGTCACACTGCGCTCGGTCGGCAACCGCACCTGAGCCGCCGCCGCGTGCGGCATCATGGGGGGCATGGGCGCGCTGCATGCGTCTGCGACCGGCGCGCTGGTGGCCGCGCTGATCGGCTTCGGGCTGCTGGCCGTGGTGTGCGCCGTGCTGCAGCGCGTCCCAGCCTGGCTGGGTTGGCTGCGCGTGGCGCTCGTCATCGCACTCGCGGCCCAGGCCGTCGCCGGGCTGGCCCTGTTCGCCGGCGGCGCCCGACCGGCCGAGTGGCTGCACTGGGTCTATGGCGCGGTGGCGGTCGGGTCGCTGGTCCTGGCTGATTCGGTGAGCGAGGAGGCTCCGTCGCGCCCCCGCGCGGCCAGCTACGCAGCGGGGAGCCTCGTGTCGCTGCTCATGGTGTGGAGGCTCGCGAGCACCGGATGAGGCGTCCGCTCGCCGTCGGCGTCCTGGTGCTCACTGCCTCGCTGGCCATGGCGATCGGTGCCCTCGCGGCGAGCGCGCCGAGCGCCGCGCCTGAGCGGGCGGCGGCCCCGGCCCAGGACGGGAACCTCGCCGAGGGCGAGACCCTGTTCCTCGCCGGCTGCAGCTCATGCCACGGGACCGATGGCGAAGGCGGGCCGTACGGGCCGCCCCTGACCGATGCGGGAGCAGCGTCCGCGGACTACCAGCTGCGCACCGGGCGCATGCCGGCCGCGGAGGCCGAAGGGCAGACCCAGCGCAAGGATCCCGCGTATGACGAGGACGAGGTCGATGCGCTCGTCGCCTTCGTGGCCTCCCTCGGCGAGGGGCCGGAAATTCCGACCGTCGAGCTCGACCCCTCGTTGCTCCAGCAGGGGCGGGAGATCTTCATCGTCAACTGCGCGCCGTGCCACGGCGCCACCGCCAACGGCGGCGCCACCGGCGGTGGATGGGTCGCTCCGCCGCTCGCCCAGGCGGAGCCGATCACCGTGGCGGAGGCGGTGATCGTTGGCCCTGGCCAGATGCCGGCCTTTGCCTTCGAGCAGGAGCAGCTCAACGCCCTCGCCACGTACGTCGAGTTTCTCAGGACCGATGCGAACCCCGGCGGCTTCGAGATCGGCGGCATCGGCCCGGTGCCGGAGGGCCTCGTCGCCTGGGCGTTCGGCGTGACCTCGCTGGTGGCGGTCGTGATCCTGGTCGGCCGCGAGTGGACGCCGAAGGTGGAGCGATCCGTGGAGAACCCTGATCGATGAGGGCGGTGCGTGTAACGGCCGCATGCTTCGTGCTCGCCATGCTGGCCTCGGTCGGCCTGATCGCGGTCTACATCCTGGGCGGCCAGCCACAGGTCGAGGGCGTACTCCTGGCGCTGGCATTGGGCGGAATCGGTACCGGCATCGTGATCTGGGCCGTTGCGCTGCTGGATACGACCGTGGAGACCGAGGAGCGTCATCCGCTCGCCTCGCCGCCTGAGATGCGCGTGGCGGCGCGGCAGGCCTTCGACGCTGACGCGATCACGCGGCGCTCCTTCCTCGTCAGGCTGCTGGCCGGTGCAGGGGCGCTGCTGGCCGCTGCGCTGGCGCTCCCCGTCTTCTCGCTCGGCCCGAGCCCCGGCCGCGCGCTCTTCCGCACGCCCTGGGAGGAGGGGATGCGGGTCGTGGACGGTGACGGCGACCCGATCCGCCCCGCCGCCGTGGGCTTTCGGAGCGTGACGAGCGTCTATCCCGACGGGCACGTCGGGTCTCCCGACGGCGTGGCGCTCCTCGTCAGGGTCCCTGCCGGCGAGCTGCGCCTGCCCGAGGGCCGCGGCGACTGGGCGCCCGAGGGCTGTGTCGCCTACTCGAAGATCTGCACGCACGTGGGCTGCCCGGTGGGCCTCTATCGCGCCGAGGCGCGCGAGCTGCTCTGCCCGTGCCACCAGTCCACCTTCGACGTCACGCGCGGCGCGGTCCCGGTCTTCGGCCCGGCGGCGCGACCGTTGCCGCAGCTGCCGATGTCCGTGGACGATGACGGCTACCTGGTCGCCCGCGGCGACTTCCCCGAGCCGGTCGGCCCGAGCTTCTGGAACATGACGCACGACCCGCCGGCCGAGGGAGGCGGAACGTGATCGGCTGGCTCGACGACCGGCTCGGCACGTCGCACTGGGCGCGGACCGGCCTGCGCAAGGTCTTTCCGGATCACTGGTCCTTCCTCCTGGGCGAGGTTGCGCTCTCCTGTCTCATCATCCTGGTGCTGACCGGCGTCTTTCTGACCTTGTTCTACGTGCCCGACGCCACGCCGGTCGTGTACGAGGGCCCGTACGTGCCTCTGCAGGGAAGCGAGGTCTCGGCGGCCTATCGGAGCGTCCTGGAGCTCAGCTTCGAGGTGCGCGCCGGCCTCGTCATGCGGCAGGTCCATCATTGGGCGGCGCTCGTCTTCGTCGCCGCCATCGTGCTGCACATGGCGCGGGTCTTCTTCACCGGCGCCTTCCGCAACCCGCGCGAGATCAACTGGCTCGTTGGCATCGGCCTGCTGCTCATGGCGCTGGCGATGGGCCTGACCGGCTACTCGTTGCCGGATGACCTGCTGTCCGGCACCGGCCTGCGCATCGTGTACTCGGTGGCGCTCTCCATCCCGTTCATCGGTCCCGGACTTGCCTTCCTGCTCTTCGGCGGCGAGTACCCCGCCGAGGCGATGATCAGCCGGCTCTTCGTGTTCCACATCATGCTGCTGCCGGCGATCCTGATCGGGGCGGTGTTGGTGCACCTCGCCATCCTGTGGCGCCAGAAGCACACCCAGTTCGCCGGCCCCGGCCGCACCGAGCGCAACGTGGTCGGCAAGCCATTCTGGCCCTCGCAGGTCTTGAAGTCGTTCGGGCTGTTCATGCTGACCGCGGCGATCCTGGCGCTGATGGGCGGGATCTTCCAGATCAACCCGGTCTGGGTCTTCGGCCCGTACGACGCGACGCAGGTCAGCGCGCCGTCACAGCCGGACTGGTACATGGGCTGGCTGGACGGCGCCCTGCGGCTCTTCCCGCCGATCGAGTTCACCGTGCTCGGCGTCACGATCCCAAAGCCGTTCCTGGCCGGCATCGTGATCCCCGGCATCGTGTTCACGGCGATCACCTTCTGGCCGTTCGTCGAGGCGCGCTTGACCGGCGACCGCGGCGAGCACCATCTCCTCGACCGCCCTCGCGATAGGCCGATGCGCACCGCCGTCGGCGTCGGCGGGCTCGTCTTCTTCATCCTGCTCACGCTGGCGGCCGGGAACGACGTTGCGGCGGTCATCTTCGCCGTCTCGGTCGAGGAGACGACTCGCGCCCTCCAGCTGGGAATCCTGCTGCTGCCGTTCGTCTCGGGCTTCGTCACCCATCGGGTCTGCCTGGAGCTCCAGCGCCGCGAGGCGGCCGGCGCCGGCGCCACCGGCGTCGTCCGCCTGCGCCGCACGCCCGATGGCGGCTGGGAGGAAGACGCGGGTGGCTGACGCAGCCGGCAGGGTAGCGGAGGGCGGGCTTCGCCCCAGGGGTTGCCTGCGGCCATCCGGCCGGCTGTGGCGTCGATGCACCCCGAATCTGCCGGCCATGCAACTTGGCCGAGCTTCGCCCCCGCCCGAATGATGCTCGAGGGCCTGATCACCCAGCGTGTTTGCACGGCCGGCAGGATAGGAGGGTCAGCAGAGCGCTCGGGAGCCTCGAAGCGCCGGTAACTTGCACCCTTGGACCGTTGGCCGTGTCATAGCGACACGAACGCCGCCGCAGGGATGACCTTCAAGCTGGGCGGCTAGGCGGCTGCTTCCCGGACGTGCCCCGGCGCGTGTCAGCCGGATCCGTGGCTGAGCATGAGCGTGGCGTACGCGGCCAGCCAGTGCTCCACGGCGTAGTCGCTGCCGGCGACGTGCGAAAGCGACGCCTCGGCGTGGCGACCGGCCGCCTCGAGCAGCGGCTCGATCCGCGCATCGTCGTCCGGCAGCCGCTCGGCCATGGCAGTGAACATCCACGCGCGGCTGAGGTTCAGCCCATGGAGGTGTGCGATCTGACCGTCCGTCTCGTCGGAGACCCGGGCAGGCTCGAAGAGCGACGCGGGCTCGGCCGACACGATGCCGGGAAGGAAGCTCGTCAACCACGGCGCGAACGCGCGCGGGTCGAGAGTCCGGGACATGAGCTCGGCCTCGGCCAGGGCCGGCGACAGGAAGTCGGCGCCCGACGGCTCGTACTGCGCCGGATAGTCGACGTCCGCGATGAACCAGCTGCGCGCGGCCGTCCGGATCGCGTCCACCAGCGCGGAGTCACCGCCGCGGGCGCGCAGCGCGGCGTAGTCGAGGGAACGGGACAGGCCGAACGCTGTGTTGGGATGGACACCCGTGCGCTGCGGGTATGTCAGCGCGGGGAGCCAGTCCACCAGCCGCTCGGTCAGCACGTCGGCCAGCGACTCCACCGCTCCGGCCCAGCGCCGCGCGGCAGGATGCTCCCAGGTCAGCAGCTCGTGCTGGAGCGTGAGGAGCCAGCCCCAGCCGTACGGCCGTTCGAGCGACCGATGCTCAGGCTTCGCAAAGAAGGCGGCCTCGGCCGCGAGGTTGTGCGGCGTCAGCAGCTCATCGAGCACGCCCCGAGCCTCGTCCGCGGCCGCCAGGTCCGGGACCTGACGAACGAGCCGCACGATCGTCCAGTGCATCTCGACGCATGAGTGCCAGTCGTAGGAGCCATAGAACGCGGGGTGCAGCTCTCGGTGGGTGCGATAGTCCTCGCGGCCCGTGGCGACGAAGTGCGGCATGTGCGGGTACTCGCGCTGCACGTTGGCGATCGCGACGCTCAGGTACTCGTCGGCCCGCTGCTCGAGCATGGCGAGGCGTCTGGGCCGGTCGAGCTGCATCTCGCCTCAATCCAGCTGCACGAGCCAGCCGTAGGCCGCCACGACGCCCAGCGCCAGCCCGGGGAGCAGCAGCCAGGGGCCGTAGATGAGGCCCAGCCCGGCCATGACCACCGCGAGCCCGGCGAGCGGCGGCCAGGAGCTGGCGAGCGGGATTGGGCCGGGCGGCGCGGCGAGCGGCCCGGCATCGGTGCGGGCGCGCTCGTGGAAGCCC
>JBOGTC010000163.1:0-17057 GCA_050692055.1 Candidatus Limnocylindria bacterium | reverse complement strand
TTTTGGAGCTCGCGTTCGAGCTGCCGATGCCATCGGTCTCGCTCGTGCAGCTCGAACCGGCGTGAGCCGCCGCTCGGTGCGTTGCAGTGGGGCTCTCACGGCCCGCCCGATCGAGGATGCTGCCCGTGAGTTTCCGTCATATACGACCACCAGTCGTACTAACAGCGTTGGAACGCGTCTCACGGGCTGGCGGACCCGATCAGCCGAGCGTGAGGAGTCGACTCGGGCCCATCCGCAGCGGTGGAACCTCGCTTAGTACGACTACCAGTCGTAAATGACGGAACCGCCACACACACTCGCGCTCGATGCCTGGCCGATCGATGAGAGGGCAGAGGCTATTCGTCAGGGAATGAGTCACCGGCCGCTCGATCGACGGCTCAGCCTGTGGTGAATGAGTCCAAGGCTGGCCCGCTACGCCGCGCGATCGACCAGGATCGTGAGCCCCTCGAAGGCGCGCACGAGCACCACGTCCCCAACGTCGGCGCCCGCTTCGCAGTGCGCTCGCCAGAGCTCGCCCTGCAGCCGCACCTGCCCGGTCGGACGGCACGAGGCGACGACCTCCGCCTGTGCCCCGATGAGCGTCTCCGGGCCCGCCCTCACCCGTCCACGCCGCGAAAGCCGGATCCAGAAGAAGGTCTCCGCGACCTCCACGACCACGGCCGCGACGACGACCGGCAGGCCCCAGGGACTGGGCACCACGAATATCGCGAGGGGGATCGCGATGATGAGGAGCATGCCGCGATTGTCGCCGAGCGCAGCTCATGGTGCGATGGCGGGAAGGCCGCAGCCGACAACATTCCATGCATCTGGCGCATCCTTCGGTCATGCTGACCGACGCATCAATGCTTAGCGTCGTGAACCACCTGGTTCATCGGGCGCTACCTAGACCGTAGAGGGTGGGAGGAGCCGAATGGTCCAGGGCCTGATGGCTGCGTGGCACGTCGTCCTGCAGCGAAGCCTCGCCGGGTGGCTGATCGTGGCCGCGACGTGGCTGGTCATCGTGTGCGCCACGACCCTCCTGGCGATCGGCGTCCTGTACGGCGACGCCGTGGCGCTGACCGGTCTGCGCAACATCCTCGGCGATGAGCCTGCTGCCGACACCACCATCGCAGTGCAGCTGCGCGCAGAGCCGGAGGAGCTGCCCGAGGTGGATGCCGCAGTGTCCCGGCAGCTCGGCCGCATCCTGGGCTGGACAGGCGGCGAGGTGGCGCGCCTCCTCCGCTCCGAGTCGTACGCTCTGCCCGGGCAGCACCCCGAACGGGTCACCGATCTCGCGGTCTTCGGCGCCTACGGTGGCATCGAGGACCACGCCACCCTGACCGATGGCGCGTGGCCGGCTGCCGTCGCCGACCCCATGGAGGTCGCGCTATCCGCGCCGGCCGCTCGCGAGCTCAAGCTGGCCATCGGCGACGAGCTCGCCCTGACCAGTCGCTTCGACGATGAGCTGGTGCTGAACGTCGTAGTCGCCGGAATCTGGCGGCCGAACGATCCTGAGGCGGCCTATTGGCGGGGCGAGGTGCTCGAGGTGGACGGCGTGGCCGAGGGCCCGTCGTTCACCACGTACGGTCCGTTCGTCGCCGCGCGCGAGGATCTGCTGTCGCGCACGTTGAGCCGCGACGTCGAGGCGGTATGGCGGGCGCTGCCCGAGTTCGATCGGCTGGCGGTCGACAACGTGGACTGGATGCGCTCGGACACCGCCGCCCTCGACAGGCGGCTGCAGGCGGCGCTGGGGGGACGAGCCTTCTTCGAGATCGACACCGACCTCGACGCGATCCTCGACGATGTCGGCCGCTCGCTCCTGGTCAGTCGCAGCGGCGTGCTCGTCCTCACCATCCAGTTCGCGGTGCTCGCCGGGTACGCCCTCGTGCTGGTTGCCGGGCTGCTGGTGGAACAGCGCCGAGTGGAGACGGCGCTCCTGCGGTCGCGCGGTGCCGGCGTGGGCCACGTGGCGCTCATGGCGCTCCTCGAAGCCCTGCTGCTGGTGACGCCGGCGGTCCTCGCCGCGCCGTTCCTGGCCGTCGGAGCGCTCGAGCTCCTCAACGCGGTGGGGCCGCTGGCGGGCACCGGCATCACCCTCGAGCCGCGCATCGACATGCCGGTGCTCGTCATGGCCGCGCTGGCGGGGATCGGCGCCGTGCTCGGACTGGTGCTGCCGGCACTGGCCTCCGGCCGCGGCCTGGCGGCGGTGCGGCAGTCGATGGCGCGACAGAGCGGCCGCAGCCTGGCGCAGCGGCTGGGCTTCGACCTGGCACTGCTGGTGCTCGCCGGCGTGGGCCTGTGGCAGCTGCGGCAGTACGGCGCGCCGCTGACGCAGACGGTCCGCGGCACATTTGGCCTGGATCCGCTGCTGGTCGCGGCACCGGCCATCGGGCTGCTGGCGGGCGCGATCCTCGCGCTGCGGATTGTCCCCCTGGCCGCCGAGATCGGCGAGCGGCTGCTCACCGGGCGGCGGGGCCTCGTCGCGCCGCTGGGCGCGCGGCAGCTCTCGCGCCGGCCGCTGCGCTACACGCGATCGGCCCTGCTGCTGATGCTGGCCGCGGCGCTGGGGACGTTCGCCGGCGCCTATGTCAGCACTTGGACGCAGTCACAGGCGGAGCAGGCAGCTCACCAGGCCGGCGCCGACGTTCGTGTCGAGGTCTCGAACTTTCCGGACCTGCCGGACTGGGCGTTCGCCACGACCTACAGCGGCCTTCCGGGCGTCGAGGCCTCGCTTCCGGTCCTCCTGGATCGCTTCGAGATCGGCGGCGGCTCACCGGCGGGCCAGCTGCTCGCCACCGATGCGGCCGCGGCCCCTGATCTGGTCGCCTTCCGCCCCGATCAGGCCGGTGCGCCGCTGGCGGCGCTCATGGAAGGAACCAGGACCGATGCCTCCGATGTGACGGCCGTGCCGATCCCCGGTGAGCCCGCCAGCCTGACGCTGATCGCTGACGTGGCTCTCGAGCCGGCTTCCGCCGGGGAGGACCCCGATGGCAACCCCGTCTTCGACGCACCGCTGCCGGCGGGCTATCGCGGTGTCGAGCTGGCCGTGGTCGCCCGCGACGCCCGAGGCCTCATCCATCGCTTCGAGGCTTCGCCCCTCGTGGAGGCCGCGGGCGGCGTGCAGGAGACGGTCGTGGAGCTGACCGATTCGATCGGCGAGGACCATGACGTGACCCCCGACCACCCGCTCGAGCTGCTGGCGGTGGAGATCGGTGTGACCCTGCCGGAGGACTCTCGAGTGATCGGCGAGATCGCCCTGCTGGAGATCAGCGCCGAGGGCGCGCCGCTCGATCTGGATCTGGAGGCGAACGACTGGCGCTGGATGCGCGCAGCGCTGGGGGACGAGCCCGAACCCGCGGCCACGGTCCGCGGTGCGCCGGAGCGGCTCGTGTTCGTCGAGGGCTCCGCGCTCGTCGGAGGAGGCCTCAGCTACATCATCACCCTGAGACCGGAGGCGCTTGAGGCGATAGCCGCCGAGCCGTTGCCGGTTCTCGCCGGCGATCGGTTCATGGAGCTGACCGGAGCTGGCGTCGGGGAGGAGATGGCGATCGGCGATCTGACCCGGCGCACCGCTATCGAGGTCGTCGGCGCTCTCGACGAGTTCCCGACGCTCGATCCGGCGCAGCCGTTCGTGGTGGCGGACGCGGCGAGCACGGCCCTTCACCGGTACGCGCGTGATGGCGCCACGCTCTTCGTCGACGAGTGGTGGCTCTCGGTGGCGGATGAGCAGGCCGGTGAGGTCGGTGCAATGCTGCGCCGGGACCCCTACTCCGCCGACTCGGTCCTGGTGCGCACCGAGCGCCAGGCGGAGCTGCTCAGCGATCCGGTGGCGCTGGGAGTGATCGGCGCGCTGGGGGTTGGGGCCGCGGCGGCGGTGATCTTTGCCGCCATCGGCTTCGTGGTCAGCGCCGGCGTGTCGACCAGGGAGCGGATGGGCGAGTTCGCGCTGCTGCGCGCTCTCGGCCTGTCGCCGCGGCAGCTGTCCGCCTGGCTGTCGCTGGAGAACGCCTTCCTGCTGGCGATCGGCCTGCTGGCCGGCACCGGGCTGGGTCTGCTGCTGGCCTGGCTCGTCCTGCCGTTCGTGACCCTGACCCAGGATGCGACGCCGGCAGTTCCGCCGGTGCAGGTCGTGATCCCGTGGGCAGGCGTGGGCCTCCTCTACCTGCTCGCGATGGCGGCGCTGGTGGCGACCGTGGTCGTCATCGGCAGCCTGCTGCGGCGCGTGCGGGTCAGTGGCGTGCTGCGTTCGGGGGAGGACTGAGGCGCAGATGCAGGCCATCGGCTTCCTCCTGCAGCGGCTGCGCCAGGAGCGCCTCCCGGCAGCGCTGCTCGTCGTGCTCGTGCTCCTCACCGCCTTCGGATTCGCCGCCGCGCCGCGGCTCTTCAACCGCGTGGCGGATGCCGGCCTGCGCCATGAGATCGGCAGCGCCACGGCGGTCGAGCGCAGCATCCAGCTCGCCCAGGTGGGCCGCATCCGCGGCGTTGCCACCTCCGGCCTTCAGCCGATCGCGGCCGCAGGTGAGCAGCTCGAGGCTGACCTCCCGGACTCGATCCGCGCGTTAATCACCGGGCGGTCGCTCGTCGTGGAGAGCGCACGCTGGGCTGTGCGGGAGCCTCCGGCCGAGCAGCCCAGCTACATCACCTTCCGCTTCCAGGACGGCGCAGAGGATCGCGTCGAGATCGTGGAAGGCAGGGCGCCGACCGGCGAGACGGAGATGGTCGACATTCCCGGCACCTCCACGGCCGAGGGCGTCCCGGAGCAGGGCGTGCTCTTCGAGGCCGCACTGTCGGTGCAGACCGCGGAGGAGCTCTTCGTGGCAGTGGGGGACCGGCTGCACCTGTCGCCGGACGCGGACGATGCGCTCGTTGGCCAGTTCGGCGCCCCGGATCGTGCCGCCGTCGAGATCGTGGGGCTCCTCGAGATCCACGAGCCGGACGCGCCGTACTGGCTGAACGACTCGTCCCTTGAGCTGTCGACCATCATCCCGGTGACGCTCGACACGCGGCTCATCTACGGCACAGCCCTCATGTCGCCCGACGCATATGCGCCGCTCACACGGATGCTGTTGCCGATGCGCTACTCCTGGCGCTACTTCCTCGATCCGCAGGGCTTCGACGCCGGGCGGCTCGAGCAGGTCGTGGCCGACCTGCGCCGTATGCAGAGCTCATATGCGACCTTCACCTCGGGACGGCTGGGCCACGACGCGACCACCCTTCAGACCGGCCTGCTCGAGCTCATGGACCGATACCTGGCGGAGCGCCGGACGGCCCAGGCCGTGCTCACCGCCGCCGCGATGGGGCCGGCTGCGATCGCCGCCGCAGCGATTGGGCTGCTGACGCTGCTGATCGCGCAGCGCCGCCGTCGGGCGCTGGCGCTGGTGCGTGGCCGCGGCGGATCCGTCCCGCAGGTGATCGGCTCGCACGTGCTCGAGGGGCTGCTGTTGGCGCTGCCCCCATCCGCGGTCGCCTACCTGGTCGCGGCGGTCGTGATCGACTCGAGGGCGACCGCCCTCTCGCCGCTGGCCGCCGCCATCGTGGCCGGTGTGACGACGGTGCTCATCGTGGCGGCCGCGACGCCGATGGCGCTGTTCTCCCTCGGCCGGCTGGACCGCGACGATGCCGCGCCGCTCGCGGCGAGCCCACGTCGGCTGGCGTTCGAGGGCTTGGCCGTGGTGCTCGCCGTCGGAGGCGTCGTCCTGCTGCGCGAGCGCGGCCTGGCAGGCGGCAGCGCGGCCGCCGATCTCGAGGGCGTCGACCCCTTCCTGGCCGTCGTGCCCGTGCTGATCGGCGTCGCCGTCGGCCTCGTCACCGTTCGGCTCTTCCCATATCCGGCGCGCCTCGCCGGCTGGGTCGCGGCGGGAGGGCGCGGGCTCGTGCCCTCCCTCGGCCTGCGTCGCGCGTCGCGGCAGGCCAACGCGGGGCACCTGCCGCTCATCGTGCTGCTGCTGACAGTCGCGATCGGCGGCTTCTCGTCGACGATGCTGGTGACGATCGAGCGCGGGCAGACGGCCGCTGTCTGGCAGGAAGTTGGGGCGGCGTACCAGGTTTCGGCCGGTGGTGCCCCGCTGCCGAGCGACCTCGACCTGGCGTCGGTCGACGGCGTGGAGGCGGCCGCCGGCGTGCATCTCACCGATGCGCTCGGTCGCCGCGCCGGGCAACGCCTGGCGCTGCTGGCCATCGATGCATCGGACTACGCCGAGGTCACCGCCGGCACGCCGGCCGATGCGGACCTGCCGGCGAGCCTCCTCGCCGCGCCGGTCCCGGGTGACGAGGAAGAGGAGCCCATCCCGGCCATCGTCTCGCGGGCGATGGCGCTCGGCGGCGCGGAGCCCCTGCGGCGGGGCGACGAGTTCGAGCTGATGGTGCGTGGCCGAAGCGCCACCTTCCGCGTCGTGGAGATCCGTGACCGCTTCTCCGGCGCCGCGCCCGGCAGCTCGTTCGCCGTCGTCGCCCGCGAGCAGCTCCGCGGCAGGATGGCGGACCGCGCGCTGTTGGCGACCGCCGTGTTCGCGCGGGCCTCCGTCGATGCCGCCGGCGCCCTCCGGGCAGAGCTCGCTGTCGCCGCGCCGGCAGCCACCCTCCAGTCGCAGGCCGAGCGCGCGGACGAGCTGCGGTCCGGCCCGCTCGTGCAGGCGGTGGCCGCCGGCTTCGGGCTGGCGGTCGTCGTGGCGCTGGCCTACGCCGCCATGGCCATGACCATCGCGCTGCTGCTGGCGGCCGCCGCGCGGGCGCGGGAGACCGCCCAGCTGCGCACCATGGGCATCACGCGCCGCCAGGTCATCGGCCTGGGGATCATGGAGCACGGGCCGGAGGTCATCGTGGCGCTGGTGGCCGGCCTGGCGCTCGGCATCGGCATCGCCTCGCTCATCCAGCCGGGGCTGGGGCTGGCGGCCCTCATCGGCTCCGAGATCGAGGTCGCCCTGGAGATCGATCCGCTTCACGTCACCCTTCTGCTCGGCGTGCTGCTCATGATCGTGAGCATCGGGATCGGCGTGAGCGCCTGGCTGCAGCGGCGGATGGATCCGGCCCGCTCCGTGCGCGAGGGGCTCGAGTGATGCGCCACCATGGGGAGATGAGAGAGCCCATGGCGAACCAGGGCGGCGACGAGATCGTGGACCTGTCGCGCGACGCGGCGCTGCCGCTGGCGGCGCCGCTGGCCGCGAGCCATGGGACGCGGGCGCGTCCGCGGTACGGGGAAGGCGCCCAGATCGCGTGCGACAACCTCGTCAAGATCTTCAAGGTCGCGGATCTCGAGGTCGTGGCGCTGCAGGGGCTGGACCTGCTCGTCGACCCCGGGGAGATGGTCGCCATCGTGGGCGCCTCGGGCAGCGGCAAGTCGACGCTGCTCAACATCCTGGGCGGCCTCGACATGCCGTCCGCCGGCCGCGCCACGGTGGCCGGGCACGACCTGACCCAGATGGGGCGTCGCGAGCGCACCCGGTACCGGCGTCGCACCATCGGCTTCGTATGGCAGCAGACGGCACGCAATCTCCTGCCGTACCTGTCCGCGCTCGAGAACGTCGAGATGCCGATGATCCTCGACGCCGCCTCCGGCCGGAACCGCCGCGCCCGCGCCGAGGAGCTGCTGGGCCTGGTGGGGCTGGCCGAGCGCGCCGACCATCGGCCGGACCGCCTCTCCGGCGGCGAGCAGCAGCGGGTGGCGATCGCGGTGGCGCTGGCGAACGAGCCGGAGGTGATCCTCGCCGACGAGCCGACCGGCGAGCTCGACACCGACACCTCGCATGAGGTCTTCGACCTCATGGGCCGCGTCAACCGCGAGCTGGGCACGACGATCGTGATCGTCACCCACGACCCGCTCGTGTCTGAGCAGGTGCAGCGCACGGTCGCCATCCGCGACGGACGCACCAGCTCGGAGACGCTGCGACGCACCACGCTGTCCGACGAGGGCGACCACGAGGTTATCGCCGAGGAGTTCGCCGTCCTCGACCGCGCCGGCCGGCTCCAGCTGCCGCGCGCGCACGTCGAGGCACTGCACCTGGAGCGGCGCGTGCGGCTTCGGCTGGAGCATGACCACATCGGGATCTGGCCCGACGGCCGGCCGCCACGGGAGGAGCGTGGGCGATGAGCTCGCGCTGGGCGCCCGATCGCGGCGGACCGATGGTCATTGCCACCGGGCTGACGCGCGACTATCCCAGCGCCGGAGGCGTGGTGCGCGCGGTGCGCGGGGTCGCCTTGTCGGTGGGACGCGGCGAGCTGGTCGCGATCCGCGGACGCTCCGGATCCGGCAAGACGACCCTGCTCAACCTGCTCGGCGGACTCGACCGGCCGACCTCCGGCTCGGTGGCCGTCGACGGGCAGGAGGTGTCTGCCATGTCCGAGGAGCAGCTGGTCCACTTCAGGCGCCACGACGTTGCGTTCATCTTCCAGGCCTTCGGCCTGGTACCGATCCTCTCCGCGGCCGAGAACGTCGAGGTGCCGCTGCGCCTGGTCGGCGCCCGGTCGCGCGATCGCGACGACCGTGTCTTCGAGCTGCTCGACCTGGTGGGCCTCGGGGAGCGGGCGGCCCATCGGCCCCATGAGCTGTCGGGCGGGGAGCAGCAGCGCGTGGCGATCGCCCGCGCCCTGGCCAACCGGCCCAAGCTCCTGCTCGCCGATGAGCCGACCGGCCAGCTCGACTCGCACACCGGCCACGCGATCATGGTCCTGCTGCGTTCCGTGGTCCGCGGCGAGGGCGTGACGGCCGTGGTCGCCACGCATGATCCGGCGATGCTCGACATCGCCGATCGCATCCTCGAGATCCGCGACGGCAGCTTCGTCGACGAGCTGGAGGCGACCGCCTGATGAGAGTCCTGCTGGTCGGCGTCGGCACAGTGGGCGAGGCCATCGCCCGCATCTCCGCGCAGCGCGACTGGTGCGAGACCATGGTCCTCGCCGACTACTCGCTCGACCGCGCTCGTACCATGGCCGACGCCCTCGGCGACACGCGGCGCTTCGAGGCCGTCCAGATCGACGCACGGGATGCCGGCGCCATTGCCGAGGCGGCGCGAGCGCATCGGTCCGATCTGGTCATGAACGCCGTCGATCCGCAGTTCGTGATGCCCATCTTCCGCGGGGCGCTGGCTGCGGGCACGCACTACATGGATATGGCGATGAGCCTGTCGAAGCCGCACCCGGATCGGCCGTTCAGCGAACCGGGCGTCAAGCTCGGCGACGAGCAGTTCGCCATGGCTGCCGACTGGGACAGCAGCGGCAGGCTGGCATTGGTCGGGATGGGCATGGATCCGGGCCTGACCGATGTCTTCGCCGCCCATGCCGCCAAACACCTCTTCGACGAGGTGCACGAGGTCCATGTCCGCGACGGCGGCGATCTCGAGATCCCCGGCTACGCCTTCGCGCCCGTGTTCAGCATCTGGACCACAATCGAGGAGTGCCTCAATCCACCCGTCCTGTGGCAGGACGGGGAATGGGTGACGACCGAGCCGTTCAGCGCGCCTGAACACTTCCCGTTTCCGGAGGGCATCGGCCCGGTCGAGTGCGTCAACGTCGAGCACGAAGAGGTGCTGCTCGTGCCGCGCTGGATCCGCGATGCGCGGCGCGTGAGCTTCAAGTACGCGCTCGGCAGCGACTTCATCGACAAGCTGCGCACGATCCACGCGCTTGGCATGGACCGCACCGACCGCGTCTCGGTGAAGGGCGTCGAGGTGGCGCCGCGCGACGTGCTCGCGGCCATCACGCCGGACCCGATCACGCTGGGTGACAAGTTCACCGGGCGCGCGGTGGTGGGGACCTGGGTGATCGGCATCAAGGAGGGCCGGGCGCGCGAGATCTTCAGCTACCAGATGGCCGATGCTGCCGAGACGTGGCGCACGCACGGCCTGCAGGTGGTGGGCTGGCAGACCGGCTTCAACCCGGTGATCGCCATGGAGCTCATCGCCTCGGGCGCCTGGTCCGGCGCCGGTGTGCTGGGGCCCGAGGCGTTCGATCCCGATCCCTACCTGGCGCTCCTCGACCGCTACGGCATCCATCACGCCACCGTCGAGATGGAGCCGGGCGCGCACCGGCCCACCTGAGCGTCCCACCAGCCCCTGTGCCCCGGCCATTTATGGCTGGTGGCACTACTAAGCCGCTCCTCGGGGCGTGATCCTGTCACCGAGTGCCATGGCAACTGTTAGTCCCGGCCCTGTTGTGTTCCGGCGACTCTCCGCGGGCGGTTCATGCTCAGTCCAGGGCCGCAGGTCGAACTACATCGCGCCGCAACCGGCCTAACTGAGCCCTGAGCACTGGCTGGCGGGTTGCCGGCCCGGCCCCATCCGTCGCCCCGCCCTATCCTGATCTGTCCAGACCGATGCAGGAGATGCTGACCGATGAATGTCGACGAGATGCTGCAGGGCGTCCGCGAGGCGATGACGGCGCGAACCGTGTTCGGCGAGCCGATCGAGCGCGATGGCGTGCTCATCATTCCCGCGGCGCGCGTTCGAGGCGGCGGCGGAGGGGGTGGCGACAACCAGCAGAACGGCGGAGGGGGATTCGGCCTGACGGCCGCGCCGGCCGGTGCCTACGTTGTGCGCGAAGGGACAGTGCGATGGGAGCCGGCGCTCGACGTTAATCGAATCGTGCTCGGGGCGCAGGTCGTGGCGATCATCGGGCTCCTGGCGCTGCGCTCGATCCTCAAGGCGCGCGCCCACGCCGGCCGCTGAGCGTGGCCGTGCGTTTGACCGATGCCGGGGTCGCGCCTACCATAGGTGGCCGCGGGGTGGAGCAGCGGTAGCTCGTCGGGCTCATAACCCGAAGGTCGGCGGTTCGAATCCGTCCCCCGCAACCAATGATCCGCCACGAACGGCCCGCCTCGGCGGGCTTTCTCGTTGCCCACCGGCCGCGCGCGTAACATCGCCGGACCGTGATCAGGCCGGTGACGCCGATGCTGTCCTCGAGACGATCGAGCTGACGCGCCAAAGCTGCTGTCGCCGCGGGGACTTTGCCACCTGGCCCACGGGTGATTGTTAGCTACAGCTGCCCGCGAACACCGCGCGGATGCGCCTCACCGCGCGGCGGACGCATCGCGCAGCCAGGCAATGTGGGAGCGGTGCTCCGCCTCGTGCTGGAGGATGTGGTGGAGCACCCAGTCAGGCGCGGCGTCATAGCGCTCGAACGAGCGAACGCGGTGAAACTCCTCGTTCGTCATCGGTTTCAGGTGTCCGAGGACCCACGCGCGCACGCCGGCAAGACGCTCGGTGTGCTGTGCGAGGCTCAGTCCGTCAGCCGGCGACAGGTGACCGCCTTCCGACCGATCAGGCCACGGCAGCAGAGCCGCCAATTCGGGCGGGTCGTCGAGCCCCAGCATCTCGGTGGCGACCCAGTCGGCTTCGATCAGGGCGATGTGATAGAGCAGCGTCCCGATGCTGTTGAGGGGCGCATCGGGGTACCAGTCGACCATCTCCGGCGTCACGCCGTCGAGCTCCTTGAGCGTGTCGCGGCGACCATCCTCGAGCGCGGCCAGCCAGTGACCCACCTCCGGATCATCGGCGATCGGGGTCAGCGCCAGGATCTCGCGATCGGGCGTCATCGGCACGAGTATATGGAGTCGGACAACCGATGCCGGTGCTGCAACCGGCCGGGCGATCGCGGCTCTCCGGCGCCTACAGCAACGCGCCCCGCCGGCGGCAGCAGAGCCGGGCCGCGCCCCCCGGTTCGCGGCCAGGTGAGATCAGCGAGGCAGGTCGTCGCCTTCGAGCAGGCGGGTTCCCGCGGCGGCCGCCCGGCACAGGCCAAGCGTGCCCAGCGCCGAGATGCCGATCCATGCAACGACGATCAATTCGACCATGGCCCAAGCATGCCCGCGCAGCATCAACGATCCGCCAAGGCGACGTCATCGTTATGCTAACCGTGCCGACGCCACGCTCGGGGGCCGATGCGTTGGTTACAATGCGCGCGCCGCTACGGCAGCCCAACGCCTGCAGGAGACGCCTCGCCGCATGACGGTGAACCCCAAGAAGCTGCGGCCGTACGACGAGCCGCCGAAGCGCCGCCGACGCTGGATTCCGGACGCCCCGAACAGCGCCGCCACCGGATTCCTGGTGGCGGCCGCCGCCTGGGTCGCCATCGGCACGGCCATCGGCCTGCTGGCCATTGGCCTGCGCACCTTCTCGGGCGCGACGCTGGCCTTCCCGCTCGGCGTGTTCGACCTCGAGTTCACGCTGGATGCGACGCGCGCGCAGCACGCTTTCGTCAATGCCATCGCCTACGGCTGGCTCTCGAACGCCGGCTTTGCCGCGATCTGCTTCCTCACGCCGCGCCTGCTCGGCAGGCCGCTCGCCATGGAGAAGGCGGCCAACGCGGCGCTGGGCCTGTGGAACCTGTCGGTCGCGGGCGGCATCGCATCGGTCTACGTCTTCGACCTCGGCGCGCACGGGCCCTACACATCGTTCCCGTGGCTCATCGACGGCGGCATGCTGCTGGCGCTCGTGATCGTGACCGGGGCCTTTCTCAGGACCACCGGCGCGGGCATCAGGTCCGCCTACATCAGCACCTGGTACGCGGCCGTGGCGCTCCTCGCCTTCACCGCGCTGACGGCCGCCAACGCGGCGATCAACTTCGTGGAGCTGCCGGAGCTGACGACGGCGCTCGCATCGGCTTATCTTGGGAGGGCCGTGGAGGCCTTCTGGCTGCTGGGCATGGCCGTCGCCACGCTCTACTACGTCGTGCCGCGCACCACCGGCGGGCCCCTCTACTCGTCCGCCGTGGCGATGCTGGGCTGGCTGGCCTGGCTGGTCATGGCGCCGCTCAGCGGCCTGGCCATGATGCTCGACACGAGCGTGCCCTACGTCATCACCACCATCGGCGGCGTGGCCACCATCCTCCTGCTGGTGCCGGCACTCCTGGTGGTGATGAACCTGCTGCTGACCATGCGGGGCCGATGGACCGCGCTGTTCGGCACGGGCAGCGCCGCCTTCGCCGCCGTGGCCCTCGCCTTCCTGCTGGCGACGGCGTTGCTGCAGGCCATCGGCGCGCTGCGCTCGGTCCAGGCCGTGGTCGGCGGAACCGAGTGGGAGGCCGGCGCCTTCGTCTTCGCGGCATTGGGGGCGTACACGTTTGCCGCCTTTGCGCTCGCCGAGCACGCGCTGCCGCGTCTCCTGCGGCGTGAGTGGGGCGGCGGAATCCTCTCCGGCGCCCAGCTCTGGGCCGGATTCGGTGGCGCGGCGCTCGCCGGCGTGGCCCTCATGGGCGGCGGCCTGGCGGAGGGCTCGCTCATCGGCCAGGGAGCAACGGCCGAAGCCCTGGCCGCCGGCCTGCTCCCATACCGGCTGACCGCCGCGGCCGGCATCGGCCTCGTCGCCCTCGGCGGCCTGGCGATGGTCGTCAACCTGTTCCTGATGTACACCAGCGGCGAACCTGCCGAGTACGCCGTTCCGGGCCAGCCGGCCACGGCCACGGCGGGAGGCCACTGAGGCCTGATGACGGTCCACACTCCCATCGAGACGCGCGGCGGTGGCGTGCCGCCCTGGGCGGTCTGGCTGACCGTCTTCGTCTTCCTGGTGGGCGGCGTCTACCTCGCCTCCAACCTGAGCGGCGAGAATCCGGCGCTGGCCCTCCCCGGCGAGAGCGCCGCGCCCGTGGCGTCAGGCGAGCCCGATCCCGCCGTGGGCCAGGCGCTCTATGAGCAGGCCGGCTGCGTCGCTTGTCATGGGGCGGCGCTCGAGGGAGGCGTAGGTCCTGCCCTCACCGGCGTCTCGGATGGCCCGGTGAGCGAGAACCTGCAGGATCTCGCGGCCGAACATCCCGACGCCTGGATCGCGCTCTGGATCGACGGCACCATGCCGGAGGTCGAGGGTCTCGATCGGATGGGGATGCCCACGTTCGCCGGGCAGCTGTCGCCCGAGCAGATCGACTCGATCGTCGCCTACCTCGAGTCGCAGTGACCGAGCCGGCCGCGCGGCCGGAACGCTCCGTCCCGGTCCTCATCGGCGCCGATGAGATGGCGCGTATGGACGAGGCCGCCCAGCGCCTGGGCCTGTCCCAGGACGCCCTCATGGAGTCCGCCGGTGCCGCGGTTTCCGAGGTTGCGCTCACCGAGCTCGGCAGGCTGGCGGAGACGGCGCGGGGCCCCGGCGGTCCGCTGACCCGCCCGTCGCTGGTGGCAGTGCTGTGCGGGACCGGCAACAACGGCGGCGACGGTTTCGTGGCTGCGCGACGCCTTGCGGCGGCCGGACGTTCGGTCCTGGCGGTGGTGGCAGGAGACGCGGGGCGCATCGGCGGCTCGGCTGCCGCGCACAACTGGACCGTGCTGCAGGCCATGGCCTCCGCCGGCTCGCTCGAGCTGTTCGTGGCGCCGACGCCCGACCTGCTGCTTCAGCTTCGTGCCCGGCTGTCCGAGGCGACGCTGCTCATCGACGCCCTGCTCGGCAGCGGCGCATCCGGCCCCCTGCGCGAGCCCGTCTCGAGCGCGGTCGACCTGCTCAACGCGATCCGCACCCACGCCCGCGCCGCCGGTCGCCCGTGCTCCGTCCTCGCCGTCGACACGCCGACCCGCATCGACCTGACTGATGGCTCGCGCTCCCAGCCAGTGGTCGAGGCCGACCTGACCGTCACCTTTCATCGGGCCAAGGCAGGGTTCGCCCTCGACCGCGAGTCTCGGCGCCTGGCCGGCCGGTACTTCGTGGCGCCCATCGGCATTCCGCTCGAGGCCGAGGATGAGATCGTCCCGCCCGATGGCGAGTTCCCGCCGGCCCGCATCTCGGAGATCACCTGGCAGGAGCCGGTGCAGCGGGCCGACGCGGCGCACCGGCCCGGCGGCGGCATCGCGGCGGGCCCCGGGCGCACCGACTGAGTCGTCGCAGCGCCGTCCCGATTCTCGCCGGCCCGGCGCGGCGCGTAAGGACCATGTGCCGAGCCTTATCTCGCCCGCCCCATCGGAGGGCGGCGTAACGCACCGGTGGCGGGCCGCACGGGAGATTTCGTCGTCCGTAACGCCGTTGCGCTCCTCACATGGGCCGTATGGCGTCGAGCGCGAGCCCAGCGGCAGATAGCGCCCGTGGTGGTGGCGTTACCGCCTCTGCCAGCACGCCGCGAGGAGCGAGCGGAGCGACAGCGACAGCCGGTGCCGATCCGTTAGCCGCGTTAACCTTTCGCCATGTTCGAATACGCCACCGCCGCGGTCGAGGCCGCCCTCGCCGCCGGCGCGCGCTACGCTGATGCACGCGTCATGGACCGCCGCCACGAATCGATGAGCGCCCGGAACGGCGCGGTCGAGGACCTGACCCAGGAGGAGTCGATCGGCCTCGGCGTCAGAGCCCTCATCGGCTCCGGCTGGGGATTCTTCGCCAGCGCGGACCTCGACGCCGGTGCCGCCCGGCGAGCGGGAGAGCAGGCGGCTGCCATCGCGCGAGCGTCTGCATCGGTATCCGGGCCGGACCTGGAGCTGGCGCCCGTGCCGGCCGAGGCGGCCAGCTGGGAGAATCCGGTTGGGGAAGATCCGCTTTCGGTCCCGCTGGCCGAGAAGGGCGACCTGCTCGTCAACGCCACGCGCACCATGCGCGAGCACGGCGCGGACGTGGCCAACGCCAGCTACGACGTCTGGGACACGCGCAAGTGGCTGGTGTCGAGCGAGGGCCACCGCATCGATCAGCGCATCCGCGAGTGCGGCGCGGGCATGAACGCCACCGCGGTCGGCGAGAACGAGACGCAGCGGCGCAGCTATCCCGGGATTCGCGGCCAGTACGGGACCCGCGGCTGGGAGCTGATCCGCGAGATCGACCTCGAGGCCAACGCGGCGCGTATCGCGGAGGAGGCGCGCCAGCTGCTCACGGCGCCGGAGTGCCCGAGCCGCGACGGGACAGACCTGATCATCGGCTCCGAGCAGATGGCGCTGCAGATCCACGAGTCGGTGGGGCACGCGGTGGAGCTCGACCGCATCCTTGGCTGGGAGGCGGCGTTCGCAGGGACCTCGTGGCTCGACCTGGCGCAGATGGGCTCGCTTCGCTTCGGGAGCGACCTCATGAACGTCACGGCCGATGCCACGCTTCCGGGCGCCCTCGGCAGCTTCGGCTATGACGACGAGGGAACGCCCGCGCATCCCGTCGACATCGTGAAGGACGGCCTGTGGGTGGGCGTGCTCTCCGGCCCGCGACTCGGCCGCCCTGGCCGGGATCCCGGCCGGCGGCGCGGTGCGGGGCGACGGCTACAACCGGCTGCCGATGGTGCGCATGACGAACGTCGGCCTCCTGCCCGGCGAGAGCAGCCTCGAGGAGATGATCGCCGCCACCGACGATGGCATCTACGTGGACACGAACCGATCCTGGTCCATCGACGACAAGCGCCTGAACTTCCAGTTCGGCTGCGAGATCGGCTGGGAGATCAAGAACGGCAGGCGCGGCCGGATGCTGCGCAACCCGACCTACACCGGCATCGGCCCGCGCTTCTGGGGCTCGCTCGACATGCTGGGCAACGAATCGGAGTGGACGTTCTGGGGCACACCGAACTGCGGCAAGGGCCAGCCCGGGCAGGTCGGCCATACCGGCCACCCGGCGGTACCGTGCCGCTTCCGCGGCATCCGAGTGGGGGTTCACGGATGAGCGCCGATCAGCTGCACGAGATCGCGGAGCGCGTGCTCTCCCGGGTCGGGACCGATGCCGAGGCGGAGATCACGGTCACCGCCGGCACCGAGTCCCTGACCCGCTTCGCGACCAGCTTCATTCACCAGAACGTCGCCGATGAAGCGCGCGCCGTCTCCCTACGCCTCTCCCTTGATGGCCGCGTCACCTCGGCCTCCGCCAACCAGACCGATGACGACGCCCTGGACCGCCTCGTCCGGTCCGCCACCGATGCGGCGCGCCTGCGCCCCGTCGACCCCGGCTGGTCGGGCCTGGCGCCTCCGGCAGCGGCTCCGTCCGTCGACCACTGGGACGACGCCACCGCGGCGGCCGATCCCGCGTCCCGCGCCCAGCGGGTTCGCGCCTTCGTCGACGCCGCCGGCGGCCTCGAGACCGCGGGCTACTGCGCCACGGAGGGTGTGATGACGGCGTTCGCCAACAGCGCCGGCCAGCGGCTGAGCGGGCGTGCGACGACGGCGGCGATGAATGCGATCGCGCGCAGCGGAACGTCGGAAGGCAGCGGGCGCGCCG
>JBOGTC010000162.1:0-11451 GCA_050692055.1 Candidatus Limnocylindria bacterium | reverse complement strand
CGCAGCGCACCGGTGCCGATGCCGTGCACGATGACCACGCTGTCCAGCCCCGCCAGCAGCGCCTCGTCGAGATAGGACCCGAGGCGTTCCAGCGCCGCCTCCACCCGCTCCCCGTGCAGGTCGAGCGAGGGTGAGACGCGAGCTGCCGCGCGGCGCCGCATCTCCTCGGCGTCCCGATCACGCGGCGTCGGCCCGCTGACGGGCTCGGGCACGACCTCCACGTCGTCTGCCGGGATGACGAGCCGTGCGCCCTCGGTCTCGAGCGTGACGCGTCCCGTTCGACCGCTGATCTCGACAATCCGCCCCGTGCTGCCGAGCGTGCGAGATCGGCCCCAGAGCCCCACGCGCGGCTGCGGCGCTCCGGGATCGACGTCGGCGGGGGCGGCGGTCTCCTCCCGCGCGCGAGCCGCCCGGCGGGTCAGCTCGTCGAAGGCGGTGCCGACGGCCGTGCCGGGGCCGCCGCCGGCCAGGTTCCGCTGGCGCGTGAGCTCGCGCCGGGCCTCGGCCACCTCGCGCTCCGAGCGTGCCAGGAGGTCGTCGGCGGCGCGCCGGGCCTCGGCCAGGATCTTCGCCGCCTCGTGCCGCGCGCGGCTCACGCCGGAGCGTGCGCGTTCGCGCTCCTCGGCTGCGGCCGCGCGCTCGTCCTGTGCGCTGTCGAGCGCCTCCGACTGCGCCTCCTGTGCGCGGGCGATGGCCCCCAGCGTCTCCTCCATGCTGGCGTGCTCGGCCGAGAGGCGCTGTCGCGCGTCGGCCAGGACATCGCCCGGGAGGCCCAGGCGCTCGGCGATGGCGAACGCCTGGCTCTTGCCGGGCAGGCCGATGCTCAGCCGGTAGGTGGGCTGCAGCGTGCGCACGTCGAATTCGACCGCGGCATTCGTCACGCCCGGATGCTCGGTGGCGAAGCTCTTCAGCTCGGCGTAATGCGTGGTGGCGGCGACGGTGGCTCCGGCGTCGAGCAGGCGCGTCACGATCGCCATGGCCAGGGCCGAGCCCTCGTTCGGATCGGTCCCGGCGCCGACCTCGTCGAGCAGAACGAGCGTGCCCGGGCCGGCAGCGACGATGAAGCGCACCACGTTGCGCAGGTGGCTGCTGAAGGTCGAGAGAGACTGCGCGATGCTCTGCTCGTCACCGATGTCGGCCATGACGCGCCGATAGACCGGCAGCCGCGCGCCTTCGGCCGCGGGCACCCGAAGGCCGGCCTGGTGCATGAGCGCCAGCAGGCCGAGTGTCTTGAGCGAGACCGTCTTGCCGCCGGTGTTCGGCCCGGTCACGACGATCGCCCGGTAGCCGAAGCGCTCGCCGATGCGCAGGTCGATGGGCACCGCCGCCTCGCCCAGCAACGGGTGCCGTGCCGCGAGCAGCTCCGCGGCGTCGTCTGCCGGCGCCGGCCGCACCGCGTCGAGCTGCGAGCCGAGGCGGGCGCGCGCCATCCACAGGTCGGATCGGGCGAGCGCGGCGAGCGATGCGCGCAGCGCATCCGCACGCTCTTCGACGGCCCGCGAGAGCTCATCGAGGATGCGCTCCTCCTCGCGTTCCTCGGCCAGCGTGGCCTCGGTCCAGGCGTTGTTGAGCTCGACCACGGTGAGCGGCTCCACGAAGAGCGTCGCGCCCGACGCGCTCTGGTCGTGGACGATCCCCTTCAGCCGGCCCTTCGCCTCGGCCCGGATGGGGATCACATAACGCCCGGCGCGGACGGTGACGATGGGATCGCCGATGACGCCGGCCAGCTGCGTCGAGCGCAGCATGGCGTTGAGGCGCTCGCGGACCCGGTCCTGGGCGGTCCGCAGCCGCTTGCGGATGGCGGCAAGCTCCGACGATGCGCTGTCGAGCAGCTCCCCAGCCTCGTCCACGCTGCGCGAGATGCGCTGGCGCAGCTCCGGGGCCGGATCCAGCTCCTCGTGGACGCCGGACAGGTGCGGCGCGCGCCAGGCAGCGAGGCGTGCCGCGAAACGCTCCGTCGCCTCGAGCGTATCGGCGATCTCCAGCAGCTCGGCGGGTGTCAGCCGGCCGCCGCGTGCCGCGCGCTCCAGAGCAGCACGAACGTCGCGGGCGGAGCCGATCGTGGCCTGTGCCTGCTCCTCGAGCAGCTGGGCGGCCTCATCGGTCTGTGCCTGCAACAGCTGGACATGCTCGGCATCGGCCATGGGCTGCGTCTGCAGTGCCAGCTCGCGCGAGGGCGGGAAGGCGGCCAGCGTTGCCAGCTGCTCCACGATGGCGGCGAATTCGAGCGCCCGCAGCGTCGAGGGATCGGCCGCGACGCCAGGAGCGGGGTCAGGTACGGAAGACGTGCTCATCGTCGGCGATCCAGAAGCGCAGGCGTCGCGCCGCCCAGGTGCCGGCGTAGTCGACGCCCACGCGAGGCCCGCGGTCGACGCGGTCGGGGCGCGCACCCGGCGCCAGGCGGACCGGCCCAGCGAGCAGGTCGCTGCCGTTGAAGCTGCGATCTATGCCGAGCGCGCGGCCTGCATTGCCGGGTCCGGAGGCGAGCCGGCTCGGCGGAACGTCCATGCCGCGACGCTTGCGCGCGAGGTCGATCCCCTCGTCGACGGCCAGCGCGCGGATGAGCACGGCCTCGGGCTTGAGGCCGGGCCCGCAGACGACGTTCAGGCAGTGATGCATCCCGTAGATCAGATACACGTAGAGGTGGCCGGGAGCTCCGAACATCACCGCGTTGCGCGCGGTCTGGCCACGGGAAGAGTGCGCGGCGAGATCCTCGGGACCCTGGTAAGCCTCGACCTCCACGATGCGCCCGCCCACGATCCCGGCCGGAGCCTCATGGACGAGCCTCGTCCCCAGCAGGTCGCGGGCGACCTCCAGCGCAGGGCGGTCGAACCACGGACGTGCTGCGGCCGGCGCGCCGGCGATCACCGCGCCGCCCACCACCGGCGGGCTCACGGGAAGAGGAGGCGGGCGATCTCGCTCGGTACGAACGGACGGGCCGCGGCGCCGGCCGTCGGGATGATCGTCTGGCGGAAGAACTCGATGATGAGCGAGTCGTTCATCGCGCCGTAATAGCCACCCAGCAGGCCGCCCGCCCCCCCGCCTCCCTGGAAGAAGCTGTCGAACACGATCAGCTGGAAGGTCAGCACCATGGCGGCGAAGACGAAGCCGAAGACCGCGCCGCCGAGCTCGTCGAGCTGCTTGGCCACCGGCAGCCGCGTGCGCCGATAGAAGGTGCGGATGACGAACCAGCCTCCGGTCACGAGGCCGGCGAAGAGCAGCACGAAGATGAGGAGCTCCCGGCCCTCGCGGTCGAAGGCGGTCCAGAAGCCGAGGATGTCCGTCAACGGGCCCTTCAGCTGGGCGGCCACGACAAAGGCAACGATCACGGCCACCGCGTTCAGCACGTACCGGATCATTCCCTGCGTGAAGCCGGCGAAGACGCCGCCGGCCAGCAGCACGATGATCGCCAGGTCGACCCAGCTCAGCTCTGAGATCAGCTCCACGTGATGCGACTTGCCTCCAGCTCGGGTGGCTCGGACCCTCATCGGGCGCGCGCTAGGGTACCAGCCGCAGGCAGGCGGTGGAAGGAACTAATGAGCTACCGGATCTCGGCGCCCAGGTGGTGCCGAAGCGAGCCACGAATCTTGTTCATCGCCTTCTCGACCGCCTTCTCGTCGCCGGGCTGTACCGGCTGGAAGCGCAGGCTGAGCGCGTAGCTCACGCGGTTGGCCCCGATCTGCTCGCCGCGGTAGGCATCGAACAGGCGCAGGTCGGCCAGCAGCGGCCCCGCGCTCATGCGCGCGATGCGCAGCAGCTCGCCCACGGGCGTGCCGGCGTCGATCACCACCGCCAGGTCGCGGTCGATCGGCTGAGCGGAGGGCAGGGAGCTGGCGCGATGCGCTTCGGGCACCAGGCCCAGCAGGTGGTCGACGCTGATCGCGGCGTCGATCGGCCGGCCCGCCACGCCCCACGCCTCCGCCACCGCGGGATGGACCTCGCCCAGCGAGCCGTAGGCTCGGCCGGTCGCGTCGCAGATGAGGCCGGTTCGCCCCGGATGCCGATGCGCGTGGCGCTTCTCCGGCTCCTCGGCGCGGTACGACGGGCGCGGCGCACCCAGCGCTTCGTGCAGGGCGTCGACGATCCCCTTGATGTCCGCCACGTCCGCCGCTCGCGGCGTCTCGCCCACGGATCTGGGGACCGATGTCCCGAGCAGCGCGATGCCGAGCTCCCAGGACTCGTAGCGGCCGGTCCCCGCGGATTCGGAACGGCGCTCGCGCGGCGTCGCCTCGCCGGCGTTGTGCCAGTAGACCTTGCCGAGCTCGAAGAGCCAGGCGTCAGCCTGCCGTTGCCGCACGTTCTCGGCCAGCGCCGCGAGCAGCGACGGATACATCACCGGGCGCAGGATCGAATGCTCCCGGCTCAGCGGGTTCGATATACGTACCAGGTTGCCGGCCGAGGGGTCGTAGGAGGTCCGGCTCAGGTCTTCGGGACCGATGAGCGCGTAGCTGACCACCTCGTCGAGGCCAAGCCCCGCAAGGATGCGCCGCAGCACATTGCGCCGTTCGGACGGGTCGGACCGATACGGCGGCAGCGCCGCCCTCGGCAGTCTGCCCCCAATGCGCTCGTAGCCGTACGCTCGGGCGATCTCCTCGGACACGTCCGCCGAGCCGATGACGTCGAGCCGATGGCGCGGCACGTCCACCATCAGCTCGTCGCCGTCTTCGGTCACCTCGAACTCCAGCGGCCGCAGCAGCTCGCCGATGCGCGACGCAGACAGCTCGATGCCCAGCAGCCGCTCCGTGCGCGCGACGCCCATCGCGATGCGGCGTCGCGGCTTGGGCTCCGGATCGTTGTCGACGATCCCGCGCGTCACGTGAGCCCCGGTGATCTCGGCGATGAGTCCCGCGGCGCGGTCCGCCGCGTAGCGCGGCAGGTCTGGCCCGATCCCCTTCTCGTGGCGCATGCTCGCCTCCGAACGCAGGCCCAGGCGCCGCGCCGTGTTGCGGATGGTGGGGCCGTGGAAGACCGCCGACTCCAGGATGACGCGGGTCGTCTTCGCGCTCACCTCGGTCGAAGCGCCGCCCATGATTCCCGCCAGGCCGATGGGGCGCTCCTCGTCCGCAATCACGAGCATCCGCTCGTCCAGCGGCCGCTCGACGTGGTCGATCGTCTCCAGCGTTTCACCGTCCCGGCCGCGCCGCACCACGATGCGTCCGTTGGGCACGGCGTCCGCGTCATACGCGTGCTGCGGCTGACCGAGCTCGTGCATGACGTAGTTCGTGACGTCGACGACGGCGCTGATTGGCCGCATGCCGACCGCGACGAGGCGCCGCTGCATCCAGTCCGGCGATGGGCCGTTCCTGACGTCGTCGAGCCAGCGCGCCGTGAAGCGGGGGCACAGCTCGGGGTCGTCGATACGGACGTTGACCCGGGCATCGGTCTGCTCATCGGCTTCGGTCAGCGAGACCGACGGCTGTCGGAGCTCGGCACCGGTGAAGGCAGCGATCTCGCGCGCCAGGCCGAGCATCGACAGCGCGTCGCCGCGGTTCGGCTTGACGTCCACGTCCAGGACGACCTCGCCCGCGACCTCGGCCAGCGGCGTGCCGAGCGCGTGCTCGTCGTCGGTGCCCAGGATGTGGATGCCCTCCGCGTCCGTGCCCAGGCCGAGCTCCACGGCGCTGCACAGCATCCCCTCGCTGTCGACGCCGCGGATCTTGGTGCGCTCGATGCGCCGGTCGCCGGGCAGCACCGCTCCCACAACCGCCACGGGCACGAGCTGCCCGATCTCCAGGTTCTGGGCGCCGCACACGATCCGGAGCGCCTGGCCCTCGCCGCGGCCGATGTCGACGGTGGCCAGCCACAGCGTGTCCGCGTTCGGATGGCGCTCCACGCCGAGCAGCCGCCCGACGACGACATCGGTCCATCCCGCCCCGCCGAACGCGACCTCGGATACCTCCATGCCGCGCAGGGTCAGCTGTTCGGCGAGCTCGGACGGTGGCAGCTGGACATCCGCGTAGTCGCGCAGCCAGGAGAGCGGGACGAGCATCGGCTACCGGCCCCCGGCGAACTGCGATCCGAAGCGCACGTCGGCGCTGAACAGCCAGCGGATGTCCGCGATCCCGTGGCGCAGCATCGTCATGCGGTCCTGGCCCATGCCGAAGGCATAGCCCTGGTACTCGTGCGGGTCGTATCCCGCGTTGCGCAGGACGGTGGGGTGGACCATGCCGGCGCCCAGGATTGCCATCCAGCCGCTGCGCTTGCAGGCCGGGCAGCCCTCGCCGCCGCAGACGAGGCAGCCGACGTCGAACGTCACGCTCGGCTCGGTGAAGGGGTAGTAGCCGGGACGGAAGCGCGTTCGCGTCTCGCGCCCATAGAGCGCCCGTGCGATCTCCTCGAGCATGCCCTTGAGGTCGGCGAGGCTGGTATCGCGGTCGACGACCAGCCCCTCGATCTGGAAGAACTCGAAGCCATGCGACGCGTCGACCGCGTCGTGGCGGAAGCATCGGCCGGGAGTGATGACCCGGATCGGCGGCTCGAGCGCCTGCATGGCCCGCATCTGGACCGGCGAGGTATGGGTGCGCAGGATCGTGCCGTCGTCGGCGGGTCGGGGCGGGGTCGCGCCCGGCTCGGCCACGTAGAGCGTGTCCCACAGGTCGCGCGATGGGTGATCGGGCGGGATGTTGAGCAGCTCGAAGTTGTACTCCTCGCTCTCGATCTCGGGTCCCTCGAAGACCTCGAACCCGTAGGCGTGGAAGACCTCGCGCAGGTCGCGCATCAGCGTCAGCGTCGGGTGAAGGTGGCCCAGCGGTCGCGGTCGGCCCGGCGCGCTCATGTCGATCGCCTCGTCCGCCAGCCGCGTGTCGAGGTCACCGCGCCGCAGCTGCTCCATGCGCTGGTTGACGGAGGTCTCGACCTCGCCGCGAACCTCGTTGGCCAGCTGGCCGATGGCCGGTCGCTGCGCGGCATCGACGCTGCCCAGCTCCCGCATGAGGGCGGTGAGCGTGCCGGAGCGGCCCAGCAGCTCGTGGCGCAGCGTTTCGACGTCGTCAGCCGTCGCGGCGGTCGCCAGGCGCTCCGTCGCCGCCCGACGGATGGCCGCGAGCTGATCCTGCAGGTTGTCGCTGCGAGGGGCATCGCTGCGAGGCCGATTCATTGCCAGATTCCAACCACCGCCGGCTTAGGCGAGGCCAAGGCGTCCATGGCCAGGTTTCGCGGGCACTGCTGAGCGTGAATTCCGCTGGCGCCTCGAACCCGGAGACCGCCGAACCTGCCCAAGCCGCTCCTCGTTGGCCTTTGGCATGGCCAGCGGCCGTCAGGGCCCGTAAGGCGCCCATGGTTGGCATTTGGCGCGGTCGCGGAGGTTCGGGTCGCCGTGGCGCGGCGTCGAGCTGCGGTGTTCATCGGTCCATGCTCATCATCGGTGAAATGCGAACGACCCCGCCCCGGAATCCGGGACAGGGTCGTGGGACCGGCGTCGGAGAACGCCGGTCAGGTGGTAAACGAGGACTTGGCCGTGTCGACCATCGCCGCGAAGGCGGCAGGCTCGCGAACGGCCATGTCGGCAAGGATCTTCCGGTCGACCTCGACGCCGGCGGCCTTGAGGCCGGCGATGAAGCGGCCATAGGGCAGGCCGTTCTGGCGCGCGGCGGCGTTGATGCGCTCGATCCACAGGCGGCGCATGTCGCGCTTCCGGTCGCGACGGTCGCGGTAGGCGTAGACGAGCGCGTGGATCAGCGCCTCGCGCGCCGGTCGGATGAGCGTGGAACGCGTGCCGCGACGGCCCTTGGCCTGGGCCAGCAGCCGCTTGTGGCGGCGGTGGGCGGCAACGCCGCGCTTCACTCGAGCCATGTGCCTACTTCGACTTGCCCGCGTAGGGCATCAGCCGCTCGAGCTTGTCCCTGTGCGTCTCGGACACGATCGCTTTGCCCGCGTAGCGGCGAGTGCGTCGGCTCGACTTGATCTCCAGGTGATGGCCGCGCCACGCCTTGGGCCGGACCCATTTGCCCGAGCCGGTCTTCTTGTAGCGCTTGGCCGTCCCCTTGTGGGTCTTCATCTTCGGCACGATTACGATCCCGATCTCTGCTGTGCCGGCTCCTCGGCTGCCGCCTTCACCTCGTCCTGTGTCGAACTCGGTGCCTTGGCGGCGACCGCGTCGCCGATCGTCTCCCCGACTGGCTGGCGGGAGCCGGTGCCGCTGGCACCCTCCTCGGCAGACCCGTTGGGCTTGTTGCTCTTCTTCTCCGCCCGCTTCTCGACCGGTGCCACGATGATGTGCATGCTGCGACCCTCCATGAGCGGTTGGCGCTCGATGGTGCCGTGCTCCGCGAGGATCTCGGCGGTCCGCATCAGGAGGTCGCGGCCCAGGTTGGCGTGGCTGATCTCGCGCCCGCGGAAGCGGACCGTGATCTTCACCCGATCCCCCTTATCGAGGAACTGGGCCGCGCGCCGCGCCTTGGTCTGGAGGTCGTGGACGTCGATCTTGACGGCCACCCGGACCTCTTTGAAGGTCTGCGACTTCTGCTTCTTCTTCTGCTCGCGCTCGCGCTTCTGCAGCTCGTACTTGTATTGGCCGTAGTCGAGGATGCGACAGACGGGCGGGACCGCGGTGGGCGCGACCTCCACGAGGTCGAGTCCCCTCTCCTGGGCCAGGGCCAGTGCCTCGGCGGTCGGCATGACGCCGAGCTGCTGTCCTTCGTCATCGATGACCCGCACCTCGCGGATCCGGATCATCTCATTGACTCGGAGGTCTCGTGCGATCTTGTTCCGCTCCTTCAACAAAGAGGCCACCGGCCATGACGGACGGGTGGCCCGAATCCTCGCGCAAACGCCGCGCGACTATACACCGATATCGAACACATGGTCAACGCGGGTAGTCGTAGAAGACGGCCACCTGGCGCCCGTCGGGATCGGCGACGCGAAACGAGCGGCTGCCCTCCCATCGGTCCCCGCTCGGAGGAGCCACGAGGGCGAAGCCGCGCCGGCCGAGCTCCTGGGCCCAGGCGTCCACCTCGGACGCGGTGTCGACCTTGAAGCCGATCTGGATGCCCTCCCGCGTCGCCTGCGCGCCACGCCTGAAGCTGAGCTCGAAGCCGGCGGACTCGAGGTCCACGGCGCTCTCGTCGTCGGCGATGCGCCGGAAGCCAAAGGCCGATTCGTAGAACTCGGCCGCGCGCTGGGGATCCGGGGAAAGGAGCGCCAGCTGGCCAACGCCCCGCATCTTCCTCACGGCACGCGTCGCCGTGGTCGGGGACGGCGGAGCCTGAGCCGCACGGAGTCTGCGAGCCGTGGCACGGCTGAATCGCGCGTACCGCCGGCCCGGCAGGCGTTGGACAACCGCGTCCCCGTCATATACGACCCCCAGTCGTACTGAGTGGCGATTCGGGCCTCGACGAGCGTCGGAGCGCTCCGCGCTGAGCGTGGAATGCAGCTCCTTGCCTCACTCCCCGGTGCCTCCTGCGTTTACCACGACCACCAGTCGTAAATGACGGAAAGTCGGCCCTGGACCGGCGTCTGTCCCACCCGGCCCGCATCCATCAGACCCGCTCGTGAGACCGTGCGCCACGAACGAAGGCTGACGGCGCCGGAATCACTGGCGTCAGGCTTCCGTCGTGGCTCGTCCTGGGCCACTCGTAACTCGAGCCGTTACGAATGTGCTCCATCAGGGTCCCCCTGCGCCACTGGCCATAGCTCTCGCGAGGCGTCGCGAGCACGCAGATCGGCAACGAACTCATCGAGCGGCACGCCCTGCGACGACTCGCCGGTGCGCAGCCGCGGCGAGACGGCATTGGCCTCTGCATCGCGGTCACCGACCACGACCATGACTGGCATCTTCTGCTCCTGGGCATCGCGCAGCTTGAGCTGCATGCGCTCGGAACGGTCATCCACCTCGGCCCGCAGGCCGGCATCGGCGAGGACAGTGCGAACAGATTCGGCGTACTCCAGGTGCCGGTCGGCGATCGGCACGATCATGACCTGCACCGGCGCGAGCCAGAACGGGAAGGCGCCGGTGTAGTGCTCGGTGATGATGCCGATGAACCGCTCGAACGACCCGTAGATCGCGTAGTGGATGACGACCGGGCGCTCGAAGCCTCCGTCGGCCGCCCGGTACTCGAGGTCGAAGCGCTGCGGCAGCTGATAATCGGCCTGGATGGTGGCCATCTGCCATTCGCGCCCCAGGGCGTCCTCGATGAAGATGTCGATCTTCGGCGCGTAGAACGCGCCGCCGCCCTCATCGAGGTCGTAGGACATGCCGTCCTCCTCCAGCCGCTCGCGCAGGCGATCCTCGGCGCGCTCCCAGAACTCGTCCGAGCCGAGCCGCTTCTCGGGGCGCGTGGCCAGCTTGGCGCGCGGCTCGAAGCCGAAGGGCGCGTACTGCCTGCGGACGAGCGCCAGGGCCAGCCGGATCTCGTCGTCGACCTGGTCGTCGCGGCAGAAGACGTGCGAGTCGTCCTGCGTGAGCTGGCGGACGCGGAACATTCCCGCGAGCACGCCCGTGCGCTCCTTGCGGAAGAGCAGCGAGTAGTCGGCGAAGCGCATCGGCAGCTCTCGGTACGAGTGCGAGCGCGTCTTGTAGATGAGGATCTCCTCCGGGCAGTTCATCGGCTTCAAGCCCGAGACGTGGTCGTGGTCGTCGAGGACGAACATGTTGTCCTGGTAGTTGCCCCAGTGGCCGCTCGTCTCCCACAGCTCCTTGCGCACCAGGCTCGGCGTGCGCACCTCGGCAAAGCCCGCGTCGCGGCGAACCTGGCGTGACCAGTCCTCGAGCGCGCGCCACAGGGCCATGCCGCGCGGATGGAGGAACGGCGCGGCAGGCGATTCGGGATGGAAGGTGAACAGGTCGAGCTCGCGGCCCAGCTTGCGATGGTCGCGCTTCTTCGCCTCCTCGAGGCGCCAGAGATGTTGGTCCAGCTCCTCGGCTGTATCCCACGCGGTGCCGTAGATGCGCTGAAGCATGGGCCGCGTCTCGTCGCCGCGCCAGTAGGCCCCCGCAGTGTTGAGCAGCTTGAAGGCGCCGAGCTCGGCGGTGGACTCGACATGCCCGCCGCGGCACAGGTCCTCGAACGAGCCGTGGCGGTAGAAGGAGACGGTCTCGCCGTCCGATGCCGGCAGGTCGTTCACGAGCTCGACCTTGAACGGCTGGCCCTCGCGCTCCAGGCGCGCGACGGCGTCGGCGCGCGACGCGTCCGAGCGCTCGAATCGCAGGTTGGCGGCCTGCTGCTCACGCATCTTGGCCTCGATCCGCTCGAGGTCGACCGGGGTCAGCGCGCGAGGGAGGTCGAAGTCGTAGTAGAACCCGTCCTTGATGGCCGGACCGATGCCAAGCTTCGCTTCGGGAAAGAGCTCCATCACGGCCGCGGCCATCATGTGGGCCGCGGAGTGACGCATCGCGGCCAGGCGATCCTCGCCGCTCACCTCGAACTCCCCGGCCGCCTCGTCCCCCTCTTCGCCGGTATCGATTGCCATGGCCGGAAGCGTAGCAGGGAGGGCGCGCGGCGTACGTCTGCTAAG
>JBOGTC010000161.1:0-16147 GCA_050692055.1 Candidatus Limnocylindria bacterium | reverse complement strand
CTCGGTGGCCAGGCCGCGCCCGCGATCGCGCCGCCCGCGGAGACGGCGGTTCGCAACGCGTCCATGGCGTTCGCGTCGGCCGGCAGCCGGCGCAGGACGTCGATGACCCCGTCCGGCAGCGGCGCGCAGGGCAGGTGCGCCCGCGCCGGCCACTCGCCGGTCCACAGCAGCTCCGCCACGTGCGCGTACGAGCCGCGCGCCACCAGCTCGCTGATGGGATAGCCGCGGTACAGCAGCCGTCCGTTGGTGCCGTCCACCATGGCCAGCGCCGTCTCGCCGGCGAGCACGCCCTTGAGGCCAGGCGAGTAGGCGCGCTGGATGTCGTTCATCGGCCTTCGAAGTCTATCCCGCGCATGGGCCGCAGCGTAACGCCGGAGCGGCCGCCGGCGTCATTGGCACGTCACACTCGCACCCGAGGCCGCAGCGATGCAGCGCACCCTTCCGACTCTCGCTCTCGCCCTGCTCGTCGGCCTTGCCGCCTGCCAGGCCTCCACCAGCCCCACGCCGTCCGCCGCAGGCACGCCGGTCGAGCCGAGCGCGCCGCCGGACAGTCCAGCCGGCACGAGCACCGAACAGCCCTCGCCGAGCGCATCGCAGACCACGGAGCCGATGCCCTCAGGCGACCTTGGCGAGTTCAGCTGCGAGCTGCCGATCATTGAGCAGGCGACGACGCCGCGGGCCAACATCGTGGACGACCGCGTCGGGACTCACGACGGCTTCGACCGGGTGGTGTTCGAGTTCACGTCCGGCACGCCCGAACTGACGTTGGACCGCGCGCAGCCGCCCTTCGCCGAGGACGGATCCGGGTTTCCGGTCAACGTCGAGGGCGATGCGTTCCTTGGCCTGGTGATGCGCGGCGGGACGAAGCAGATGGAGACGGGCGAGAGCAGCTACGACGGGCCCACCGACTTCGACTCCGGCTTTCCGACCCTGGTCCATCTCGTGGAGGGCGGCGATTTCGAGGCGCAGAGCACCTGGTATCTGGGCGTGACGCACGAGGCGTGCGCGCGGGTGCTGCTGCTCGATGGCCCGTCTCGCGTGGTCATCGACGTCGAGCACTGACCAGGCGCGCGTCAGACGACGCGTACGCCGTCCTGGTAGACACCTTCGATCCGCCCGGCGAGCGTCGCAATCTCCATCGGATGCGCGTTGGGTCGGCGCCGACGCCGAGCCTAGCAGACTGCGGCTAGCATGACCCGATACGAAGACTCACATACGCTGAGCCACAACACGCTCGCCGACGCGGGTCGTCAGGCGTGCCTCGTTCGCCAATTTCTCGCCGCGCTGGGCAGCAGGAGGTAGACATGACCCCGGAGCAGGCCACCGCCGACCAGGCCGCAACGGATCTTGCCCGCATCGTGGAGTCCGCGCAGCGACTCGGGATCAAGATGGACGAGGCCGAGGCGATGCGCTGGCTGACCGCCGTCGGGGCGAGCCACGCCGGCGCCGAGATCGTGCATGACGCCGCCACCGGCGTGTTCGGCCACCGGGTCAGCATGCTGGACTTCTCGCCCGTGGACCTGGAGCGCTTCCGGGAGATCGGTCAGATCGTGGGCTTCGAAGACCGCCCCGGAGAGGTAGAGACGGCGCTCGCCCTCTCGGGCTCGGCTGCACAGTCGAAGATTCAGACCCATCCGGGTGACTGCGACTACTTCGAACGGGTGAACATTTACGCCACGACACGCGAGGCAGCCTGCTCGATCCTCGCGGAGCTCATCCGTGACAAGGCGCTGGCGACTGAACGCGGCGATCGGTATCAGCTGATCGAGGTGAAGTTCGGATCAGCTCCGCGCGATCTCATCAGGGACGGCTCATCGCTTCGCCGCGGGTCGCCACTATCGTGGAGCGCCGAGGAGGTGCGCGTTGGTCACATCAATGCGACCACGCCGGACGGAGAGCCTGTCCGGATCGGCTGGGACGAGGCCGCCGCCGATCCGGGCTGGTGCAAGCTCGACTGGGTCGTCGCCGATCCGGCCCGGGGCAGCCTGGCCAACGCGAGCAACATGCTCGACGCCACGTGGGAGACCCCGGACGGCACGATCAAGCCGCTCGACGGCTACCTCGACGGCTACTTTCAGGAGATCTACCTCGAGGCCGAATCGGTGCCGATCTTCTCCAAGCTCGTACGGAACGCCACGCCCGATGCGCTCGACGAGTACGTGACCCAGCTCGAGCGGGAGGTGGCCAAGTACCTCACCCAGGATCTCAATTACGGCAAGGCGGCGAAGCGGATGTACAACGTCTTCCGCCTCACCGGTCGCTACCTCGACGCGGCCTATCTGCGCGAGCTGTTCGACCAGCCGGCTGCGGTGCTCTACCAGGTCTGGTCGCTGATCCGGACCGTCGAGGACGCGGTGGATCCAGGCTCGAGCATCACCATCGGGCAGGCCGTCAGCCAGACCGACCAGCTCATCATCTCGGTTGTCGAATCGCTCGACGGCCCCGAGGAGAGCGAGATCGTGCGCTCGCTGCTTCGCCTCCGCGACCTGCTGGAGCGAGCCGACGCGGGCGACGAGCTGGGCGCCGAGGTCGACGCGGCCCGCGCCCGGGTCATCAACGTGGTGAACAACTTCTTCCGCGATCGCCTCGAGGCGGTCCCGACCATCCGTGCCTACGTCGCCGGCTTCCGTGCCGGCGCAGCCAGCAACTGAGGAGGACGCATGCCAGACAAGCCAGCGCCGCCGAGGGGCGAGCTTGACACCAGCAAGGCCTACGCCGCCCGCTTCCGGACCGACAAGGGCGAGATCGTGTGCGAGCTGTACGCCGACCGCGCGCCCATGACAGTCGAGAACTTCGTGAACCTGGCGCGCGCCGGCTTCTACGACGGGACGACGTTCCACCGCGTGATCGGCGGCTTCATGGCCCAGGGCGGCGATCCCACCGGCACCGGGCGCGGCGGCCCCGGCTACCAATTCGGCGACGAGTTCCATCCCGGGCTGCGCCATGACGCAGCGGGCACGCTGTCGATGGCCAACGCGGGTCCGGGGACGAACGGATCACAGTTCTTCATCACCCATGGGGCGACGCCGCACCTCGACGACAAGCACTCCGTCTTCGGACGAGTCACGCAGGGAATGGACGTGGTGCGATCCCTGCGCGAGCGCGATCCTGCCGGCGATCCCAACCCGGGTGACGCGATCCGGGCGGTCGAGATCGAGGAGCGCTAGCACCCGCCATGGCGCGGATCGTTGCAGCGATCGTCGGGTCCCTGGCCCTCGCGCTTCCCGGCTGCGCACCCACGTCGCCGGACCCGGTCTCGCCGTCGCCGAACGTGTCGTCCTCACCCGGCCCGAACTGCGCACAGGATCTGGCGCCGCGGACGTCACCCATCGACGTCCCCGCAGCCGTGCTGTATCTGGACGGGGACGATCTGCCGCCAGTCCTCGGAGAGGTGCGCTTCGAAGGCCCCGGCCCCGATCGCGAGGCCGGGTACACGCCGCGCATCGACATCCACCTCGAACGGTTCACGGTGCTGCAGACGAACACCGCCCGCCAGTTCTCGATCCGCATGACCGATGGCGTCGACATCGCAGCGTGGGAGGTCTGGGCCGTCCCCGCCGAACCCTTCCGTGCCGGAGACCTCGAGAGCGACAGGACCACCTGGAGCCAGGGAGACGAAGAGCTGGCGCTCGTCTGCGTGGACCTCCGCGAGGGTGAGTGGCTGATCGGCGCCGACATCGTCTTCGCCGACGCGCTCGGCGAGGGCACCTACTACTGGCGCCTCAACGCCACGGATCTGCCGGACGCCTGATCAGCCGGCCAGCAGCTCGTCGATGGGCGTGCTCCGATAGCGATCGATCCAGTACAGCACCTCATCCGCGTACCGGCCGGAGGCGTTGTAGGCAATCAGGGCGCGGCGCAGCTCACGCCGGTCCGCGTAGTTGCCGGGCTCACGCAGGCACAGATGGGCCACCGCGGTGATGGCGGCGTCGTAGAGGTTGTCGGGATCGGCCACGCCATCGCCGTTGCCGTCCCGACCCAGCTCGGCCCACGTGGTGGGGATGAACTGGAGCGGGCCCATCGCCCGGTCCCAGGTCGGATCGCCGTCGAGCGCTCCACCGTCAGTGTCGGCGATGGCGCGGGTGCCGCGGGTGCCCTCCAGGCTGGGGCCCCGAACCCAGGGCGTGATCTCGCCATCCGGCGCGATGCGCCCAGCGCCGTCGATCAGGCCGTGCCTGGACTCGACACGCCCGAGGCCGGCGAGGACGGTCCAGTGGACAACGCAGCCCGGCGCCACCGCCGGCGCCGCAGCCGATGCCGTTTGATATGCATCGTAGGCGACCGGCGGAATGCGACCTCCGTCGATCGGTGGCAGGTCCGCGCGCGACAGCGCGTACGCGGCGGCGGCTCCGATGGCCGCCAGGATCACCGCGGCCATGAGCGTCGCCAGAAGTCGCTGCAGCACCGATGGTCGGCGCGATCGAGCTCGGGACATGGGGCGGCAAGCGTGCCACAAGCCGATGGTGCGCGCCATCAGGCTCGTGGCCCTACCATCGTCGACATGTCCTACCCGCGGAATCCACTCGACGAGGTCCTGGTCGAGATCGGTGGCTAGCGTGCCCCGCGGACCGGTTCGCCGTGGCCGCCGGCGACCTTGCGGTCGCGTCTCCTAGGCGACCGCCTGAGCGGGCTCGTACAGGAGGGCGAAGGTAGCCGCGGGATCCGGCGCGAAGGCGACCCGGGTGCTGCAGGCGCTGCAGACCAGCTCGTCATCGGTCTCGTCGACCTCGAAAACGACCTGGTCGCCACACCATGCACAGTCGAGCAATACGTTCATGCGGCGAGGATGCGGTGGCGTCGTGACACCTTGCCTGTCGCGATCTACCCGATGCCACGCGGGTACGAAAGGCCATGTGACAGGGCCAGGCCAATGGCGTAGGGTTGTCGATGTCGGTTGGATGGGTCCGGCGCCCTGCACCGATGCTCGAGCGAGCCGGTCCTCGAGAGTACGCGCGTCGCGGAGTTGTTCCCTTGCGCGCGCGTTTTTCCTCACCTGATCTCGGTGGTGCCATCACCGATTGGCGCACCTTTGCCGGCCGTCGCTATCGGCCCTTCCGATCCCTCGCCGTCGCGCAGGGTTTCATCGGTGCCCTGACCGGCCCGGCCATCACGATTCCGCTGCTGCTGGCCCTGGGTGCGCACCCGGCGCTGGCGACCGCGCTCGCCGTGCTGCCGATCGTCGGAACCATGACGCAGCGGTGGATCCCCCGCCTGCTCGATCGAACGGACGGCAACCTGCGCGGCGTCGTGGTGCTGTTGGCGACGATCGGTGAGCCGCGCGGCCTGCTGCTTGCCGGGATCGTGGCGCTGACCGCGGCGGGCTGGCTCCCGTCATGGGCGGCCATCGGCCTGGTGGCGATCGTGGTCGGCATGCTCGGGTCGCTCGGCGCCGTGGCCTACAGCCTGCTCCAGGCCTGGTACCAGATCATCCTGCCCGATGACGAGCGTCGGCTCGTCGCGCCACGCCTGGGAGGCATCGCGCTGGGCATCGGCTCCGTGGTCCTGCTCCCGATCGCCCTGACCATCGACGGGTTGATCGACGGCATCGGCCTGTGGGCATTCGTGGTGCCCCTGGCCATCGCCGGCATCGCCGGCATGGTGCCGCTGGTCGTCCTCCGGCGACTGCCCTCGCCCGGCCGCATCCGGGTCCCCCGCCGCACGCCCTGGGGAGCCGCGGAGCAGGTCCGCCTGCACAAGCTTGGCAACGTCCTGACGCTGGCCCTCCTGGCCGCCGGCCTGTCGCCATTCCTGTCGGTCTACTCGATGGTGGTGCTGGGCACCGGCGCAGGCTTCGCGATCGTGATCAGCGCGGTGAGCTCCGCCACGCTGGTGCTGTCATCCGTCCTGGTCAGCTCGCACCTGCGCGGTGGGTCCTCGTCGCGGCTGCTCCGCAGCTCCTTCATGCTGCGTGGCGCGGCGCTGCTCCTGGGCCTGGCGGCGCATCCGGCGAACCCCGCCGCGCCCTTCGTCCTCCTGCTCGTCGCGATCCTGCTCGCGATCGGAGACACCGCGGGCCAGCTGTCGGCGAACGAGCGCCTGCTGCGCCTCGCGACCGGTCCGGGTGTCATCGCCTTCCAGAGCCACTTCGTTGTTCGCAACGTGGGTGCGTACGCATCCGGGATCCTGGTCGGCTCGTTCGTCATGCTCCTCGGCGGCTACCTCGCCTTCGCCATTCTGTTCGTCACGGCGGGCTCGGTGCGATTCGCCGCGGCGCGGGCCACGGAGCTGTCGGCGCACGCCGAGCAGCCCGCCGAGAGATCCGCCGGGGTGCCATCGAGCGCGTAGGCGTTCGGATGACCCTCGAGGCAGCGACTTCCTTCGCTCAATGCCGCCCTGGTGCAACCTACCGAACCTGAGGACGCCACATAGGACGCCGAAGAAACCCTCAATGCGCGGTGCCGCCCCGCACATTGACGCCACGAGACAGCCCATGCGTGGCGCGGAATCCTCCAGTCTTCTCGGATAAGTTGCACCACCGCGGCATTGGGCCAAGGTGCGGCCGGACGGAGCCGACCGCCGGCCGGAGCGTGCCCATCTCCTCGCCGCGCGTAAAGTTGCCAGATTCCAACCACAACCGGCTTGGGCACGATGGACGGCATCAAGGCAGGGTTGGCGCGGCCCGTTTCGAGCGTGGAACTACCCGCCGACGGGGCTCCGAGCGGCCCTCAAGGTGTCCAAGCCGGCGGCGGTTGGAGCCTGACACCTCATCGGCTCTAGCCGTGCATAAGCCGGCGGCGGTTGGAGCCTGACGCGAAGGAGTCGCAGGCCGTTGAGGTTCGCCCGTGGGACCAGCTCCTCAGCCGCTGCGGCCGCCTGTCAAGCCCGGTATCGCGCCTCTCGTGTGCCTATTGCTTGCGTGGTGCAACTTACGCGAGCACTGCGGCTGATACGAGCCGATCAGGCAGCTTCAGCTGCGGCCAATGTGCGGTCTGCGAGCTATTAACACCGGCAGACCGGGCTCGCAACGCGACTCAGATCGGATATGTTGCACCACCGCGGCATCAGGGCAACGTGCCGTCGAGCGCCCGGCCCGCGGCCGGCTTGCGTGATTGCGCAACTACTGAGACAATCGCGGGGATGGAGGCTACCCTCGACGCCGATGTCGCCCGCAATCGAGCCGCGGCGGTCGCCCGCGCGCTGGCCGATGCGAAGCGTCTGTGCGTGCTGGAACGCCTGGCCGGTGGCGAGCGCAGCGTCAGCGACCTGTCGCGCGACATCGGCTGCCAGGTGCCGAACATGAGCCAGCATCTGGCGGTCCTCCGATCGGCCGGGTTGGTTGCCAGCCGGCGCGAGGGCAGCACCGTCTTCTATCGACTCGTGGACACCCGCGTCCTCGAGGCGTACCGCTTGCTCACCGAGGTCGCCGGCTGAAGCCCGGCGACCGACGAAAGGATTTTCAGAGTACCGATGTCCAACGTAACCGAGGTCACCGACGCGACGTTCGAGCAGGACGTGCTGCAGAGCGACAAGCCCGTGGTCGTCGACTTCTGGGCGGCGTGGTGCGGACCCTGCCGCCTCGTGGCGCCCGAGGTCGAGAAGCTGGCCGATAAGTACGCCGGTGCAGTGAAGGTGATGAAGCTCGACGTCGACGCGAACCCGCAGACGGCGGGCCGCTATGGCGTGATGAGCATTCCAACGGTCGCCTTCTTCAAGCCCGGCGAGCCACCGCGTGCCGCCGTCGGCTTCCGACCCGCAGAGGCGCTGGAGGATGCCTTCGAGCTGAAGAGCTACGCGCAGAGCGCCTAGGCGTCGTCATCCGCAACCGTCAGCGCTGAGAAGCGCGCGGTAGATAACCAGCTGTGATCGCCGGCCTACGGGATCATGGAGATGCCCGTCGTCACGGGCCCGCGCCCGGGCGCTCAGTGGGTGCCGGCAACGGTCCCGCCATGCGCTCTTCACGGAGGCCGGGCATACTGCCCTGCGCATGCGCCGTCCGCTCCCCCTCATCGCAGCTCTCTGGCTCTTGCTGCTGCCTGCGGTGGTGGGCGCCGGGCCCACGGTGGAGGCCAACGAGGACGGCCTGGTGGTGACGTCCTCAACGACCTATGAGGTCTTCCCCGAAGAGGGTCGCGTTCACGTCATTGTGGATGCCACGGCCACCAGCCTGACGCCGAACACCGCCACGCACCAGATCTTCTATTCGGGCATGACGCTTCCGGTCCACCCCGATGCCAGCGCAGTACAGGCCAGCGCCGGAGGGGTGGCCATCGACGCCGGCGTGGTGGAGATCACCGATCACTACCAGGCGGTCGAGATCTCGTTCGGCCGCGAGGTCTTCTTCCAGCAGTCGTATGCGTTCCGGCTGACGTTCGATCTCGTCGACGCCGGGGGCGCGCCTGAGCGCGAGACCCGCATTCGTCCGAGCTTCGTCGCCTTTCCGGTCTGGGCCTTCGGGACAGAGCGAGCGACCGGCGCCAGCGTCGAGGTCCGCATGCCGGCAGGCTACAGCCCAACCATTCCCTTCGGCGTCATGCGCCTGCTGCCGTCTGGCGAGGGGGCCACGCGGCTGGTGGCGGAGGGCATCGACGATCCGCCGAGCTTCTTCGCGTACGTAACTGGCGAGCGGCCCGGCGCCTGGGCGGAGGAGCTGCTCGAGATCACGGTGGGCGGCACGACCGCATCGGTCCAGCTCCTTGGCTGGCCGGACGACCCGGAGTGGTCGGACTTCATGCGCGACCTCCTGACCGATGGCCTGCCTGCCATGTCGGAGGCGATCGGCCTCGACTATCCAATAGCCGGCACGCTGAGCGTCAGCGAGCACGCGTACGGGCGCCTTGGCAACTACGCGGGCGTCTTCAACGACATCGCCGATACGATCCAGGTCCGCTATGACGTTGATGCCTTCGTTGGCCTGCACGAGACGGCGCACATCTGGTTCAATGGCTCGCTCTTCGAAGAGCGCTGGATCGGCGAGGCCTTCGCCTCCCACTACGCCGAGACGGTGGGCACCGCGCTCGGCCACGAGATCGCCGTCTTCGATCTGACGCCCGATCTGCGCTCCGTTGCCTTCCCGCTCAACGCCTGGGAGGGGATCGGTGTCGCCGACCTCGACCAGGAGGACTATGCCTACGCCGCCACGCACGAGGTCGGCCGGCTCATCGCACGGCTGGCCGGCGAGGACGAGCTGCGAACGGTGTGGCGCGCGGCCCACACGAACGAGTTCGCCTACGCAGCTGATGGCGATCCTTCCGCCGAGACCGGCGAGCCCACGACGTCGGCGGGCTGGCAGCGCCTGCTCGACCTGCTGGAGAACCGGACCGATGCGGACTTCGGTCCGATCTGGCGCGAGTGGATCGTGACCGATGACCAGCTGAGGCTGCTCGACCAGCGCCAGGCGACCCGTCTCGCCTACGAGGAGACGGCCGAAGACGCCGCCGGCTGGTCCATGCCGCGATCGATCCGGCTGCTCATGGGAGCCTGGCAGTTCGACGATGCGAACCACCGCCTCGACGACGCCGAGGAGATCCTCGACGCGTGGCGGGACACGGTGACCGTGACCGCGCGACTCGGCCTGACGCCGCCGGCGACGGTCCGGTCATCCTTCGAGTCCGGCGCGCTCGACGCCGCGGCGCAGAGCGTACGGGCGCAGGACGCAGCCCTGGACGCCATCGGAGCGGCGACCAACCGGACGGCCGATCCCGTCGAGCTCGTGGAGCTGCTGGGCCTCATCGGATCGGGCGAGCCCGACTCGGCCCTCGAGGTGGCGCGTGACCGATACGAGGCGGGCGAGCTGGATGCAGCGCTGGATCTGGCACGCGCAGCCGAAGCGCAGCGTGACGGCGCCGCCGGACGCGGCCGAGAGCGCGTGGCCCTCGTCGGCGGCGGGCTGCTTATGCTGGATGCGGCCGCGATGGGAGCGCTGGCGCTCGCCGGACGCCGTCGAGCGGACCGGCTGCGCGAAGCGGCCAGGGTCCCGGAGGAGGGTTGATCGGCTCGCTGACGGCCGTCCTGGCCGGCACCTTCACCCTGCGCTTCAGCACCGGGCTCACCGGCGCCATGCTGCTGTTCTACCTCGCCGAGCTGCCCGACTTCGGCGGCCCGGAGGTGAGCGCCGCCATCGCCGGCCTCATGACCGCGGCCTATTTCGCGGCCGAGCTGCTCCTGTCCCCGGCCTTCGGGGTCCTCTCCGACCGCGTCGGCGCGCACCGCATCATGCAGGTCGGACCCGTGCTCGGCGGCGTGGCGGTGGTCGTGACGGCCCTCACCACCGATCTGTGGCTGCTGGGCGGGACTCGCTGGGTTGAGGGTGCCGCCGCCGCGGCCAGCATTCCCTCCATCCTGGGCTACATCGCGGCGACCACCTCCGGCGACGAGCTGCTGCGCGGGCGGACCGTGGCCCGCTTCGAGGCCGCCACCGTGGCTGGCCTCGGCATCGGCGCGGTGGTGGCCGGTCCGCTGTTCGACATCCTCGGCCGCAACGCCTTCTACGTGAACGCCGTGGTCTACGGCGTGTCGTGGCTGATCTACCGCTACGGCGTCAGGCCGGAGCCTCCGGTGACGGACATCGAAGCCGCCCGCGATGAGGCGATCGGCCCGGCCCGCGGCCGCTTCGACCTGGCGAAGTACCGACACTTGCTGCGCGGCTCCGGCATCTGGCTGCTGGCGCCAACGTGGATCGCGCTCAATGCGATCGTGGGCGCCTGGACCACGCAGTCGGTCTTCCAGCTGGTGCGCGAGCCGTCCGGCGACTTCGGAGATCAGCTCCTGATGGGCGGCTTCGAGCCGACGCAGGTCAGCATCGGCCTCGGAGTGGCGCTCGTCGTCTTCTTTGCCGGGCTCTTCTACTGGGGCAACCGGTTCCGTCGGTATCGGCGGACCACGATCATCGGCGTCGGGATCGTGGGCGGGCTGCTGATGATCGGTGCCATCTTCGGCCTCAACCACTCTGCCGACTGGGGCTTGCCGGCGCAGCTCGCGCTCGTGCTGGCGGCGCTGGCGGGGCTCTTCGTGCTCGCCGGCGCGACTCCCGCCGCACTGGGGCTGCTGGCCGACATGAGCGAGCTGCACCCGACCGAGCGCGGCGCGATCATGGGCCTCTACTCGGTCTTCCTGGGGCTGGGCCAGATCATCGGCTCGGTGAGCAGCGGCGCCGCGGCCGATTGGCTGGGCATCGACGGCCTGCTGCTCACTTCGGTCGTCCTTCTGCTCATCGCCATCCTCCCGCTGACCGGGCTACGAGCCACCGAGCACCTGGTCGGTGCGCCGCCCATCGCCGCGCCTGGCGGCATCGCCGATCCCGAGGCCGGCTGACCCCGGCTAGAATCAGCGCCCCATGCGCCTCGGCAAGCTCTTCTTCGTCTCGCTGCGCGACGCCCCGGCCGACGTCGAGATGACTTCGGCGAAGCTCCTGCTGCGCGCCGGCTACGTCCGCCAGCTCGGCGCCGGCATCTACTCGCTGCTGCCGCTGGGCTTCCGCGTCCAGCAGAAGATCGAGCAGGTGATCCGCGAGGAGATCGACGCCATCGGCGGCCAGGAGATGGAGATGCCGGTCGTCCACCCCGCCGACCTGTGGCGCGAGTCGGGGCGCTACGCCAAGATCGGCCCCGAGATGGTCCGCTTCAAGGACCGATCCGGCCGCGACATGGTCCTCGCCATGACCCACGAGGAGGTGGTCGCCGACTTGACGCGCGACCTCGTCAAGAGCTACCGCCAGCTGCCGGCGATCGTCTACCACTTCCAGACCAAGTTCCGCGACGAGCCGCGCTCGCGCGGCGGCCTGATCCGCGTCCGCGAGTTCGTGATGAAGGACTCGTACTCGATCGATGCCGACGAGGCCGGGCTGGATCGGTCCTATCAGGCCCACCATCGCGCCTACACCCGCATCTTCGAGCGGCTGGGACTCGAGACGGTGGCGGTCGGTGCCGACGTCGGGATCATGGGCGGCAGCCTGGCCCACGAGTTCATGGTCCTCAACGAGCACGGCGAGGACACGCTGGTCCTGTGCGATGCCTGCGGGTACGCCGCCAACCTGCAGATCGCGCGCGTGGCGGTCGCCGAGGAGCCGGCCGCCGAGGACCCGCTCCCCCGCGAGGAGGTCGACACCCCCGGCACCGACACGATCGCGTCGCTGGCCGCCTTCCTGGACGTGCCGACCTCGCGCACCGCCAAGGCCGCCTTCTTCGTCACCGGCGACGGGCGGCTGGTCACGGCGATCGTGCGCGGCGACTACGAGGTCAACGAGACGAAGCTGGTGAACGCGTTGAAGGCGTTCGGCGGCATCCGGCCCGCCCAGGCCGAGGAGATCCGCGCCGCCGGCATGGAGCCCGGCTACGGCTCGCCGGTCGGCGCCCACCACACCACCGTGGTCGTCGACGAGCTCGCCGCGCGGTCGCCGAACCTGGTGGCGGGCGCCAACAGGCCCGGCGTCCACTTCCGCAACGTCAACGTCGGACGCGACGTGAGCCCCGATGTGGTGGCCGACATCGCCAACGTGCGCGCCGGGGATCCCTGCCCCGAGTGCGGCGCGCCGGTGAGGCTGGCCAAGGGGATCGAGGTCGGCAACATCTTCAAGCTCGGCGACGACTTCACCCGCTCGCTCGACGCGACCTACCTGGCCGAGGACGGCAGCCGGCGGCACCCGATCATGGGCAGCTACGGGATCGGCCTCGGGCGTTCGCTGGCCTGCATCGTCGAGACGCACCACGACGAGAAGGGGATCGCCTGGCCGATGTCGGTCGCGCCGTATGCCGTCCACCTCGTGTCGCTCGGCGCCGCTCGCGATCGCGCGGTGATGGAGACGGCCGACGGGCTGTACCAGCGCCTGACGGCCGCCGGCGTCGAAGTCCTCTACGACGACCGTGACGAGTCCCCCGGCGTCAAGCTCACCGATGCCGAGCTGCTTGGCATGCCCACCATCGTCACGATCTCACCCCGCTCCCTGGCCGGCGGCGGGGCCGAGGTCACCGTACGTGCCACCGGTGAGCGCTCCGTGCGCCCCATCAGCGACGTGGAGGCGACGCTCGTCGGCGGCTGATCCATCACGCGCAAGGCGTCAGCGCTAGCGCAGCTGCGGGAAGACCTCGGACGCGATGCGCTCGAGACGCGAGGTGTCGGCCACGCCGCGGACGCTGAAGATGATGTGCTGCGCCCCGACATCGCCGAGGCGGCCGAAGCGCTCGGCGGTCGGGGTCGACGCTCGTCAGCACCGTGCGCTCGATGTCGTCATAGGGACGGCCGACCGCCTCGCAGTGCTCGCGCAGGATCGCCAACTTGGCGCGGACCAGCTTGGGGTCGCGTCCGAAGAGGTTGCAGGCATCCGCGTACCGGGCCACGAGACGCAGCGTCTTGCGCTCCCCGCCACCCCCGACGAGGATCGGGACGCGCGGCTTCGACAGGGCCTGCGGCGAGTTGATCAGGTGCGTGGCGGTGACGTGGCCGCCCTCGAGGCGCTCGCCCGTTCCGCTGCCGCCAGTCCACATGGCGTGCGCCATGCGCAGCGTGTCCTCGAGCCATCCGAAGCGCTCGCGCAGCGGCGGCATCTCGAAGCCCAGACCCTTCGACTCGTGCTCGTTCCAGGCCGCGCCGATCCCGAACCAGGCGCGTCCGCCGGAGAGCACGTCGAGCGTGGTGGTGGCCTTGATCCACAGGCCCGGAGGTCGGTAGTGAATGCCACCCACCATCAACCCCAGCCGGGCACGCTGCGAGTGGGCGGCCATGAAGCCCAGCGCGGTCTGGCCCTCGAGCATCGGCGCCTCGGGAGGTCCGAGCCCGCGGATCTGGAAGAAATGGTCCATGACCCAGATCGAGTCGAAGCCGGCCTCATCGGCGCTGCGAACGACCCTCGCCAGCGTGGGACCGATGGCGGCGGCGCCACCGGGCCAGGTGAAGGAGTTGATCTGCAGCCCGAACTTCATCGGTCCATCGTCGCACAGCGGTCGGCTCAGGCCGACGCGATCTGCCGGCGCTGCTATCCGGCAGGCAGCTCGTCCGCGGGCGGTCGCGGCGCCATTGGTCGTCGCGCTACGTCACGGCGACGCCGTCCGTCAGCTCTCCCGCCAGGTACGCGTCGTAGGCACCCATGTCGAAGAACCCGTGGCCGGACAGGTTGAACAGGATCACCCGTTCGTGGCCGGCCTCGCGCGCGTCGAGCGCCTCGTCAATGGCGGCCCGAACGGCATGCGACGATTCCGGCGCGGGGATCAGCCCCTCTGTCCGTGCGAACTGCATGGCGGCCTCGAAGCAGGCGTTCTGCGGATAGGCCTTTGCCTCGAGATACCCCTGGTCGTACAGGTGGCTGATCATCGGCGCCATGCCGTGGTAGCGCAGCCCGCCGGCGTGAATCGGCGCCGGCCTGAAGTCTTTGCCCAGCGTATGCATCTTCAGGAGCGGCGTGGTGCCGGCCGTGTCCCCGAAGTCGTATCGATACTCGCCCTGCGTCAGTGACGGGCACGAGGCCGGCTCGACCGCCACGAAGCGCGTCGATGCCTCGCCGCGCAGGCGCCGCGACAAGAACGGGAAGGCGATACCGGCGAAGTTCGAGCCGCCGCCTGCGCAGCCGATCACGACGTCCGGCTCGTCACCGGCCATCTCCATCTGCGCGATGGCCTCCTGGCCGATCACGCTCTGGTGCAGCAGCACGTGGTTCAGCACGCTCCCCAGCGAGTACTTGGTGTCCTCCCGCGTGGCCGCCTCCTCGACCGCCTCACTGATCGCGATGCCGAGGCTGCCGGTCGAGTCCGGATCCTCGGCCAGGACGGCGCGGCCCGCGTTCGTCTGGTCCGACGGCGACGGGATGACCGTGGCGCCGAAGGTCTGGATGAAGCTGCGCCGATACGGCTTCTGCTCGTAGCTGACGCGGACCATGTAGACCTTGGCCTCCAGGCCGAAGAGGCTGCAGGCGAAGGCGAGCGCGCTCCCCCACTGCCCGGCGCCCGTCTCGGTCGCCAGGCGCGTCACGCCCTCGGCCCGGTTGTAGTAGGCCTGTGCAATGGCGGTGTTCGGCTTGTGCGACCCCGCCGGCGAGACGCTCTCGTTCTTGAAGTAGATGCGCGCCGGCGTATCGAGCGCCTTCTCCAGCGCGGTCGCCCGGTGCAGGGGCGTGGGCCGGAAGATGCGATACGCCTCGCGCACCTCCTCCGGGATCTCGATCAGCCGCTCGGCGCTCACCTCCTGGCGGATGAGCTCCATGGGAAACAGCGGAGCCAGCGCCTCGGGGCCGATCGGCTCCTTCGTCGCCGGGTGCAGCGGCGGTGGGGGCGGCTCCGGCAGATCGGCCGCGATGTTGAGGTAGTGCGTCGGCAGATCCTCCTCGGGCAGGATGAAGCGACGCTGGGTGCGTGAGATGGTGACCGTCATCGGTCTGGACCTCCGTGAGAACAACAAGACCCCTTCGCCTCAACGGGCGAGGGGGTCGTCTCACGGTGCCACCGTTGTTCCCGGGTTGTTCTCTTCCCGGCTCTGTTCGACCACGGCCGCCGCGCTGCGTTGCGCCTGCGCTGGCGATGGCCTCGGCTTCGGTATCGGTGCCTCTCCGCCGGTGGCTACTTGCCTTTCCGTTCGCCGCCGGAGCTCACGGGTCCATTCGCCGGTCGCGCCGCCGCCGGGGTCTCAGCCTTCCCGGCTCCCTGTGGGCTCGCCTGACGCGGGTACTCGTCCCGATCGTCGCCGTCTTCTGCTGTGAGGGCGACGGTACGCCGTGCGGCGCCCGCGCGTCAAGGCGGGTCCCGACGGTGCGCCGCTCTTCTGTCACCACATTCATACCAGGTATGCATCGGCGGTCGGGCCACGCGTTCTGGTCACCACATTCAGTCCGGGTGTGCGGCATGGCGACCGGAGGCGTGCTGTCGTCGTTCGGCGCAGATCCAGTATGAATATGGCGACTCGATGGCCCGCGCCGGTACGCCGTGCGGCACGTGCGCGAGCCGGTACGCCGTGCGGCGCCGGCGCGCCAGGGGCGCGCCAAGAAGGTCCGGCCCGGCCCCGCCAGCGCGAACGTGCCGGCGCCGGCGCTCTGGGGCCCCGCGAACGCAAACGTGCCAGATGCCAATCAGGGACGGCTTGGGCGAGCTGGAAGGCGCCGCATGAGGGTTGCGCCGCACCGCGCGAGCGTGGACCGGGCGTCGAATCTGGTCGTGGACCCGCCTGAGCGTGCCTGATATAGCTCCTCTAGGTTCGCGGATGATGGCCGCGACCCTCGCGGGGAGACTGG
>JBOGTC010000160.1:0-10308 GCA_050692055.1 Candidatus Limnocylindria bacterium | reverse complement strand
CCGCGGGCACCGTGCGCCGGAGCGGCCGTGAGGCGCAGCGCGCGATGCGCAGCGCCGGCTCAACGGTCGAGGGCAAGGTTGCCGCGCTGCGCCACGGCAACGGCGCTCACGTCGACCTGAACGACGCAGCGCTGGGCGAGAAGGTCGAGACGCAGCTGTTCCGGGATTCCGCGATCCCAAAGGGCAGCATCAACATCAACGTCGAGCGCGGGATTGTCGTGCTCCGCGGCGAGGTCGCGAGCGACAGGGTGCGCCGACGGCTTGAGCGCCAGGCCAAGGCGATCGATGGCGTGTGGAGCGTGAGCAACCTGCTTCATCTGCCCGGCGAGGCCGCACCGGACGCTCTCCAGCGCGCGAACGCCTGACCGGCTGCGCCGGCCGCTAGGGCGGTCCGCCCGCGCCGAGCAGGACGTGGTCGCGGGCCAGTCCGCGTCGCCACGCTTCTGCCGGCATCGTCGGGCGCCCCTCCGGCTGGACGACCTCGAACGCCAGCGCGCCCTCGCCACACGCGACCCGCGGCGTGTCGCCTGGCAGCAGCGCGCCGATCGGGACGTCGTCGAGCCCCGGCGACGGGCGCGCGCGTCGCACGTGCAGACGCCGTCCGTCGAGGGTCGTCCAGGCGCCCGGCCACGGCTGCAGGGCGCGGACCTGGCGATCGATCTCCACCGCCGGCCGGCGCCAATCGATCCAGCCGTCCGCGCGTCGGAAGGGATGGATGTGGGTCGCATGAGCCTCGACCTGCGGCGTGGCCGCGATCGGTCCGGCGGCCCAGCGCCGCAGCTCGGGCGGCACGACCTCGGCGGCGAGATCGGCCAGCTGCGCCTCCAGCCCGGGCGTGGTCTCCCGACCGGTGAGCGAGATCGGCCAGCGCTTCACGATCGGTCCGGCGTCCAGCTCGGGCGTCATCACCATGAGCGTGACGCCTCCCTCCGCATCTCCGGCGAGGATGGTCGATGCCACGGGCGCCGCCCCGCGGTGGCGCGGCAGGAGCGACGGATGTACGTTGAGCGGCGGCCGCCGCGCGACGTCCAGGATCGTCTCAGGAACGAGCTGTCCGTAGGCGACGAGGATGAGACCGTCGGGACGGAAGTCGCGCAGCACTGCCAGCGCCTCTGGCGACCGCAGCCGATGCGGAGTCTTGACCGGCACCTCGTGCTCCCGCGCCCACGTCGCTGCGGGCGTGGCGCGCAGCTGCAGGCGACGGCCGGCCGGGCGATCGGGCTGGCTGATGACGAGGAGCTCGTCGGCGAGCTCGGGCAGCCGCGCGAGCAGGGGCACTCCGAAGGCTCCGGTCCCGAGGAACGCGATGCGCCCGATGCCGCCCACTAGATGCCGGCGGCCGTCTCTTCCTGCACCTCGCTGGGGCTCTCGCTGAGGCGAACAAGCTCTTCGAGCGATTCGAGGTGGTCGATGTAGAGCTTCCCGTTGAGGTGGTCGATCTCGTGCTGCAGCGCGCGTGCGAACAGGTCCTCGGCCTTGACGCGGAACTCCCTGCCGTGTCGATTCCTGGCCTTCACGGTCACCTTCTGCGAGCGCGTCACCTCGGCGACGAACCCCGGGATCGACAGGCAGCCCTCCCAGTCGAGGACCTCGCCGGATGCCTTGACGATCTGCGGGTTCATCAGCTCGGTGATCGTGTCATCGAGCTCGATCACCGCGGCCTGCAGCGGAAGGCCGATCTGGTTCGCCGCCAGGCCGATGCCAGGAGCGTCGCGCATCGTCTCGAGCATGTCGTCCAGTAGCCGATGCAGGCTCGCATCGAAGCCCGTCACCTTCTTGACGCGCTCGCGCAGGATCGGCTCCTCGGCGGTCAGGATGCGGCGAGTGACCATGTCGGACATCCTAGCGTAGCCGGTTGCGACCTCGCTGGAGTATATACGTATATACGCGTGGCACGGTCACAGCAGAGACTCCGGATCGACGTCGATTGCGATGCCGGGCGGCACCCGCTCGAGGGCAGTGGCCCGAGCCGCATGGTCAGTCGCTCTCAGCACGACCTGGAAGCGCCAGCGCGCGGCACGTCGAGGGACGTACGCCGGCAGCGGGCCCAGGATCTCGACGCCCTCGGTCGCGATCGCGCCGGCCGCCGCTCGCGCCCGCTCGTCCGCCCGCGCCCGATCCTGGTCCGCCACGATGAGGCGCGCCAGCACGCTGAACGGCGGATACCCGAGGAGCCGGCGGCGTGACAGCTCCTCGTCTGCGAAGCCGTCCACGTCGAGGCGTGCCGCCGATCGCACCGCGTAATGGTCAGGGGCGTACGTCTGGATGAGGACGCGCCCCGGCATCGATCCGCGCCCGGCTCGACCAGCAACCTGGGCGAGCAGCTGGAACGTGCGCTCGGCCGCGCGGTAGTCGGGCAGGTTGAGCGTCACGTCGGCGGCCACCACCGCGGCCAGCGTCACGCCGGGCAGGTCCAGGCCCTTCGCTGCGAGCTGCGTCCCCACCAGGACGTCGATGCGGCCGTCGCGCAGGTCGTCGTACACGGTCTCGAAGCCGCGCCGCGCGGCCAGCGCATCGGAGTCGAGACGCGCAACGCGCAGACTGGGAAATCGCCCGCGGAGCTCGGCCTCGACGCGCTGCGTCCCCGCCCCGAAGTAGCGAATGCGGCTGCTGGCGCAGCGCGGGCACCGCTCGGGCGGTGTCGCGGCGCGACCGCAGTGGTGGCAGCGCAGGATCCCGCCGTCGAGGTGGAAGACGAACGGAAGCTCGCAGTCCGGGCAGCGCAGGCTCTCGCCACAGTCCCGGCACAGGACGAACGTCGAGGCGCCACGCCGGTTCAGGAGCAGGATCGCCTGCTCGCTGCCCTGGCGCAGAGCGCCGAGCGCCTCGGCCAGGGGGGCGGAGAAGATCGAGCGGTTGCCGCCGGCAAGCTCGGCGCGCAGGTCGACGACCTCGACCGCGGGCGCGGAGCCGACACGGCGCTCTGTCAGCCGCACGTGCTCCGCGTGCCCGCCGCGCACGCGCGCCAGCGTCACGAGCTCAGGCGTCGCACTGCCCAGCACGAGCCGCGCGCCGGACAGCTCCGCTCGGCGCCGCGCCGCCCAGCGCGCGTCGTAGCGAGGCGTGCGATCCGACTTGTACCCGCCGTCGTGCTCCTCGTCGACGACGATGAGGCCGAGCCGGTCCAGCGGCGCGAAGACGGCGGTCCGCGTGCCGAGCACCACGCGAACCTCGCCGCGCAGGATCCGCCACCACTGGTCGTGCCGCTCCCCCGCCGAGAGGCCGGAGTGCAGCACGGCGAGCTCGTCACCCACGACAGTCGCCAGGCGATCGGCGAGCTGCGGCACCAGGCTCAGCTCCGGGACGAGCAGGAGCGCCGACTGACCCGCCGCCAGCGCCTCCTGCACCGCGGCCAGGTAGACGTCGCTCTTGCCCGAGGCCGCCACCCCCTCCAGCAGCAGCTCGCCACCGGCCCTCACCCGGCTGATCGCGTCCAGCGCGGCTCGCTGCTCGTCTGCGAGCGCGTGTCGCAGCGGTTCGCCACGCAGCCGGTGCGCCAGCGGGTCGCGCTCCACCGTGCGCCAGTCGAGCTCGACGTGACCCGCCGCCGCCAGTCGCCGTGCCGGGCCGAGGAGCGAGGCGGGCTCGGCCTCCAGCGCAGCGGCCAGGTCGGCCAGCGGCATCTCGGCGTCACCGAGTGACGCCAGCATGGCCCGCTGCACCGGTGCCCGTCGCGGCAGCGGGTGCTCCCCCGGCGACCGCCGGATGACGCGCACCCGGCGAGGTCCAACCCCTGGCCCGCGCAGCGACCAGATCGGGGTTGCCGTACCGCTGCGGCGAAGCCGGCCGAGCCATCGGTCACGACCGCGCCGGGGACCCAGGCGCATCAGGGCGGCATCGGAGACCAGGCCATCGGGCCCGGGCGCGGCCGGAAGCTCGTCGGATGCCTGGATCTGCCAGCGCCGCTCCAGGCGTGACTCCAGGCCCGGCGGCAGGATGGCCGCGATCGTCGCGCCGACGGGCGCGCGGTAGTAGGCGGAGAGGAGCTCGGCCAGCTCGAGCAGATCGGGCGGCAGCATCGGCTCGGAGACGACCGCCTCGACGCGCCTGAGCCCGGCGCCCGGGATCGGCTCCGGGTCACCGGGCAGCAGGTAGCCCAGCGCCATGCGGCGACCGTACGGCACGAGCAGCAGGGAGCCGGCGACGGCATCCGCCTCGGCAACCGGCAGCAGGTAGGTGAACGTGCGCTCCGGACGATCGGCCAGCGCGTCGACCGCCACGCGCACCGCGCGAGCCTCGGCGCTCACCGGAACGTGGCTCGTCAGACCCGCGGTCGCCGAGGGGGGTCCCGTCGCGCCTCGGCCTGCACGATCTCCCAGATCCGCTCGGCCGCCTCCTCCGGATGGCCGGTCTCGTTCACGACGACGTGATCGTACTCGTCTGCCCGGGCCATCCATCGTTCGGCGTCCCGCCGACGTCGCTCGATGCTGGCCTCCGACTCGGAGCCTCGGCCGCGCAGACGCTGGGTGAGATCGTCGAGCGACGGCGGCATCACGAAGATGAGCAGCGCGTCCGGCACGAGCCGGCGGACGTTGCGCGCGCCTTCCGGGCTGATGGTGAGAATCGCGTCGCGACCGGCGGCCAGGATGCCGCGGATCTGCTCCACCGGCGTCCCGTACCAATGCCCGTGGTTGTTCGCATGCTCGAGCAGGCCGTGCTTGTCGCGCAGCCTGGCGAACTCGTCCTCGCCAAGGAAGTGATAGTGGACCCCGTCGATCTCGTTGGCGCGCTGCCTGCGGGTCGTGGCGGTGACGATGGGGACCACCTGCGGACGGCGGCGCGCAAGCTCCGCCACGATCGTGCTCTTCCCGACGCCCGATGGCCCGGAGACGACCACGAGCAGCGGGTTCGGGAAGGTCATCCGCTTGTCGGGAGCTTCGCCCATCAGGCCTCCTCGATCGTCGCGCCGATGCCGGCGGGCAGGCGACCGGCGGCAGGCCGCACTCCCGCCGACTCGAGGCTCGCCGCCAGGTCCGTCGGCAGGTGGCTCCACGCGTCGAGGCGCGCGCCGTCGAGCGGGCGTTCCACGCGGAGCCGCGCCGCGTGCAGGAACTGTCGCCGCAGACCGCCGGGGCCGAGCCCGCCGCCATACCGCTGGTCGCCGGCGATCGGCAGGCCCAAGTACGCGAGATGGGCACGAATCTGGTGCGTGCGGCCCGTCAGCGGATGCAGAGCCAGCAGGGCGTAGCCGCCTGCCGTCCCCAGCAGCTCGTACTCGGTGGCGGCTTCGCGGCCGTTCGCCACGACCGCCATCCGCTGACGATCGCGGGGGTCGCGGCCCACCGACGCCTCTACCCGGCCGCGGCTGGCCGGAGGCTCGCCGCGCACCAGGGCCAGGTACTCCTTGCCGACGCTGCGCGCGCCGAACTGCCGCATCAGGCTCTGCTGGGCGTCATCGGTCTTGGCCACCAGCAGCAGGCCTGAGGTGTCCCGGTCGAGCCGATGCACGATCCCGGGCCGCCCCACCCCGGCGATGGAGCCGAGCGGCTCGCCCCGCTCCTGCGCCCGGCCGAGCAGCGCGTGGACCAGCGTTCCGCTCTCGTGCCCGGCGCTCGGATGGACCACCAGGCCCGCCGGCTTGTCCACGATGAGCATCGTCGCATCCTCGTAGGCAACCTCGATCGGAATCGATTCGGGGACGAGCCTCGGATCGGCGGGTGCCGAGAGCTCGACGCTGACCTCCTCCCCGCCTCCGAGCCGGTCGCTGGAGCGCCGGCGATGCCCGGCGACGAGCGCGCGGCCATCCGCGATCAGGCGTTGCGCGTGCGCGCGGCTGATACCCGCGACGGCGGCCACCGCCAGGTCGACTCTGCCGGCGGGCGCGGCGCCCGTCACCCGGCGGTCCCCGGCGGTCATGGCGCTCACCCCTCGTGAGCCTCGCGCTGACGGTCCGCGAACGTGAGGTAGGCGACGAGCAGGCCGATGCCGACGACGATCGCCGAGTCGGCAACATTGAACGTGGGCCAGCGAAGGTCTCCGACCCCGACGCTCACGAAGTCGACGACGTAGCCGAAGCGCAGCCGGTCGGTCAGGTTGCCGAGCGTGCCCCCCAGGATCGTGCCCAGGATCACCTGCAGCCAGGGCGTCCGCTCCCGCAGGGTGCGGTGGAAGTAGGCGATCATCCCGAGCGCGAGGACGGTCACGACCAGGAAGAGCCACAGCTCGCCCTGGAAGAGGCTGAACGCCGCACCCCGATTCTGAACGTGCCACAGCTGCACGGTGTCGCCGATGACTTCGATACGCTCGCCGAGCGGCAGGCCGGCCACGACAGCCGCCTTCGTCAGCTGATCAGCGGCGTAGAGGACGGCGGCCGTGCCCGCCAGAACGAGCACGGCCCACAGCGACGGCTCTCGGTCGGTGGTGGCCTCCACCGCCCCACTCTAGCCGACGCGCTGGCGCCTCGTGCGCCGCACGGCGAGCCGCCACGTCGCTCCGTCCAGCTCGGCGATCTCCTCGTGCTCGGGCGCCGCGAGGGCGGCCTCCGGACCGAGCCGGAGGTCGTCGGCCAGGAGCTCCCCGGCCATCCAGGCACGGTGCGCCTCCAGGCGCTCGACCGCTTCCGCCGGGCCGGAGATCGCCGCATCGATGCGGTCGCTGATCTCGAATCCCCCCGCCTTGCGCATCCCCTGCAGCCGGTGCGCAAGCTCGCGCGCCAACCCCTCCGCGAGCAGGTCCTCGTCGAGCTGAGTGTCGAGCGCCACCAGCAGATCGCCCTCCTCGGCCACCTCGTGACCCCGTCGCCCGCGGGCGGTCAGCTCGAACGCGTCGGGCGCGAGCGTCACGCCGCCGGCCTCGGCGCCGTCGTCGGTCAGACGCCAGTCCCCGCTGCGCACCGCGGCCATGATGCGCCCCACGTCCGCGCCGTGACGCGGTCCGATCACGGGCAGCAGCGGATAGAGGGTCCGCTCCACCAGATCCGAGTCGGTCGAGAGCACGTCGAGCGACCTCGCGTTCAGCTCCTCGAGCACCTGTGCGGTCAGCTCTCGATCGATGACGGCGTCGGGCGACATGCGCTCAGTGCCGGCCGGCAGCTTGACGCGAACGGTGCGGACCGGCTGCCGCGTGCGAACTCCCGAGGCGGCGCGGGCGGCGCGGCCGAGCGCGACCACTCGCCTCGCCAGGTCCACGGTCGTCTCGAGACCGGCATCTCTGCGCCCGGAGACACCCGGGACGTCGGCGAGGTGGACGCTGTCCGGCGCCGTTGCGTCCACCGCGGCCACGAGGTTGTCCCACATCCCGTCGGCGACGTGCGGCACGGTCGGCGCCAGGAGTCGGGCGAGCGTGGTGAGCACCTCGTGGAGCGTCGCGTAGGCCGCCCGCTTGTCGGCGTCCAGCTCGCCCTTCCAGAAGCGGCGGCGGTTGCGGCGCACGTACCAGTTCGAGAGATCGTCGACGAACGCCTCGATCGCCTTGGTGACGCGCATCGCGTCATAGCCGTCGAGCGCCGTGCGCGCCTCGCCGACCAGTGCGTCGAGGCGCGACAGGATCCATCGGTCGAGGAGCGTGCGAGCTCCTTCGACGCCATCGGTCTGGTCGGGCGTCCAGGCGTCCAGGCGCGCGTAGGTCACGAAGAAGCCGTAGGTGTTCCACAGCGGCAGGAAGAAGCGGCGCACGACCTCGTGGCCCGGCCCGTACCCGAAGCGCAGGTTGACCGCCGGGTTCGCCGCCGCGTACATCCAGCGCATGACATCGGCGCCGATCCGCTCGGCCGCCTCGTCGAACGGAATCGAGTTGCCCTTCGACTTGTGCATCTCCTCGCCGTGCTCATCGAGGAGCAGGGCGTACGCGAAGAGCGCGCGTGACGGCGCCTGGCCGGTCATGACCGTCGACTCGGTCAGGAGAGCGTAGAACCAGTTGCGAAACTGCCCCGGGAAGGACTCGCTGATCCAATCGGCGGGATACCACTGGCTCCAGTACTCGCGATCGGAGTTCCACCGCAGCGTCGAGAGCGCCACGATCCCGGCGTCCAGCCACGGGTTCCCGACGTCGGCGATGCGACGCGCGCGGCCGCCGCACGAGGAGCACGCGATCACGACGGCATCGATCCACGGCCGATGCGGCGAGTGACCCTCGAACGCCTCCCAGCCGGCGATCGACCGCTCGCGCAGCTCGGCTCTCGAGCCGATGACCTCGAAGCCGTCGCACGCGGTGCACTCCCAGATCGGCAGCGCCAGCCCGTAGTACCGCTTCTTGCTAATCATCCAGTCGTCCATGTTCCGCAGCCAGTCGAGCTCGCGCTCCTCGAGGCCGATCCCCTCCGGCAGCCAGGTCATCGAGCGCGTCGAGGCGCTGATCGGCTCGCGCAGCGGGTCCATGGCGATGAACCACTCGTCGACCAGGCGGAAGATCAGCTGCGTGCCGCACCGCCAGCAGTGCGGATACGAGTGCGCGTAGGTCTCCTTCGCCACGAGCATGCCCTTCCGCTCGAGATCGGCCACCACGTCGCGCGCCAGGTCCTGCGACGGGTCATCCGTCGCGCCGGCGTAGCGGCCGGTCTGCCAGCCGAAGCCCTGGGCGAAGATCCCGAACTCGTCGATCGGGTCGATCACCGCCAGCTCGAAGGCCTTGCTCAACGCGAAGTCCTCCCGGCCGCAGCCCGGGGCGATGTGCACGATCCCGGTCCCCTCGGCGTCGGACACCTCGTCCCAGGGGATCACGCGGTGGGCGACGCCCGAGGCTTCCGGCAGCTCGTCGAACGGTCCGCTATAGGTGAGTTCCACCAGTTCCGAGCCCGGCGCCGCGCGAACCACCGCCGCGTCGGGCGCCACGCGCTGCCTGGATGCGGCGCTCACCCACCATCGGCGCCCGTTCATGCCCTCGACCAGCTGGTACGTCAGGCCCGGGTGCACCGCCGCCGCGACGTTGCTCGACAGCGTCCACGGCGTCGTCGTCCAGACGAGCAGATCCTCGTCCTCGTGCCCCGCGCTGGTGATCGGCAGCCGCAACGTCACCGAGGGGTGCCTCACGTCCTTATACCCCTCCGCCGCCTCCATGTTGCTGATGCCTGTCCCGCAGCGCGGGCACCACGGCATGACATCGTGGCCGCGGTACAGCAGGTCGCGCCGGCGGCACTCCGCCAGGAAGGCCCAGATGGTGTAGTTGTTCTCGTCGGAGTTCGTGTAGTAGCTGTTGTCCCAGTTCATCCAATAGCCGAGCCGCTTGCTCTGCTCCGTCTGGATCTGAGCGAACTTCTCGACGCGCGCCTTGCACCGCTCGACGAAGCGGTCGATCCCGAACTCCTCGATCTGGCGCTTGTTGTTGAAGCCCAGCTCCCGCTCGACCTCGACCTCGATCCAGAGGCCCTGGCAGTCAAATCCGTTCTGGTAGCGCTGCTTCTCTCCGAGCATGGTGTGATAGCGCTGGTAGAGATCCTTGTACGTGCGGCCCCAGGCGTGGTGCACGCCCATCGAACCGTTCGCCGTGATCGGCCCGTCGATGAAGCTGTACCGTTTCTCGGACGCGGCGTTGCGCGCCAGGTAGCGCGCCATCGTGCCGCGCTCCTCCCAGCGGGCGATGACCTCGCGCTCGAGCGCGGGCACATCCAACTTGCTCGATACCGGCTTGAACAATTCGATCTCCAGACAACAAGAATCCCGTCCCACATCCGGGACGGGAAGCGACTCCCCGCGGTACCACCCGCGCTTGACCGATGGCGCCTTCGGCGCGTGACGGTCCACTCGTCGCGCCACGGGCCCGCCTGCGTGGACCGATGGCGCCGCCGCTGCTATCGGGTGGCGCACCCGGGAGACGTTACCCACGGCAACAACCGCTTGGCGCCTCCGGCTCGGGAGTGATGGCCATCGTCACGACGCCGCCCGCTTCCACCGTCCGAGCTCGCTCCTGGCTCGTTACCGACGAGAGCCGTGGCTCCGTCTCCGCCTGTTTTCGATTCCTGGGCGATCGTGACAGCCGCGCGCCCGTGCTGTCAATTCATCCGATGAGCAGCGCGCGCCCCACGATCAGGCCCGATGCCACGCCGACCGCGAACACCACGCCCACCAGGCGGGGCCACCAGGCATGGGCGATGAGGACGGCCACCGAGGTCGCCGGTCCTGCGAAGGCGAACGCCAGCCAGGTCAGCCGCTCGTCATCCGTCCCCGGTGGCGGCATCAGGTCGACCAGCTCGGCGACTGCCCACATGACGCCGACCACCGCGAGCGGCAGCAAGACGGCCAGCGCCGTCCGGCCCGGCCGCGGCACACCGCCGAGCGGGCCAGTGCGCCGGCCGGCGGGAGCCGCCTCGACACCGGTCCTCGCGGGCTCGGGCGCCGCCCCGGCATCGATCGCCTCGCCCGACCGGCCCTGCGC
>JBOGTC010000159.1:0-4579 GCA_050692055.1 Candidatus Limnocylindria bacterium | reverse complement strand
GCCGCCAGCTTCGACATGTTCACCGACTACGCCGCCCGCGGTCTTGCGTTCCGCGCGGCGGTGGAGCGCCTGGGCGCGACGCTCCGTGCGGCGACCGATGGTGGCACCCGATGACCGCCGTCGCCGCCACGGGCATCGGCCGGCGAACGTCCGCGCGCGCCGCGCGCGGGGGTGTGCGTCGCGATCGGCATGAGCCCGCCTACGCGCTGCTGCTGGCGGTCATGGCGCTGACGGCCATCGGCGTGGTGATGGTGTACTCGTCGTCGAGCGTGCGCTCCTACTTCAGCAACGCCGACCCATCGGCGCAGGGAATGGAGCAGCTGGTGTGGGCGGCGCTCGGCCTGACCGGCCTGCTGGTCGCCAGCAGGATCGACTTCCGCCACCTGCGCTACCTGGCCATCCCCATCTACGTCATCACCCTGGTGCTGCTGGCCGCCGTCCTGGTCCCGGGCATCGGCACCGAGATCAACGGGTCGCGGCGCTGGATCGTCATCCCCGGGATCGGCTCCCTGCAGCCCGCTGAGTTCGCGAAGCTGGCGGTCGTCCTCTACCTCGCCCACTGGCTCGATCGCCGCGGGCGCGCGGCGCGCTCGTTCTGGAACGGCCTGATGCCGTTCACGATGCTCGTGGCGCCCGGGTTCGTGCTCATCGCCATCGAGCCGGACCTGGGGACCGCCGGCGTCTACGTGATTGCCGCGCTGAGCGTCTTCTTCATGGCCGGCGCGAACCTGCTCTACCTGGCTGCCATCGGTGGCGCCGTGCTGGGCGCGGCGTGGCTGATGATCACGTCGAACGCCTACCAGCTCCAGCGCGTCCACACGTTCCTCAACCCGTTCAGCGATCCGCAGGATGCCGGCTACAACACCATGCAGGGGCTGATGGCGCTGGCGCTGGGCGGGATCGCCGGCCTGGGGCTGGGTGCCAGCAAGCAGAAGTACCTCTACCTCCCCGCGCCGTCCACCGACTTCATCTTCGCCATCATCGGCGAGGAGTGGGGCCTCGTCGGGACGCTGACCGTGCTGGCACTCTTCGTGGTCATCGCCTACCAGGGCTACCGGATCGCGATCCATGCTCCAGACACCTTCTCTGGCCTGCTGGCCTGCGGCATCACGACCTGGCTGGTGGTGCAGGCATGCGTCAACATGATGGTGGTCACCGCGCTCATGCCGGTGACCGGCATCCCCCTTCCCTTCATCAGCGCCGGCGGCTCGGCGCTGACGATCAACCTCGCGGCGGTCGGCATCCTGCTGTCCATCTCCCGCGAGACCTCGCAGACAGGATCCATTCGCGATGCGGTGTTCGGTATCGGGAGGCGGCACCGGCGGGCACATCTACCCCGCGCTGGCCGTCGCACGGGCCCTGCGCGACGCGCGGCCCGACGTTGAGCTCGACTACATCGGCGGCGTCCGTGGCTTCGAGCGCAGGCTCGTGGCCAGCCATCCCATGCGTCGCGAGCTGCCGTACCACGAGCTCGTGGTGCGATCCCTGCGCTCGGCCGGTGTCAGCCTGCACACCATCCTCGATCCCTTGCGCCTGGCGGCATCGGTCCCGCAGGCCTGGTGGCTGCTCGGCCGGCTGCATCCCGCCGCGCTCTTCACCACCGGTGGCTACCTGGCGCTGCCGCTCGTGCTGGCGGCCCGCTCGCGCGGCATCCCGACCCTCGTCTGGGAGGGCAACGTGCAGCCCGGACGCGCCACCCGCGCCGTCGGCCGGTTCGCGACGCGCGTCGGCGTCAGCTTTCCGCCCACGCTCGAGGCGTTCCCCGGCAACGGCTTTATCTCCGGCACGCCGATCCGCTCGTTCGACGGCATCGACCGCGCGGCGGCCCGTTCTTCCTTCGGCGTCGGGACCGATGACCGGCTGCTCCTCGCTTTCGGCGGCTCGCAGGCCGTGGCGCGCATGAATGACGCGCTGACCGCCGCGCTGCCCCAGCTCCTCGATGACTGGCACGTGCTCCACCTGCCGGGGGAAGCCGGGATGGCCGATGCCGGCGCCGCCCGCCAGCGGCTGCCCCGCCACCACCGCGCGCGCTATGCGGCTGAGCCGTTTCTGACCGATCGCATGGCCGACGCGCTCGTGGCGGCCGACCTGGTGGTCGGTCGTGCCGGCTCGTCGACGTGCGCCGAGATCACCGCCGTGGGCGTGGCCTCGATCCTGGTCCCGTATCCGTACGCGGGCGCGCACCAGCGCTACAACGCGGCGTTCCTGTCGGACGAGGGGGCGGCGGTGCTGGTCCCGGATGACGAGCTCGATGGTCCACGACTGGTGGCCGAAGCGGCCGCGCTCCGGGACGACGATCGCCGCTCAGACATGGCCGCTTCGGCGCGCCGCCTCGGGCGCCCGGACGCGGCTCGCGCGCTCGCAGACGAGCTGCTGGCGCTCGCCGAGGACGGCCCGGCGCCGTCGACGGACGGGTTGGTCGGCACGTGACGAGGACCACGGCTGCCGGCGTGACGTCCGCGGATCTCGATCGGCTCGACCGCCTTGCCGCCGAGCGTGGCGTGCGCCTGGAGACCAATGCGCCGCTGGGGCCGCTGACGACGCTACGCGTGGGCGGGACGGCCGATCGTCTCGCCACGCCCCGCAGCCGCGACGAGCTGCTCGCCGTCCTGGCGCTGGCGCGCGACGCGGACCTGCCGCCGTTCATTCTCGGCAACGGCAGCGATCTCGTCGTGGCCGATGCGGGCATCCGCGGCCTCGTCGTCCGCAACCGGGCGCGCGAGGTCTCGATCGCGCGCACCACGCTGCGCGCCGACGGCGGGACCGCCATGGCGCAACTCGTCAAGCGCTGCACGGCGCAGGCGCTGAGGGGGCTCGAGTTCGGCATCAGCATCCCCGGCTCGCTGGGCGGCGCGGTGTGGGCCAACGCCGGGGCGCACGGCGGCGAGATGAAGGACGTGGTGACCGAGGTCGAGGTCTGGGACCCGCGTGACGGGGCGCTGCATGCGCTCGACACGGCCGCATGCGGCTTCGCGTACCGCGAGTCACGGTTCAAGCACGGCACGGAGGTCGTGATCAGCGCGACGCTCGCACTGCAACCAGGTGAGGCGGATGCCATCGCCGCGACGGTCGCGGCGCACCAGGCCCAGCGCCGCGCGACGCAGCCAGTCGCGGACCAGAACGCGGGCAGCGTCTTCCGCAACCCGCCGGACGATCATGCCGGCCGGCTCATCGAGGTCGCCGGCCTCAAGGGTCACCGCATCGGCTCGGCGCAGGTGAGCACCCTGCACGCCAACTTCATCGTCACCGATCGCGAGGCCAGTGCGGCGGACGTGCGTGCGCTCGGCGATCGCGTGCGCGCGGAGGTGGCTCGGCGCTTCGATGTCGAGCTTCAGTACGAGATCGAGTTCGTCGGCGATTGGCCGGTGGAGGCGCCGCGATGACCGGGCGTCGCCGCCTGCGCGTGGGCATCTTCGCCGGAGGCCGCTCGGCCGAGCACGAGGTGAGCGTCGCCTCGGCGGAGGCCGTGCTACGCGCGATCGACCGCGACCGGTTCGAGCCCTACCTGGTGTACATCGACCGCGAAGGGCACTGGCGCCTGCCGTCGGGGCCCACGCCGGAGCTTGACGGGTCGCTGGCCGGCCTCCTGGGCGCCGAGACGCCGGGCGAGCACACCGCGCGGCTGCGGGCCACGGAGGACCGGGCGCTCCCGGCGGCGGTGGAGGTGGACGCAGACGCGCTTGCCGCGCGCCTGGCGCTGCGTCCCCTGGCCGAGGCGATCGACGTGGCCTTCCTCGTGGTGCACGGTCCCTATGGGGAAGATGGAACGCTGCAGGGCTTCCTCGAGCTGGCCGGCCTGCCGTACGTCGGCGCCGGCGTCCTGGCCAGCGCGGTGGCCATGGACAAGGTCGTCTTCAAGGACCTCATGCGCGGCCACGGCCTGCCCGTGGTCGACTACGCCTCGTTCCGCCGCACCGCCTGGCAGCGCGAGCCGGATCACGTCGTGCGCGAGGTGGCCGAGCTCATCGGCGCCGAGAGCGTCGTGAAGCCGGCCCGCCTTGGAAGCAGCGTGGGCATGTCGCTCGTCCACGACCTCGACGAGCTGCCCGATGCGTTGGACGAGGCCTTCCGCTACGACTCGAAGGCGATCGTCGAGACATACATGCGTGGCGCGCGCGAGCTGGAGTGCGGGGTGCTCGGCAACGACGAGCCGGTGGTCTTCGAGCCGGGCGAGGTGCGCTCGTCGCACGAGTACTACGACTACGAGGCCAAGTACGTCGAGGGTCTGGCCGAGGTCGTGACGCGGGCGCAGATCGATCCCGACCTGGCCGCGCGGCTCAAGGAGCTGGCGCTCGCCGCGTATCGGGCCGTCGACTGCGCTGGCCTGGCGCGCGTCGACTTCCTGGTGATGCCCGACGAGGCGTACATCAGCGAGATGAACACGCTTCCCGGCTTCACGGCGACGAGCATGTACCCCAAGCAGGCCGAGCTCGCAGGCCTGCCATTCGACGCGCTGATCGCGCGGCTCATCGAGCTGGCGCTGGAGCGTGACCGATGAAGCTCAGGCCGCAGCCGCAGCCGCGGCCCACGGCGCGGCGCGCCGCCCGCGGTGGTGCGCGACCGCCACGGCGCGGCGCGC
>JBOGTC010000158.1:0-12593 GCA_050692055.1 Candidatus Limnocylindria bacterium | reverse complement strand
GGAGATGCGGGCCACGACTACGCGACCGTGGCGGAGCACGGGTTCCCGGTGTGCGTGATCGAGGGGGATGACGGGGCTCCGCTGGTCATGGAGCACCCCGGACATCGGCGCTGAGGTGCAGCCATGCCAGTCTTCGTCGGATGCGACCTCGGAACGATGGGGAGTAAGGCCGCGGTGGTCGGGGATGACGGAACGATCCTGGGTGCGGCGCTCGAGGAGGTTCCTCTGCATCGACCGCGAGCCGGTTGGGTCGAGCAGGATCCGCTTGAGATCGAGGCGTCTGCCCACCGGGTGATCCGCCGCGCGCTGGATGAGTCGGGGGAGCGCGGGGAGATCGCCGGCATCGCGTTCAGTGGCCAGATGTCTGGCATCGGGACGATCGGCGCCGGCTTCGAGCCCGTCACGCACTACGACTCCTGGCTGGATACCCGCTGCGAGCCGTACATCGACCGAATGGCGGAGTGGGCAGGCCGAGTTGTGGAGCTGTCCGGCTGCCCGCCGACCTACTCGCACGGTCCGAAGATGCTGTGGTGGCGGCACGAGCGTCCTGACGCGTATGCACAGATCCAGCGCTTCGTTCCGATCGGCTCATTCGTGGCCGCGCGTCTGGCCGGCCTCCAGGTCGCCGACGCCTTCATGGATCGGACGTACCTCCACTTCACCAACCTCGCTGATACTGCCAGCGGTCGGTGGTCAGATGAGCTGATCGCGCTCTTCGAGGTCGATCCGGCGCGGTTGCCCCGTCTCGTCGAACCGGTCGACGTCATCGGTGAGGTGACCGCCGAGGCGAGTTCCGCGAGCGGCCTGCCGCGCGGCACGCCGATCGCGGCCGGCGCCGGAGATACGGCGGCCTCGGCGCTGGGGGCGGCGGTCGTCCGCCCCGGGCAGGCCTTCGACGCGGCCGGAACGGCCAGCGTGCTCGCAATCTGCGTCGACGGCTTCCGCCCCGATACCACGGCGCGGACGTTGATGGCCACGCGTGGTGTGGCGCCGGGCACCTTCGTCAACCTCGCGTTCGTCAACGGCGGCGGGCTCGCCCTGCGCTGGTTTCGCGACGAGATCGCGTCGGACCTCGCCTCGGCGCCGGACGCCTACGCCACCCTGGATGCGCTGGCCGCGAGCGTCCCTCCTGGGAGCGAGGGCCTGCTCTGGTTCCCGCACTTTCAGGGGCAGGTGCTGCCACCGCGGCCTCATGCTCGAGGCAGCTGGGTGGGCCTCACATCGAGACATACCCGCGGCCATCTCTTCCGGTCGCTGCTCGAGGGGATCGCCTTCGAGTACGCCGAGTGGGCACGGCTGGCGGCTCGCGGTGGCAGCGGCGACCTCACCGAAACGCGGGCGATCGGTGGGGGTGCGGCAAGTGCGTTATGGAACCAGATCAAGGCGGACGTGCTGGGCATCGACTGGATCCCGGTGGTGACGCAGGAGTGCGGCGTCCTGGGCGACGCGGTGATCGCCGCCGCCGCGACCGGGCATGTGCGCGACGTGGCCTCCGCGGCCGATTCGTGGCAGATTGCCGGCAACGCCGTTCGGCCTGATGCGGAACGCCACGCGACCTATGAACTGCTCGGCGGCGCCTACCGGACACTGGGCGAGGCGCTCCCGCCGGTCTTCCGCGCGATGACAGATGCGCCGCACGGCGCATCGGCTGACGAACGGAGCTGAACGTCATGCGAGTCACGGTTTTCGGCATCGATGGCGGCGAGGTCAGCGCCGACGTGCGTGAGGCACCGGAGCTGGATCCGGTGCCCGACCTCGACGGGCGGCCGCTCCGCGGCGTGCGCGTCCACCGCATCGAGGATCGGGGCGAGGTCGAGCTTCAGCTGGTGGAGATCGCCGCCGGCGGCGGCTACGTCATGCATTCCAGTCCCAAGCTCGCCTTCTGTCACATCGTCCGCGGGCGCGGCAAGCTTGGGCTTCCCTCCGGGCGCGCGCTTGCGTATGCAGGTCCCGAGACCTACGTCTTCCACCCCGGCACGTTGCATGACTGGCACGACATCGAGGAGGACACGCTCCTGGCGGTGGCGATCGTTCCCTATGGCGAGACGCCCGACACGGCTGTTCGGAGCGAGGTTGACGCGGATGGCTGATCAGGCACGATCGACCGGGCGACTGCGGCGGATCGACCGCACCGCGGCCACGCCGCTCTATCATCAGCTCGAGCAGATCATTCGCGCCGAGATCGACGACGGGCTGTATCGACCCGGCGACCTCCTCCCGTCCGAGAATGAGATCTCCGCCACATACGACGTGTCGCGCAGCGTGACGCGCCAGACGCTCCGCAACCTCGCGCACGCTGGCTTCATCCGCACCGTGCGCGGTCGCGGCAGCTTCGTCGCCGAAAAGAAGCTCTCCGAGCGCTTCGTGCAGCGCGCCGGCGGCTTCTACGACGACGTAACACGCATGGGGCTCGAGGTCGGCACCCGGGTCCTGCGCCAGGAGGTCACGGAGGTACCGCTGGAGGTCGGGGAGTTCCTGGGCGTCACCCATGCCATCCGCATCGACCGTGTGCGCTCGGTCGCTGGCCGCGTGCTCGCATACGTCGTTACCTATCTCCCGCGGGAGCGGTGCCCGGGGCTCGAGACCCTCGACCTCACCGATCGATCACTCTACGCGCACCTTCGGAGCGCGTATGGCCTGCGAGTCCAGTCCGGCGAGCGGACCGTCGAGGCCGTGCCCGCCGAGGGGGAGGTCGCCCACCACCTGGAGGTCGCCGAGGGCACGCCACTCCTGCTCCTGCGAAGTGCCGGGCGAACGGGCGACGGGGCACCGCTCGAATGGTTCGAGGCGTGGCATCGGGCCGATCGAACGCGCTTCGAGGTGGAGATGATCCCTGCCGAAGCCACGCATGCATTCCAGCCGACCGTGGTTCCGCTGCCCGCGGCAGATCGTTCGAAGCCATGGGTCGACCACCGCGGGTCGGCCACCGTTGCGGACGTTTGGTCGACCCCGTTCGGCGAGAGGCTGCAGACCGACCGGATCGTCGCCGTCGTTCGCGCCCCTCGCTACGCTGATGGTCGCGTCATCGCGAGCGCTCTCGCGCAGGGCGGTGTCGGTCTCGTCGAGTTCACGCTGACCGGGGAGAACGCACTCGAGGCAATCGAGCAGGCACGAGCGGTCGGAGACGTCGTCGTTGGCGCAGGGTCGGTCCTTGACGCTGGATCGGCGCGCCTGGCGATCGAGGCCGGCGCGCAGTTCCTCGTCTGCCCGGCCTCGGTGCCGGAGGTGGCATCTGCGGGTGCCGCCGTCACGGTCATCCTCGCCGGTCAGACGCCGTCCGAGCTCCTCGCCGCATTTCGGCTTACGAATGGCCCGGTGAAGCTCTTTCCTGCTTCGCTCGGCGGTCCCGCCTACGTACGCGCCGTGGCGGCACCCATGCCCGAGGTGCCGCTCATGCCGTCGGGCGGCGTCGACGCCACGAACGTCGCAGCGTATCTCGAGGCCGGGGCCGTGGCGGTGAACGTTGGAGGCCCACTGTGCCCGCCGGACGCCGTGGCTTCCGGCGACGCTCGAGAGCTCGCTCGCCGCGCCGCGGCACTTCGTGCCGTCATCGACGAGGTGCCGCGTGGTTGAGAACCGGACGGTTCTCGTCACGACGCGGTCGTTCGGCGCTGGTGACGAGGATCCAGAGGCTCTGCTTCGCGCCGCCGGGCTGAGCGTCGTCCGCGGCGATCCCGGCCATGAGCTGGTCATGCTCCTGCCTCACCTCGCCCGGGCCGAGGGCTGGATCGCAGGCACCGCTCCCATCGGCGCGGTGCATCTGGAGGCAGCGCCGATGCTCAGGATCGTGGCCCGCTACGGGGTCGGCGTCGACAGCATCGACCTCGACGCCGCCCGGCGCCGAGGCGTGGCTGTCACCAACACTCCCGGCGCCAACACCGAGGCCGTCGCCGATCTGACCATCGGCGTCGCACTCGCCGCCCTCCGCGGTATCGTCGAGGGTGACCGAGCAGTGCGGGCCGGCGATTGGTCCGGCATGGTGGGACGAGAACTCGGCGAGTGCACGGTCGGCATCGTCGGCTACGGGCAAATCGGTCGCGCCGTCCACCGGCGTCTCAGCGGATTCGGGTCGCGTGTGGTGGCGCACGACCCATTTGCCGCCGCCGTCGACATCCCCCTCGTTTCACTCGCGGAGCTGGTCCGGATGAGCGACATCGTCACCCTCCACGCCCCCGCGACGTCCAGGCCCCTCATCGACGGCACGCTGCTCACGGCCATGAGGCCGGGCGCCATCCTCCTCAACATGGCGCGCGCCGTGCTCGTCGACGAGGCCGCCGCGGCGGAGCTGCTGCGCACGGGCCGGCTCGGGGCGCTGGCGACCGACGTTCTCAGCACGGAGGACCGTGGTCGGAGCCCGCTCCTCGACGCGCCGAATGTCATTCTCACGCCGCACATCGGAGGGCAGAGCGTTCAGGCCGTCGACCGGATGGGGATGGGTGCCGCGCGTGAGTGCGTGCGCGTGCTCGTGCATGGCGAAGCCCCGGAGCATCCAGTCCTCCTTGGGGCATCATCGTGACGCGCACTGCCGACACGCTTGCCTTCCTCGGCGTCACGGCGACGCGCAGCTCGATCAACCGCCTGTTCCCGCAGTGGGCCAGTGCCCTTGGCATCAGCGGTACCGTTCTCGAGCCCATCGACCTGCCGCTCGACACCGATGCGGCGGCCTACCGGGCCGTGATCGCCGACCTTCGCGACGACGCATGCGTACGCGGCGCGCTCGTCACCACGCACAAGGTCCGCATCCTCGACGCGGCAAGGGATCTCTTCGACGAGCTCGACGAGCATGCGCGCCTTCTCGGCGAGGTGTCCTGCATCTCGAAGCGCGACGGACGATTCATCGGGCAGGCGAAGGACGTGATCACCGGCGGAAGAGCGCTCGAATTGTTCGTGCCTCCGGGGCACTTCGCATCAGGCGCCGAGGTTCTGTGTCTGGGTGCCGGCGGCGCCGGCCTTGCAATCGCGGTCCATCTTCTCGTGCAGCGACCCGTGGCCGACCGACCTCGACAGGTGACGCTCGTGAACCGGAGTGCGCGCAGGCTGGACGCCTGCCGGTCGGTCTTCGAGCGGCTCGGCGTCGCCGATCGCGTCGAGCTCGTGTGCAATGCACTCCCGGAGGAGAACGACCGCCGCATGGCTGCACTGCCTGGTGGCTCGCTCGTCATCAACGCCACGGGCATGGGCAAGGACCGTCCGGGCTCGCCTGTGACGGACGCGGTGCAGTTCCCCGCGGGTGGTATCGCGTGGGAGCTCAACTATCGCGGCAGGCTTCGATTTCTCGAGCAGGCTTCGACGCAGCATGCGCGGCTCGCGGCGGTGGAGGACGGTTGGCGCTACTTCGTGCTTGGGTGGAGCGAGGTGATCGGGGAGATCTTCGGGATCCGGATCGATGCGGCGATGCTCAGGCGGCTGTCGGCGATCGCGGAGGTCGAGCGCCTGTGACAGGCTCGGCGCGGTCACGCGGGCTCCGCGCGGTCCTCGATCTCCCAGGCGTGGTCCAGGACATGCCAGGCGGCGCGACGCACGAAGTAGCGCGGCGTCCACGGCGTGGCGACACGGTTCGGGTCCGCCACGGGCTCCCCGCGGGCACGGGCGCGGAGCACGTCGAGCATTGCCACCCGAACTTGGCTCATCTGCGTCGCGATGTCCTCCATCACCGCCTTCGGTCGTTGACTGCCGAGCTTCGTGAGATACGACAGTTCCGCCTGGAGCACGTGCAGCCGGATCTTGTCGAGGTCGCGCCCGCCACCTCGTGGACCCTTCCTGAGCACCAATGAGCTGGCCGCCGTGCCGGCATCGTCGAAGGCTGCCCAGCTGGCCTCGAGCACGACGATCTGGCGCTCCCGCTCGGCGTGGTCCATCGGTTCCGCGTCGCGCGCGCACGGCAGGCTGGGCACTCCGAAGTCCGTCGCGGATCCCCCGTTCAGCCGCTCGACGACCTCGAGGGCCGAGGCGTCGGCGGGCGGTGTGAGCTCGAGCGACGTGCGGCGGATCACGTCGGCATAGCGTGGGCCGTAGGCGACGAGCGCGTCGAGCGCCTCTGCCTCGCCGCGGCCCGCGCGGCTCCAGCCCGGCCAGTCAATGGCGCTGGCGAACGTGCGCTGCCCGCCGCCCTCGAGATAGACCGGGATCATTGTTGGCATGGCCACGGTTGTACAGCATCGCGCAACCGACCAAGCATCGGTCCGCCAACTAGACTAGACTTAGTCTATGCAGGTGAACATTCACGAGGCGAAGACGCAGCTGTCACGGCTTGTCGAACGAGCCGCCAAGGGCGAGGAGATCGTCATCGCCCGTGCGGGGCGGCCCGTGGCCCGGCTTGTTGGCCTGCGCCATGGGACCGTGCGCCGCAAGCCTGGTGCCTGGAGAGGACAGGTGCGGATCCATCCCGACTTCGAGGAGCTCCCGCCGGAGATTGCAGCCGCATTCCGAGGCGACGCGGAGTGAGGCTGCTGCTCGACGCTCACGTCCTGCTGTGGTGGCTGGCCGATGACCCCACGCTCTTGCGATCGGCGCGCGACGCGATCGCCGATGGTGAGAACTGGGTTGGGGTCAGCGCCGCCACGGTATGGGAGATCGGCATCAAGCGCGCACTGGGCATGCTCGATGCCCCCGAGGATCTGGTGGGTGCGGTTGCGATGAGCCACGTCGATCCACTCTCCATCACGCTCGAGCATGCGGCCACCGCCGCCGGCCTGCCACGCCACCACGACGATCCCTTCGACCGGATGCTCGTGGCCCAGGCGAGCGTCGAGGGACTGACGATCCTCACCCGGGATCCTCGTATCGCGCGCTACGGCGTTCCGGTGCTCGCGGGCTGAGGGCATGATGGCATCGGTGCCCGATCCCACCGATGCCCGATGGCACGCGACTTCCACTGGTCTGCGCACGGCGATCGCGCAGACCGTGCCGTCGCATCCGTCGCTGCGACCCACCGTTGCGGCCGTGTCGGCGCGCTACCGGGCTGTCCAGCATTCGGCGCGGGCGTCCGTCAGCAGTCGAGATGAGGCTCTGGCGTACGTGGCCTACCGCATGCCGGCCACGTTCCAGGCCGCCGGTGCGGCGATGCGGGCCGCCGCGACCGCGCAGCCAGCATTCGCGCCGCGCAGCCTGCTCGACGCCGGCGCCGGTCCGGGATCGGCAGCCTGGGCGGCGCTCGCGACCTGGCCGACCATCGGCGAGGCCACGCTGGTGGACCGGGAAGGACCGATGGCTGAGCTCGGACGAGAGCTGGCGCAACGCTCCGGCATGGCGAGCCTGGCGGCAGGGAACTGGGTCCACGCGGACCTCCGCACATGGACCGATACGCCCCGCGACCTCGTCACCGCCGGCTACCTGCTCGGTGAGCTCGATACGGTCGAGCGCGACGCGCTCACAGATCGGCTGTGGGACATGACGCGCGGGCTGCTGCTACTCGTCGAGCCGGGGACGCCGGACGGCTTCGCGCGCATCCGCGCCGCGCGGGCCCGGCTGATCGAGGCCGGGGCCAGCGTGGTTGCGCCGTGCCCGCACGACCGAGAGTGCCCCATGATCGCGCCGGACTGGTGCCACTTCGGCGTGCGCCTGGAGCGGAGCCGGCTGCATCGCCGGGCGAAGGGCGCCGAGCTGTCGTACGAGGACGAGCCGTACTCTTACGTCGCCGCCAGCCGCGACCCCAATACGGAGCGCGGCGCCCGGGTCCTGCGACGGCCGATGAGCCGCAAGGGCGTCATCGACCTTCGGCTGTGCACCGATGCCGGGATCGTGGAACGGCGCGTGAGCCGGCGGGAGGGCACGGCCTTCAAGCAGGCACGCAGGCTGGACTGGGGATCATCGGTTCCGCAGGAGCTCGACCCATCTGGCTGAAGGTAGCGGTTGTGTTACGGCTGCGCGGCCGCTTCGGGATGTACCTGCCCCCCTGATGGAGGTGCTGGGCCTGGCCGAGCTCGAGCACAACCAGCGCAACAACCGGATGGGCGCCATCTAGTCCGTCAGCGGCGGCCATCCTGTGCGGCATCGGAGCCCCTCGCGCACCTGGTCGCGCGGGCCATCGGATCGTAATGCTCGCCTGTTGCAACTTATCCGAGCGCCCGGCCATCTCGGGCCGTCTCTCGCTGTTCCTCGACGCGGTAGCGGCGGTCAATGTGCTCTATTCGGCACATTGAGCTGAGGTGATCGCCCCCGAGTGCGCCTCGTGCTCGGATAAGTTGCACAGGCGCGGCAATAGTGCGACGTGGCGGGGAGCCGCAAGGCGCAGAGCGGCTGCACCGGGACGAGCAGCGGCGCCGGGACGAGCAGCGGCGCCGGGACGAGCAGCCGCACCGGGACGAGCAGCTGCACCGGGACGAGGAGCGGCGCCGGCGGCTTGACGGCGGCCCCGCAATGGATACTATTCGGACCATGACTCAAGTCCGATTACGTTCCGACACCGTTCCAGCGCTGAGACCGAGCGAGGCAGGCGCCGCGCTGGACGTCCTGCGGCTGCTGGACGCCATGGGACTCATGCCGCTGCACGAGCCGGTGGAGCGCCTGGACCTCGCACTGCTCCGTCGAGCGGCGCAGGCCGCGAGCGCAGCCGGGATCGGACGAGACGTCGCGGCCCTGCTCGGCCGCGGATCGCCCGACGCCGCCACGGTACGGCGCGCGATGGCGATTCTGCGCGACGCGCTCGAGGAGTCGCCGATGCCGCAGCCGGAGATTCACGAGCTCCTGACCATCTTCGACGCCGCGGAGCTGGCCGGGCTGGTCGGGGCCTCGCAGAGCAGCCTGCGGCGCTATGCCCTCGGCGCACGCACCACACCGGACGACACCGCCGGGCGCGTCCACTGGCTGGCGAAGGTCGTGGGCGACCTGCGCGGCGCCTACAACGCGGCGGGCGTCCGGCGCTGGTTCGAGCGGCCGCGGGCCCAGCTCGACGGGCAGCCGCCGCGCGCACTGCTGCTCCGCGGCTGGGACCCCGACGACCCGGGGCCGCGCGCGGTCCGCGACCTGGCACGCGCGCTGTCCGGTGCCGGGGCAACGTGATCGGATTCCGTCACGCGGACGCGCGCTTCCCTTTCCTGTGGGAGGACGAGGCCCAGCCGGCGGCGCGCTGGCACGGCGACGGTGAGGGCCCCGCGCACTACCTTGCAGAGACGCCGGACGGGGCGTGGGCCGAGTTCCTGCGCCACGAGGGCATCACCGATGCGTCAGACGTGGCCACGGTCCGACGCGCGCTGTGGGCGGTCGAGCTGCCGGACGACCCGCTCCCGCGGCCGCTGCTCGGACCGCGCACGCTGGCGGGCGGCCTGCGCTCGTATCGGCGCTGCCGGCAGGAGGCGCGGCGGCTGCGCAGGGGCGGCGCCATCGGCCTCGAGGCACCTTCAGCGGCTTTGCGCCCGCGCACGCCGAGCGGCTGGCGGGTCGAGGGTGGGATGCGTCCCGGACCGGCCCGCGAGGAGCGCGTGCTGGTTCTCTTCGGCCCGCGTCCCGAGATCGTCGGCTGGGCGGCATGCATCGAGGGCAGGCCGCGCGAGGACCTGCTTCCCAGGGTGCGGCAGCTCTAGCCGGCCGGGCGCTCGACGCGGATGATGCGGTCGTCGCCGCTCGTCTCGTTCGAGGTCGAGACGTACAGCGCTCCGTCGGGACCGATGACCACGGCCCGCAGCCGGCCGAACTCGCCGTCGAGCAGGATGTCGCGCGGCTCGAGGCGGTCACCGCCGTCGAGGACCTCGAAGCGGCGCAGGTCCTCGTCCTTCAGCGTGCTGACGACGAGGCTGCCCTCCCAGTCGCCCCACGCCTCTCCCTCGAGGAAGACGCCTCCCGAGGTGGCGATCGTCGGCGTGCCCGACGACCACAGCGGCGGCAGATAGGCCGATGCCGGCTCGCACCCCTCCCCGCCCGGCCCGTCCTGCGCCTGCGCCGCCGTGCCCTCGCCGATCCAGCACGCCCAGCCGTAGTTGCCGCCGGGCTCGATGCGGTTGATCTCGTCATGCGTATCGGTCCCGTGCTCGGGCGCCAGGACCAGGCCGTCCTCGCGCATCGCCAGCCCCTGCGGGTTGCGGTGGCCCATGCTCCAGGCGGCGGTCGGCGCATCGGCCCCCGGCAGCACCGGGTTGTCATTTGGGACCGATCCATCCGCGTTCAGCCGCAGGATCTTGCCGCTCAGCGCCGTCGGGTCCTGCGCGGGGTTGACCTGCGCCGCGGAGATGTTGCCGTCGCCCATGGTCAGCCAGATGTGGCGCGCCTCGTCCATGACGACGGCGCAGCCGTTGTGGTGGATCGCGGCGGGCATCGGCTCGTCGAAGAGCACGGTGTCCAGCTCGAGGTCGCCGCCGTCGCCCAGCCGGTAGCGGAGCAGCTCGTTGCTCCAGGGCGCCGGGCCGGCTTCACCGTCGGCGTCGCGGGAGGCGCACACGTAGACGAAGGGGTTCGTCTCGAGGTCGTGGTCGACCGCGATGCCCATCAGGCCGGCCTCGCGTTCGGCCCGCACGTCGGGCACGTGGACGGTGGCGTGGAGCTCGGCGTCCGGCGCTGCGCCGGCGAAGACGAGGATGCGACCCGGTCGCTCGGTCACCAGCATGCGGCCGTCGGGCGGGAAGGCGATGCCCCACGGCACCTCCAGCCCGTCCTGGATGACGGTGGTCCGCAGCGGCGGCCCGCTGCCGCGCAGCAGGTAGGGGCCGCCTGCCACCACGACGACGACCACCGCGGCCAGCGGCAGCATCAGGCGGGCGCGCGGCGGGAGACGCATGCCGCGACCCTAGCATCGCGGCAGACCGTTGGCTCGGGCGCCGCCGCCAGGCTCTGATGAGGCCGTTTACTCTCTGCGCGTGCAAGTTAGAACCGCATCCTCCCCGGGATTCGCCTTCGGGACGGCGAATGGGGCCGCCTATCTGCCGCCGGTGCAAGTTGGCACCCTCTCGGCGGGCAGATCGCCACGCGAAGCGAACCCAGCTTGCCTGAGCAGCAAGTTCGCCCGGTCATCGCCGCCGATGCGCCGAACCAGCTGGTGGAGCCGATGAACCCGGCAAACACCCGCGAGGTCGCGGCGTGGCTGCGCGAGGCGCATCGGACCGTCGCGCTCACCGGGGCGGGCATCAGCACCGATTCGGGCATCCCCGACTTCCGCGGCCCGAACGGCGTGTGGACGCGTGATCCGCGCGCCGAGCGGCTGAGCAACATCGGCTACTACGTCGCCGATCCGGCCGTGCGCCGCGAGGCCTGGCAGCGTCGGCTGGAGCATCCCGCGTGGACCGCCGAGCCCGGCGCCGGGCACCTCGCGCTGGCGGAGCTGGAGCGGCGGGGGAAGCTCGATACGCTCGTCACCCAGAACATCGACGGCCTGCACCAGGCCGCGGGCAGTTCGCCGGAGCGGGTGGTCGAGATCCACGGCTCGATGCGCGAGTCGATCTGCCTGGCCTGCGGCGATCGGCAGCCGATGCCCGACACCCTCGCCCGCGTCCGCGCCGGCGAGGCTGATCCGCCCTGCCACGCCTGCGGCGGGATCCTCAAGTCGGCCACCATCAGCTTCGGCCAGAACCTGGACCCGGCGGACCTGGCGCGCGCCGAGTCTGCGGCCGATGCGTGCGACCTCCTGCTCGCCATCGGCACGAGCCTGACCGTCTACCCGGTCGCCTGGCTGCCGGAGCGGGCGCTGACCGCGGGTGCCCGGCTCGTCATCGTCAACGCGGAGCCCACCCCGTTCGACGCCCGCGCCCACGCCGTCCTGCGGGGACGGATCGCCGAGCTGCTCCCGGCCGTAGTCGCATCGGTCTAGGATTCGCAGACCGATGGAGATCGAGGCGGCACGCGAGTTCCTGCGCGAGAACCATCGTGGCGTGCTGGCCACGCGCCGCCAGAACGGGGATCTGCAGATGACGCCGGTGCTCGTCGGCGTCGATGCGGATGGGCGGGCGATCATCAGCTCGAACGAGGATCGCGCCAAGGTGGCGAACCTGCGGCGCGACCCGGCGGCATCGGTCTGTGTCTTCACGAACCGCTTCTTCGGGGACTGGGTGCAGCTCAGCGGCGCGGCCGAGGTGCTGTCATTGCCGGACGCGGAGGAGCCGCTCGTCGACTACTACCGCCGCACCGCGGGCGAGCATCCCGACTGGGACGAATACCGTGCGGCCATGCATCGCGACGCAAGCTGCCTGATCCGCATCACGCTCGAGCGCGCGGCCGGCCGGCCCAGCAGCTCGGATGGCTGACGCAGCGCTCACGCTCGCCGACGTTCCCGGGCTGCGCGTCGGCCACTGGACCGATGAGGTGGGCATCACCGGCTGCACGGTGATCCTTGCCGGGGCCGATGGCGCCGTTGCCGGGGTCGACGTCCGCGGCGCGGCGCCCGGCACGCGCGAGACGGACCTGTTGCGGCCCACGGCGCTGGTCGAGCGCATCCACGCCATCTGCCTGGCCGGCGGCTCGGCGTTCGGCCTTGCAGCCGCCGATGGCGTCATGCGCTGGCTGGCCGAGCGAGGGATCGGCTTCCCCACGGCGGCCGGTCCGGTGCCCATCGTGCCCGCGGCGATCCTGTTCGACCTGGGGATCGGTTCATCGGCTGCCCGTCCGGGCGCCGACGCCGGCTACGCCGCCTGCGAGGCCGCGGCCGCCGCCGGTGCGGGTCCGCTCGAGGG
>JBOGTC010000157.1:0-21124 GCA_050692055.1 Candidatus Limnocylindria bacterium | reverse complement strand
CGGCGGCAGTCGCGCGCCACGTCGCCCAGGTGCGGGTCGAGGTCGGCGCTGCGGCGCGGATCGGCGAGCGCGAGGCGCCCCAATGGCCGCGGGGAGCGCCGGCGGCGGATGCGAGGCCCGTTCCGGCCGAAGGATGCAGGCGGTCGTAGTCGGCGCGGCGGACCGGGTTCGAGAGGATGTGCCACGCGTCGTTGACGCGACGCATCCGATCGCTGGCATCGGCGACTCGCTCGGGATGGAGATCGGGATGGAAGCGCTTGGCCAGGTGCCGGTGGGCGCGAGCCACCTGGAGCGGCGTGGCGGTTCGAGGGACGCCGAGGATGGCGTAGGGATCGACGGCGCGTCGGTCGGGCATCGTTGACGGATTCTACGGCGCCCGCCGGGGCCGCCGCCCGGCTCGGATGAGGGCGGCGGGCAACGCCGCCATCGGTCTAGACTCATCGCCACCGATGCCCGAACGTCGACCCCTCCTCATGCTCATCGACGGCCCGAGCCTGGTCTATCGCGGCTACTTCGCGTTGCCGCCGCTGACCACCTCGGACGGGACCCTGGTGAACGCCGCGTTCGGGTTCCTGCAGATCGTGCTGCGCGGGATGCAGGACGTGAAGCCGGACTACGCGATGGTCAGCTTCGACGTCGGCAAGCCGCAGTTCCGGTTCGATGCCTACCCCGAGTACAAGGCCGGACGGCCCTCCATGCCGGACGACCTTCGCAGCCAGTTCCCCCTGGTGCGCGAGATCGCCGCCATGATGAGCATGCCGATCCGGGAGCTCGAGGGATACGAGGCGGACGACGTGATCGGCACGCTCAGCAAGCAGGCGACCGCGGCCGGCGTGGACACGATGATCGTCTCGGGCGACCTGGACGGGCTCCAGCTGGTGGACGACCACGTGCGGCTTCTCACCACCCGGATGGGCGTCGCCTCCACCGTCATCTACGACGAGGCGCGCGTCGATGAGCGCTACGGCCTGCGCCCTGACCAGATGCTCGACTACAAGGCGCTCAAAGGCGACACGTCGGACAACATTCCCGGCGTGCCCGGCGTGGGGGAGAAGACGGCGATCACGCTGCTCCAGCAGTTCGGCACGCTGGACGGCATCTACGAGCACCTCGACGAGGTGAAGGGCAAGCTGCGCGACCGGCTGGCGGAGCACCGCGAGTCGGCGTTCATGAGCCGCGAGATCGGCCGCATCCTGACCGACCTGCCGGTGCAGCTCGACCTCGACGAGGCGCGGACCGGCCGCTACGACCGGCGCGCGGTGGCGCAGCGCTTCCGGGAGCTCGAGTTCCGCTCGCTCATCGACCGGCTGCCGCCGTCGAGTATCGCTCCCACCGGGTACGACAGCCCGGAGCAGGATACGAAGGGCGGGCTGCAGCTGTCGCTCGACCTCCTCGCCAGGGCGGCCGCCGGAGCATCCGCGCAGACCGATGGCGCCTCAACCGCCGCGCCGCGCGCCCAGCCGGATCCGCTGGCAGATCCGGGCGGGGCGATCGAGCACGTCGATCCGCGCATCGTGAGGACCGATGGCGACCTGGCCGAGCTCGACGCCTGGCTGGCCGCGCGCGGCGAGGCGATCGGCCTGGGCTGGTCGGCCGGCGCCGGACGGCCGCTGGGACGGCAGCTCTTCGGCATCGCTCTCGCCGGCGCCGACGGCAGCAGCTGGTACCTGCCGTGGAGCGGCGATCGACCATTGCCGGACTGGTTCGCCCGTGACGACCGTCCGCTCGTCGGCCACGATCTCAAGCAGCTCGTCGTCATGCTGGCCGCGCGCGGCGCGGCGGTTGCGGGCGCCTGCTTCGACACGCTGGTGGCGGGCTACATGCTCAATCCGGCGTTGCGCGCCCAGACGCTCGACGACCTCGCGGCGAACCGGTATGCCGCCGACCTGCCGCCGAAACCGCTCAACCCCGAGACCGGGGCGGAGGAGGGATCCTGCGCCCGTCGCGCTGCCGGCGAGGCGATGACCGCCCTGCTGGTCAAGCCCGCGCTCGAGGCCGAGCTGGCCGACGCGCTACTCACCGGCCTCTTTGACGAGCTGGAGATGCCGCTCCTGCCGGTCCTGGCGCGGATGGAGCTGGCCGGCGTGGCCATCGACCGCAAGGTGCTCGACGCCATGAGCGAGGAGTTCGGCGCGCAGCTCGCCCAGCTGGAGACGCGCATCTACCAGCTGGTGGGACGCGAGTTCAACATCGGCTCGCCGAAGCAGCTCGAGCAGGTCCTGTTCGACGAGCTCGGACTGCCGACAACGAAGCGGACGCGGACCGGCCGCTCGACAGACGCATCGGTCCTGGAGGAGCTCCGGTCGCAGCACGAGGTGGCGGCGCTCATCCTGGAGCATCGGCAGATCGCGAAGCTGAAGTCCACCTACGTGGATGCCCTGCCGGGCCTGGTGGACGGCGAAGGACGGCTGCACACCACCTACCAGCAGGCGGTCGCCGCCACCGGTCGCCTCTCGAGCACCGATCCAAACCTGCAGAACATCCCCATCCGCACGGCCATGGGGCGCCGCATCCGCCGGGCCTTCGTGGCAGGGCAGGGCAAGCTGCTGCTTGGCGCCGATTACTCGCAGCAAGAGCTCCGCATCCTGGCGCACGTGTCCGGCGACCCCGGGCTCAAGGCCGACTTCGAGGCGCACCACGACATCCACGTCGCCGCCGCGGCCCGTGTCCTGGGCGTGGCGCCGGAGGACATCACGCCGCACGTGCGCAGCCTCGCCAAGATGGTGAACTACGGCATCGCCTACGGCATGAGCGACTTCGGCCTCGCCGATCGGCTGAAGATCCCGAGGGAGGAGGCGCAGCGCTTCATCGCCGACTACTTCGCCGCCTACGAGGGGATCCGCCGCTATACCGTCGAGATGAAGATCCTGGCGCGCGACCGCGGGTTCGTCACGACGCTGCTGGGCCGCCGGCGCTACATCCCGGAGCTCACTGCGCGCAACTCGTCGCTGCGGGCATCCGGCGAGCGGATGGCCATCAACATGCCGATCCAGGGCACCGCCGCCGACGGCATGAAGATCGCCATGGTGCGGCTGGATGCCGCCATGCGCGAACGCGGCCTCGCCTCCCGCATGCTGCTCCAGGTTCACGACGAGCTCGTCTTCGAGACCGATGAGGCCGAGCTGCCGATCCTGGCCTCGCTCGCCCGCGAGGTCATGGAGGCGGCGCTCCCGCTCGACGTGCCGCTCACCGTCGACCTCAAGGTCGGGACCGACTGGGAGCACATGGACCGGCTCGAGGATGATGGCGCCGGAGGGTGGCGCCGCGTTGCGCGCTCCGCTGCCGAGGTGGCGCAGAAAGAGGCCGAGGAGGCACTCGAGGCGCCGCTGGGGGCGTAGGCTCGTCGGTCGCGCTCGGGCAGGAATGCGGCACACTCCACCGCATGCCGGAGCTCCCCGAGGTCGAGACCGTCGCGCGCGACGTGCAGCGCTGGGTCGCGGGCGCCACCATCGTCGATGCGGAAGTTCACTGGGAGCGGACAATCCGCCATCCCCAGCCGGCGGAGCGCTTCGTGGCCGAGATCAGCGGCGCCACGGTACGGCGGGTGAGCCGCAGGGCGAAGACGGTCCTGCTGCACCTGGAGGATGGCCGGGTCATGACCGTGGCGCTCCGCATGACCGGTGCTCTGATCGTGGCCGCCCCCGGAACGCCCGCCGACCCGTACGCGCGGGTCGTCTTTGCCCTGGACGATGGTCGCGAGCTGCGGTACCGGGACGTGCGCAAGTTCGGCCGTATCGGCCTGTGGCCGGGTGGGGGACTGCGCAGCGTGGGCGGCGGGCGCGGCACGCGGAGCCGGCGGGTCGCGGAGGGCGGGCGGCGCTACCGCATCGGCGAGGTGTTCAGCGGGCACGGGCCGGAGCCGCTCAGCGCCGGATTCAGCGCCGAGCGCCTCGCGGAGCGGCTGCGGCGTCGCAGCGCGCGGCTCAAGACGCTCCTGCTCGACCAGTCGTTCGTGGCCGGCGTGGGCAACATCTACGCCGACGAGGCGCTGTGGCGGGCCCGGCTGCATCCGCTGCGGCGGGCGGACGAGCTGACGCGGGACGACGTGCGGCGTCTGCATCGGTCCATCAAGAAGGTTCTGCGGCAGGCGATCGCGAACCGGGGCGCCAGCTTCAGCGACTACGTGGGAGCCGATGGCGAGCCCGGGGACAACGCCGAGCGGCTGATGGTCTACCGTCGGACCGACGAGCCCTGCTACCGATGCGGACGGCCGATCAGCCGCATCCTCGTCGGCCAGCGCAGCACCCACTTCTGCCCGAGGTGCCAGGTATGAAGGTGATTGGCCTCACCGGCAACATCGGCTGCGGGAAGTCGACGGTGGCGGGCATGCTGCGCGACCTGGGCGTGGCGGTGATCGACGCCGATGCGGTGGCGCGCGAAATCCGCCACAACGATGCCGACGCCCGCGCTGCTATCCTGCGGCGCTTCGGGACGTATGACGCCGGCGTGCTGGCCGAGATGGTCTTCGGCGACGCCCAGGCGCTGCGCGACCTGGAGCGCATCCTCCACCCGCGCGTCCGCGGCGCCGTGCGCGCGCGGCTCGCCGAGCTGGCCGAGGGCGGGGTGGAGGCCACCAGCGTCGAGGCCATCAAGCTGCTCGAGTCGCCGCTCGCCGATGGCTGCGACCAGATCTGGGTCGTGCGCTGCGAGGAGGCCGACGCCCTCCGCCGGCTGGCGGCGTCGCGCGGCATGGACGAGGCGACCGCCCGCCGGCGTTTGGCCAGCCAGTCGCCGCAGGACGAGAAGCTGGCCGCCGCACACGTCGTGATCGACGGATCGGCCGCGATGGAGGAGACGCGCCGCCAGGTCCAGGCGGCGCTGTCCTCGCTGCTCGGCGGGAGCTAGCGCTAGCGGCCCTCGAGGTCCGCGATCTCCGGCGCCGGGAACCCGAACTCCTCGAGGAGCATGTCGATGGTCGAGCCCTCGGTCTCGGCGACGCGGTCGTCCGCTTCGGCTCGCAGCGCGAGCGTGAACTGCGCGCCGGCCGCGATGAGCTCGGCGATCTGCTCGGCGGTCCCCAGATCGGTGCGGAGGATGTAGAGCGCGCCGTTGCGCGAGAGGATCTCGAGCGCCTGCAGCGTCGTCTTGGTCGATGGTCCCGCGACGAGGTCGTTGTCGGCGGCCTCCTCGGCGCCGGCCTCGCCGATGACCGGGTTGACCGTGAGCGTCGCGATGAGATCGATGCGCTGCCCGGCCTGCAGGGTGCCAGCCACCGCACGCTCGTCGGGGACGTTGACGCTGACGGCGCGCAGGTCGGGCATCGAGGCGTCGTATTCGACCCCAGGCTCCAGGATCGAGAAGGGCTGGCCCTCGGTCGTCGAGGCGAGCACGTTCCGCGTCAGCAGCTGGCCCGCGGCGACGGAGGTCCCGGCGACGCGGCCCACCACCTCGTCGAGCCGGCTGAAGGCGGTCTCGTTGGTCGGATCGATCGGCACCGTCCGCGTGGTGAGGTCGCCCTCCTCGATCTGTTTGCGCGCCGCGATCTCGCGGGCGGCAACCACCACGGTCCGACTGGCGACCTCCCGCTCGCCGGTCAGGCCGCTCGCCTGCAGCGCCACGAACACCGTTCCGGCGACGAGCAGCGCGATGATGAGGCCGACGGCGATATAGACCTTGGATCGGCGCGAGTTCTTGTCGGAGTACTCGAGTTCCATGGTGGGCTGGTGGTGCTCCTGCGGGTTCGGAATCAGTTCCAGGGGACGAGGCGCGGTCGCTGAGCGGTGCGCAGGGCGAGGTCGTTGGGGTCGGCGTAGATGCCGGTGATGGCCTGGCCCCGGATGGTATTCGCCCCGATGTCGGTGACCTCGAACACGGCGAATCCGATGATGTCCACGTACTCGCTCGGGCCGCTCGTGGCCGCGACCGTGAACTGGACGTGCTTCAGACGCACGACCGGCTGCCCGTCGGCGTTAACCCCCTGCGCCCTCAGGGTGAAGAGGTAGCAGCCTGAGGCAAGGCTGCCGGCACTGATGGTCAGGGTCGAATTTGTCCCTGCGCCGGAGGTGGGCGTGACGCTCGTGGAACTGAAGGAAATGCTTCCGGTACCGAGAGCCTCGGCATTGTGGCTGCAATCGGTCAGCGACCCGGGATCCCAGGAGAGCGCGACGGCCGTGGCCGTTCCGGTGCCGTCGTCCCATGCCGCACCCCCAGTCCCGGTCGCGACGTTGATCGGCAGCGTAATGGTGCCGCCGAGTGTCTCAGTTGCGCCGTCGAGGATCGACCCGTCCAGGCTGAAGTCACGGTTGACGGTCCCGATCCGCACCGGGACCGGCTGGCGTCGAGTCTGGTAGTAGGGGGAGCCGGCCTCGCCCTCCAGCCAGACGGTATAGACGCCCTCTGGAACGGCGTTGGTGGAGATATCAAGCATACTGACGTCCGTGCCCCCGGCGGCGGGCACGAAGCCGTCGGGCGAGAAGGTTGGCTCGTCGATCTGACCGGCGGCCGGCGGTGTGACCGACGGAACGGGGAGGATGTCGTACTCGGAGTGTCCGGTCGCTGCCGCGCCCGAATCGCCAGCCAGACTGAACGTGACGAGGCTCGAAAAGGCGGCGTTTCGCGAAACCTCGAAGGTTGGTCCGTTGACGGGCGCCGTCGTGGTGGCCGGCAGCGCGATCTCGACCGGGGGTTGGATCGAGAAGTCGGGGATCGCCATCACGGTGCCGTTGTAGAGGGCCAGCATGATCCGGTCGCCCTCCGCGTACGCGTCAGCGAATGGCTGCGTTGTATGGGCGTTGGTCGTGCCGTTCATGATCCCGACCTGGGTCGCGCCGGTGGGCGGATTGGCCACCGCCGGGAAGGCAGGGCCCGGATACCCCTCGGTGATGTAGGCCGCGTGGTGATTCTTCAGGGTGTTCGCGCTCATCGTGTCCGTGGCACCGTTGTAGTACTTGCGCGACGTGTCGTGGGTGAAGTCGCGGACGTCGAGCGCTATGAACCCGCGGAACGAGTTGTTCGTCGCCTGGCTGTGAGGGCCGAAGATCAGGAACTCCGGTCCGGGTGCGAGCTCGCTGGCCGGCGTCCTGCCGTCGTAGCCGCGAGGATCAGTAGGGTCCACGGCGCCGCTCTCGCTCGTGGCGCCAGTAGCGACATGATCGACGAAGCCACCTCCTGGGCCGGGCGGATCGTGGTAGCGACGGGCGACGAACGGCAGCGCCGGCTGAGCCTCGAGGGCGCACCGTGCGCGGCCCAGCGCGCCCAGCGATGCACGGCCGAGGACCCGCCCGATGGTCGTGTCCACGTCGGCATCGATCGCGACGAAGACGCTCTCGTTCTCGATGAGCGCGCCGTTCGTCAACTGATAAGGGTTGCCGTGGTAGCCGTCGACGAATTCCTCGTTCCCGGTCGCGGCGATGCTTGTGCCCGATCCAGCCGGTGAGCCCGCGAGATTGAGGTCGGCCACGTCGCGCGCCCTCTGGAGCGAGGCCGCCTCGGAGGCTCCGTCGATCAGCGCGTTGCATGCGGCCAGCGCCGCAGCGTCCGCCGCGTTCTGGAGGAAGCGCTCCTCGGCAGCACGACGCCCGAGGTCGATCGTGAATGCCGAGGCGCCGAGCAACACGACGAGCGCGATGGCGACGACCACGAGGACCTGTCCGCGTTCGCTCTCGGCCATCAGTTGATCACCATCGTCACGGCGGCCCGCAGCGTGAGGCGATCACTGCCGTCGGTGCTGAGGAAGGTGCCGACGAGCGGCACGAAGAGCGGCTGGCGGTAAGTGAGCGTGATCTCGATGAGGCAGCCCGTCCGCGACGAGCCGGTGCAGGTGCTCGAGTCAGGGTACGCGATGGTGAGGTCACCTCCGCCGGTCACCGCGGAGCAGTTGCCGGAGAACTCGCCCGGGACCGCGGGATCGAGGGACTGACCGGCCGCCGCGAGGACCGCCTGGCAACGCTCGAGGTCGTTCTGGCCCTGGCCCTCGTTGGCGTCGTACTCGTAGATCGTCCCGGAGCGCGCCGCCTCGCGCGCGGCGTTGCTGACCCCGACGTATGCCGAGAAGAGGAAGCCGAACTGGATAATTCCGACGAGCACGAGAATGAGCGGCAGCAGGACGGCGGCGAATTCCACCATCGCCTGGCCGCGCGGCCCTCGCGGGCGGCGGCTCCCGGCCGGTACGGCCGGCATCGGTCTGTGGTTCGGTTCAAGAAATAGTGGCATGGTCCGCTGCTGCAGCGAGGTCGGTTGCCCATGAGCGAGTCTAGGAAGGGTCCGCTGCCGCTGACATAGGCCCCTTGGCGCGCTCGACGCGGTACGGATGGAGCGGCGCGGCTAGAATCGATCGTCCATGCCCGATCTCAAGGTGCACGCCCCCTACGAGCCCACCGGTGACCAGCCGGCGGCGATCTCGGCGCTGACCGCGGGCCTGGCCGACGGCCTGCGCCACCAGGTGCTGCTGGGTGCCACGGGGACCGGCAAGACCTACACCGCCGCGAAGGTGATCGAGGCCGTCCACCGCCCGACGCTGGTCATGGCGCACAACAAGACACTCGCCGCGCAGCTCTACCAGGAGTTCCGCGAGTTCTTCCCGGACAACGCGGTCGAGTACTTCGTCAGCTACTACGACTACTTCCAGCCGGAGGCCTACCTGCCCCGGACCGATACGTACATCGAGAAGGACTCGTCCCGCAACGACGAGATCGACCGGCTGCGGCACAACGCCACGCGCGCTCTGTTCGAGCGGCGCGACGTGGTGATCGAGGCGTCGGTGTCGGCCATCTACGGCCTCGGCGCGCCGGTCGACTACGGCGCCACCGTCATCAGCCTCAAGCGGGGGGCCTCCTATCGTCGCGACGGGATCCTGCGCCACCTCGTCGACCTGCAGTACCAGCGCAACGACGCGGCGCTCGAGCGCTCACGCTTCCGCGTCAGGGGCGACGTATTGGAGGTCCAGCCACCGCATGGCGAGTACGTGGTCCGCGTCGACTTCTTCGGCGACCAGGTCGAGCGGATCGTGGAGATCGACGACCTGACCGGCGAGGTGCTGGCGGAGCGCAGCGAGGTCAACTTCTACCCGGCGACGCACTATGTCACGCCGCGCGAGAAGATGCTCGTCGCCATGGAGGCGATCGAGGCCGAGATGGAGGAGCACACGAGGATGCTGGCCTCCGAGGGGCGGGACCTGGAGGCCGCGCGGCTCCGGCAGCGCACGCTGTTCGATCTCGAGATGATGCGCGAGGTCGGCTACTGCTCTGGCATCGAGAACTACTCGAGGCACCTGGCGGGACGCGAGGTCGGCTCGCGGCCATGGACCTTGATCGACTACTTCCCTACCGACTTCCTGCTCGTGGTCGACGAGAGCCACATCACCATCCCGCAGGTCCACGGCATGTACAAGAACGACCGGACCCGCAAGGAGATCCTGGTCGACTTCGGCTTCCGCCTGCCATCGGCGCTCGACAATCGCCCCCTGACGTTCGAGGAGTTCGAGGATCACCTGAACCAGATCGTCTACATGTCCGCGACGCCCGGTCCCTATGAGCGCGAGCGTGCCGAGCGGGTGGCCGAGCAGTTCATCCGCCCCACCGGCGTGGTGGACCCGGTCATCACCGTTCGGCCCACGAGCGGCCAGATCGACGACCTGCTGGCCGAGATCCGCGCCACGGTCGAGCGCCGGGAACGGGTGATCGTCACGACGCTCACCAAGAAGATGGCCGAGGACCTCGCCGACTATCTTGCCGAGCTGGGGATCAAGGTCCAGTGGCTCCATTCCGAGGTCGACACCCTCGAGCGCGTCGAGATCCTGCGTGACCTGCGCCTCGGCGTGTACGACGTGCTGGTGGGAATCAACCTGTTGCGCGAGGGGCTCGACCTGCCCGAGGTGACGCTGGTCGCCATCCTGGACGCGGACAAGGAAGGCTTCCTGCGCTCCGGGGGCTCGCTGATCCAGGTCATCGGCCGCGCCGCGCGCAACGTCGGCGGCCGGGTGCTGATGTACGCGGATCGCATCACGGACTCGATGCAAGCCGCCATGGACGAGACCGATCGGCGCCGCGAGAAGCAGATCGCCTACAACGCCGAGCACGGGATCGTGCCCGAGACGATCACCAAGGCCATCCGTGACATCCACGAGGGTCTGCGCCGCGTCGCCGAGGAGCGCGCGACCATGGAGGTCGAGGCGAAGTCCAGCGACGAGGTGGCGGCCCTCATGGGCCAGCTCGAAGCGCAGATGAAGGAAGCCGCCCGCAACCTCGAGTTCGAGCGCGCCGCAGCCCTGCGCGACGAGATCCTGCAGCTGCGCCGGCTGCGCGAGGAGCTCGATGCGGCGCCAGGCACCATTCCCGCGGACGTCTACGCCGCGGCCGCAGCCGACGGCGTGGACGGCGTTGGCTTCGCCCGCGGCCGGCGCGAGGTGTTCAGCGTCGCCGCGCGCCCCAACGTCATCCCGGCCGGGACGCGCCGCCGTCCGCCGCGCCGGAGGCGGCCATGAGGGCGCTGTAGTGGCCGGCACCATGCCCCACGCGATCTTCGTCGAGACCGATGTCGACGGCAACGGCCTTGTCGGTGCCTACGCCGCTGAGCTCCCGGGCTGCGCCGTCTTCGCCGCGAGCGATGACGAGGCAGCGTCCGCGATCCCACTGCGCGTGAGCCGATTCACCGGCTGGCTGCGCGAGCACGGCGAGAAAGTGCCCGCGTTCGTGGGCGACAACTGGTACGAGGTTGAGCGTGCCGCAGCTGCGGACTCGGATGCCGGCCGGCGCAGAGCGGCATTCACGCTCGATGAGCTGCCGCCCTCCGACGAGGAGTTCGCGATGTGGCTGCGCTGGCTCGAGCTCGCGCGCGAAGAGCTTGCCGATGCGCTCGATGCCGCCTCGGATCTCGGACCGGCCGCGCCGCTGCTGGGTGAGATCGAGCGGCAGGACGTGGCCTTCGCCCGCGAGCTCGAAGGCCAGGCCCCCCGCATGTCGGACGATCCGATCGACCGGCTCTACTCGGCGCGCGACGCGCTGACCGAGGCGCTCGAGGCGGCAGGACCGATTCGCGACGGCGTACGACGCATGCTGCGGATCGCCATCGCGGACGACCTGCGCGCCGCTGATGCCCTGCGCGACGGCGGAGCGGCCGCCTGAGCGCCATCGACCTCGCGACCGCGGCGCCGAAGCGCTGCCGCCATCTCGGTGAGTGGCCGGTCCCGGTGCCGCGGCGGGCACCGCCCGGCAGCGCGCTGCGCACCCTGCAGGATGCAATGCCCGCGTGTCCCGACGAGGCGAAGCCGGTCCTCTCCGGGGATGGCGCCGAGCGCGCGATGCTCGTCGGCCAGGCACCCGGCTGGCGGGAGATCGAGACGGGCCTGCCATTCGCCTGGGACGCGGGAAAGCGGTTGTGCGGGTGGTTCTCGCTGGCCGGGATCACCGTCGACGACTTCCGCGGCCGGTGGTACGTGACGAGCGTGGGGAAGTGCTATCCGGGGCGGGCGCCGGGCACATCGGTCGACCGCGCTCCGTCGCGCGCGGAGGTGGCGCGGTGGGTCCCCGTTCTGCGCGAGGAGATCCGGCTGGTGGCGCCGCGCCTCCTGCTGCTGGTTGGCGGGCTGGCGCATCGGTTTGCCTTCGGCGAGACCGCGAGGCTCGATGACCTTGTCGGTCGCGAGCTTGCCTGGAATCAGGCGCCGGGCGCATCGGTCCTGTGTCTGCCGCATCCATCGGGAGCCTCGACCTGGCTGAATGACCCGGCTCGAATCGAGCTGTGGCGGCGAGGGATCGAGCTGCTCGCCGCGCGTTGGGCGGACGTGGCGGCGTGACACGCGAGATGCGGATCGGCGTCGCGATCGTCGTGGCGCTCGGCGCGTTCATCTTCTTCATGCTCGTCGTGGGTGGGCTGGGGGGCGTGCGACCCGAGCTGCAGCGCTTGGCCGTCGAGGACGTGCTGGCGGCGCCCGACGTGCCGGCGCAGCGCTACGGCGACGCGGAGCTGCAGATCGTGGGCTGGTATGCGGAGCTGGACGACGAATGCGCCGGCGACGATGGTGGCGCCGACGCGTCGGTCGCCTGGTTGCAGGCGGACTGTCCGCTCCGCGTCCTGCTGCCCGAGCAGCCCGACGCAGACGTCACCCAGGGCGAGCTGGAACGCGACGGGCTACGGCTGGCGGCCGAGATCGGTCAGCCGTTTCCGTCCCGTGCGGAGCCCGGCGGGCCGAACCTGCGGCTGCAGCAGCTCGTCTTCTCCGGCCACTTCGAAGATGCGGCGGCCGCGTCCTGCGTCCCCGAGCGCGCCGAGCGATGCCGCAACACGTTCGTCGTGGACGACTACGACGGCTACCTGCGCTGACCTCGCCCGCGCGACCGTGCGAGCTCACTTCGCCTGTCCCCGGACGCCTGGTCGCCTGGGCGTCGGTTGGTGGTTGCACCAGGTGGAGATAACGGGGAAGTAGAGGGCTTCAGCCGGCACTTCTTCCCCGAGGCCGTCATGTGGTGCAACAGACGGGGAAGAGGTGGCCGAATCCGGTCCCATCTTCACTGTTACCTTCACCACATGCAATGCGGGCGCGGGCCTGCGCGCAGCGGACCCCCCACGCCCCGAGCGGTTTCAGCCGCCGGTCACCATGTCGAGCAGGCCGAGCTGGCGGGCGCGGCGCAGGAACCAGGCGAACGTGACGAGGGCGATGGTGATGGCGATCGCCGTCGTCACGACGAGGGCGGCGATGACCGCTACGGTCGCCAGGTCTCCCATCTGGCCGGGGCCCCCCTGGCCCAGCAGGCCGCGTCGGCTGAGCTCGAGCCACCATGTGGTGGGGAGCGCGTACGTGATCGGCTGCAGCCAATCGGGCAGCACGTCGATCGGGAAGATCGCGCCGGACAGCAGGTAGAGCGCCCCGGCGATCGCCTCGGGGTAGGCCCAGGCCTCCTGCCGCAGCTGCAGGCACCAGCCGGCCATGAAGATGCCGAGGGCCATGATGGCCGGCAGCCCAACGATCGTGGCCAGGGCGAAGAGCGGCAGGTTCGGCCGCAGCTCGACGCCCAGGAAGAGGACGCCGACCGCCAACGTGATCGCCACCGCGAGGAAGCTGATGAGGACCCGGCTGAGGGATCGGCCGAGCAGGAACGGGAACAGAGAGGCCGGCGTGACGACCACGTACTTCATCATCCGGTACCGCTCGCGGTCCTCCAGGATGCTGAGCACGAGGCCGCCCATGACGCCGAAGACGACCTGCCACAGCGCGCTGCCCACGATGAGGAACTCGAGGAACTCGCCCTGCTGGCCGCCGGTGATGATCGTGAACATCAGGACCAGGATCAGGGCAGCGGACAGCGGCTTGGCGACCGTGTACACGGCGAACAGGAACGGGTCCGACCAGTTCGACTCCACAGCCCAGCCGAGGCCGATGGCCGTCCGGAAGGATCGCCACGCGTCGGCAAGGGTCAGGCCGCGAACGAGCGATGGATCGCGGCGCGCGGCCTCGGAGCTCACTGCCACCGCAGCGTCAGCCGTCCCTCTCGGCGCGCCAGGTACTCGAGGTAGGCGAGGGCGTAGCGCGCCGCCACGAGGAAGACGACGCTCATGCCGACGAGGATCGCGATCTCGGCCGCCACCGGCAGGACGCCGGCGCTCTCAGGTCCGGGAAACGCGAGCTGGCGCATGGCATCCAGGCCCACGCCGAGCGGCAGGACGGCGAGCACGAAGCCGGCGACGGGGCCAAGGGCTCGCAGCGGGACATTGACCCCGCCGAGGAGGTAGATCGGCTCCTGCAGCGCCTGCGCGATGTGGAAGGCCTCGCGCCCCCACATCAGGAAGAGGCTGGCGAAGAGCATCCCCATCCCGTACAGCGGCAGCAGGGTCAGGAAGAAGACGGCGGCCAGCACCAGCGGCTGCTGGACGTGGAACTCGACGCCGAACAGCACGCTGCCGATGACGAGCACCCCCAGCGCCCGGCTGCCGCTCAGGACCATGCCGCCCAGCGCCATGCCGAACAGGACGCTCATCAGATGCATCGGCGCGGTGAAGTAAAGCTCGAGGTTGCCCTGGTCCTTTTCCCAGGAGAACTGCGCCGCCATCATCCACACCACGTTCAGCCAGAAGGCGGTCATCGCACCGCCGAGGACCACGAAGCCGATGTACTCCTCCGGGGCTTCCAGCGCGCGGTAGACGAGGACGAAGGCGCTCACCGCCAGGAACGGCAGCGCGATCTCGAACAGGACCCACGACGGCTCGCGGATGAGGCTGATGATGCGCGGGTAGGCGCGACCCACGGTGGCCCGCAGGTTCGTGCGGATGACCTTGGCGGTCGACCAGTTCGCCGCCTCGCGGGCGGTGCGTGCACCGCCGTGGAGGTAGCCGCCGGGCGTGCTCATCGGTCCGCCGGTGGCTGGTCGGCGTCGGGCGTCTCGTCCGAGAAGCCGCGGCCGACGAGCTCGACGAACACGTCCTCCAGCGACGGCTCCGACTTCTGGAGGCCGATGAGGTGCGAGCCGTGCTCTGCGACCGCCGTCACCACGCTGGTCAGCGCCGAATCGTCGGTGAGCGCGACCTTGACCGCGATGCTCGCCGCGCCGGCGGCATCGGGATCATCGCCGTCTGCCCGCACCGCGGAGACCACGCCCGGCAGGCGCGAGAGGACGGCCATCCCATCGGTCCTGTCCGAGCCGCCGTTGGTTCCCGGAAGCCGGTCGAGCTCGATGCGGAAGATCGACTCGGACTGCACCATGCGCCGCAGCTCGTCGGGCGTCCCGAGCGCCAGGATCTGCCCGCGATCGACGATGGCGATCCGGTCGCACAGCTGCTCGGCCTCGACCATGTAGTGGGTCGTCAGGAGCAGCGTGCGTCCCGGCGCCGCGGCCTTCCAGGCCAGCGTGTGCTCGCGGAGGTCGCGCGCGGCCCCGACGTCGAGTCCCAGGGTCGGCTCGTCGAGGAAGAGGACCCACGGGTCGTTGAGCATGCCGCGCGCGAAGTTGAGCTTCTGGCGCTGGCCGGTGGAGAGCGTGCGCACCTTCTGGTCGCGCTGCTCGTCGAGCCCGGTGATCCCGATCAGGTCGTCCACCCGCCGCCAGCCCTCGCCGGCCGGCAGCCCGTAGAACTGGCTGAACATCCAGAGCTGCTCGCGCACCGTGAGCAGGCCGTAGCCTGATTGCTCACCGCCTGCGACCATGTTGATGACGCGCCGGATCTTGGCCGTCTCGTGCACGACGTCGAACCCGGCGACCCTCGCCGTTCCGCTGGTGGGGAGCAGGAGCGTGGTGAGGATCTTGATCAGGGTCGTCTTGCCGGCGCCGTTCGGCCCGAGCAGGCCGAAGTATTCGCCCGGCTCGACGTCGAGATCGACGCCACCGAGGGCGGTGACGGGGGGCTTTGACTTGTAGACGCGCGTGACGCCGCGCGCATGGATGGCAAGCTCGGCGGACATGCTCGACGGCAGCCTCTGCGAAGGACCGATGGAGGGCGGGAGCGGAATGCTAGCACCGCTAACGATCGTCGTGAAGCGGCGAGGTCGCCGTTGAATCAGTTGTCTCGCCCGAGCTCTCCGTCGGCGCCGTCATCGGCGAGGAGGTGCGCGCCGGTGATCGAGAGCAGAGCCCCTCGTACCGTCGCCTGAGCGTCCGGATCTATCGCTCCGAAGGCGGCCTCGACCCGGGCGCTGAGCGTGGCAGCGAGGGCGTCGCTCCGGCCGTAGGTGCGCCAGCTGTCGGCCTCGCGCCAGATGACGATCCCGTAGCCGCGTACCGCCACAGCGATCATCGCATCTGCCCTCGAATAATGGAGCCGACCGACTCCGTCCCCCACGGCGCCGGTCGGCTCACCCCCCAATCCCCCTCGTAGCGGCACTTCCCCTGGTACCGACGTGCCATTACCTTGCCGCGAACCGACGCCGATGACAACCCGCTATGACCCCACCCCAGTGCACCACTCCGCCCAATCTTCGCCAAAGGTCATGGGACCAGTTGCTCTGGGAGCGTGCTCCGATGGCCGCGGTATTTGCACGGGGCCGCGTCGCCCGAGGCGCCTTCCGCGGCTTTTGCACCGGGAGTCGCCAACTGGCGAACTTCGGGCTCCTGCCTCGCGACTTCTTGCACCCGAGTCGTAAAGCCGGGAGGCAGAGCCCGATACCGGCCTCTTCTTCTCCGGTTGCCTACTCCGGGTGCAAACCCCGCCGAGCGCCGTAGGCTGAGGGTCCACGGGCCGTCGTTCCACTCAGCTCGGCGCCGAATCCGTCATTTACGACTGGTGGTCGTACTAAACGCGATTCCGTCGCCCGGATCGGGCACCCGCGGCGAACTCCACGCTCGGCGCTATCGCTCACGAGGCCGCCGAACGATTCCGAAGCCGTTTACTACGACTGGTGGTCGTATATGACTGAAACTCGGACGCCGAATGGCGCGCTATTGGCACGGTGAGTCCGGCCAGGCATCTCCGCGCTCGGACGCGCCCAGGAGGCCATGTTCGGGACCGATGACGTCAACGAGCCCGCCTCAGTATCCACGCTGCAATGTCCCGAACGCCGTGATGCCGCGGACACGCCCGAGGCGAGCGAGATTTTAGAACAGGCGTTCGCATGTGTCTGCTAGGATAGCCGCCGATGCCCTCTGACAAGATCGTCGTGCGCGGCGCGCGCGAGCACAACCTGAAGAACCTCGACGTGGAGATGCCGCGCGACCGCCTGATCGTCATCACGGGGCTGTCCGGCAGCGGCAAGTCAAGCCTCGCCTTCGACACGATCTACGCCGAGGGCCAGCGCCGCTACGTCGAGTCGCTCAGCGCCTACGCGCGCCAGTTCTTGGGGCAGATGGAGAAGCCGGACGTCGACCAGATCGACGGCCTCAGCCCGGCGATCAGCATCGACCAGAAGGGCGCATCCAAGAACCCGCGAAGCACCGTCGGTACGGTGACCGAGATCTACGACTATCTCCGCCTCCTGTTCGCGCGTATCGGCCGCATGCACTGCCCCGTGTGTGGCAGGGAGATCGCGCGCCAGACGGTGGAGCAGATGGTCGATCAGCTCTACGCCCTGCCGGACGGGACGCGGCTCATGCTCATGGCCCCGCTCGTCCGGGACCGCAAGGGCGAGCACGAGAAGCTCCTGGCCGGCGCCAAGCAGGCGGGCTTCGTTCGGGTCCGGGTCGACGGCGAGCTTCGCGACCTCGACGAGGAGATCAAGCTCGACAAGAAGTACAAGCACAGCATCGAGGTCGTGGTCGATCGCCTGGTGATGCGCCAGACCGATGACGACGGCGCCGAGCGGCCGGACGCCAGCCGCATGGCCGATTCGATCGAGACGGCCCTCCGCCTCAGCGACGGGCTCCTCCTCGTCAACCTGCCCGATGCGCCGAAGCGGGAGCAGGATCGGCTCTTCAGCGAGCGCTACGCCTGCCCGGAGCACGGTGGCAGCTACGAGGAGCCTGCACCGCGCAACTTCAGCTTCAACTCGCCGCACGGCGCATGTCCCGACTGCACGGGACTGGGCAGCCGCCTGGAGATCGACCGCGACCTCGTGCTGCCGAACCAGGACCTGTCCGTCGACGAGGGGGCGATCCTGCCATGGCGACGGATGGCCGCGACCGAGTCGTGGTTCTCCAAGATCCTGGACGCCGTCGCCGATCACTACCGCTTCCGGACCGATGTACCGGTGCGCGAGCTGCCCGATCGCGCGCGCGACATCCTGCTGTATGGCAACAGTGGCGAGCGGATCGGCGTGCAGTATCGGGCCCGGAGTGGGCGGGCGCACACGTTCAAGACGACGTTCGAGGGGGTCATCCCGAATCTCACGCGTCGCCATCGCGAGACTGGCAGCGAGGCGATGCGCGCCGAGCTCGAGCGCTACATGACCAACAAGCCGTGCCCGACATGCAATGGTATGCGGCTCAAGCCGGAGTCCCTGGCCGTGACGGTCGCGGGCCGCAATATCATCGAGACGACCCAGCTGTCGGTGACCGAGGCCCTGGCCTGGTACGGCTCGCTGCCGGAGCGTTTGACCGATCGGGAGAACCAGATCGCGCGGCAGGTCCTCAAGGAGATCCGCTCGCGGCTCGGCTTCCTCGTCGACGTCGGCCTCGACTACCTGACGCTGAACCGCGCGTCGGGCACGCTGAGCGGTGGCGAGGCACAGCGCATCCGGCTGGCCACGCAGATCGGCTCCAGCCTGATGGGCGTCCTGTACATCCTCGACGAGCCGAGCATCGGCCTTCATCAGCGAGACAACGCGCGGCTCATCGCCACGCTCGAGCGGCTGCGGGAGCTCGGCAACACGCTGCTCGTGGTCGAGCATGACGAGGAGACGATCCGCGCCGCCGACTGGGTCATCGACATCGGTCCCGGGGCGGGGGAGCACGGCGGTCGGTTGATGCATTCGGGGCCGTTGGGCGGGCTGCTGGAGAATCATCGGTCCATGACCGGCGCCTACCTGCGCGGGGAGAAGTCGATCCCGGTGCCGGCCAGGCGGCGGCGGGGGAACGGCGGCTCGCTCACCGTGCGTGGCGCGCGCGAGAACAACCTGGTGGGCATCGACGTTGCCTTCCCGCTCGGCCGCTTCGTGGCGGTGACCGGCGTCAGCGGGTCCGGGAAGTCGAGCCTGGTCACGCAGATCCTGTATCCGGCGCTCGCCCAGCGCATCTGGGGCGCGCGGGAGCCGGCGGGGAAGCACGACCGGATCGAGGGCATCGAGCGGATCGACAAGGTGATCGAGATCGATCAGTCGCCCATCGGCCGCACGCCGCGCTCGAACCCGGCCACCTACACCGGCCTCTGGACGCCGCTGCGCGAGCTCCTCGCGGCAGTGCCCGAGGCCAGGCTGCGCGGCTACAGGCCGGGACGCTTCAGCTTCAACGTCAAGGGCGGTCGCTGCGAGGCGTGCCAGGGCGCCGGGATCGTGCAGATCGAGATGCATTTCCTGCCCGACGTGTACGTCGCCTGCGAGGTGTGCAAGGGGAAGCGCTACAACCGCGAGACGCTCGAGATCCACTACAAGGGAAAGAACGTCGCCGAGATCCTGGAGATGACGGTCGAGGAGGCGCTGAAGTTCTTCGAGGTCGTCCCGAGCATCCACAACAAGCTGCGGACGCTGAACGACGTCGGGATGGGCTACATCCACCTCGGACAGCCGGCGACCACGTTGAGCGGCGGCGAGGCGCAGCGCGTCAAGCTCGCCACCGAGCTCTCCAAGCGGGCGACCGGCAAGACGTTCTACATCCTCGACGAGCCGACCACCGGCCTGCACTTCGACGACGTGGCGCGCCTGCTCCAGGTGCTCTCGCGCCTCGTGGAGACCGGGAACACGGTGGTCGTCATCGAGCACAACCTGGACGTCATCAAGACGGCCGACTGGGTGATCGACCTCGGACCGGAGGGCGGGGACAAGGGCGGTCGGCTGGTCGCCGCCGGCACGCCGGAGCGGATCGCATCGGTCGCCGAATCGCACACCGGACGGTATCTGCAACCTGTCCTGGGCGTGTCCGCGCCCAGCGTCGATGCGGGTGAGCCTCGGCGTCGGCGCCGCGAGGCTGCCGCCGTCGCCTCCTGACCTGGTCGGGCCGCGGCTGGCGAGCGGGATGGGTTCCGACGTGCCAACTGCCAATCACCGCCGGCTTAGGCCAGCTGGGACCGTCGAAGCGGCCAGGGAATCAGGGCAAATCTGTGTCTTAGGAGACGCCATACGCTGGCGAGCGTGCCCAACCCGCTCCTGATTGGAGTCTGGCAGGATTGCGTGCCCGTGGGAGCCGCGGCCGACAGCGAGGCTCCGCACCCTCACCCAGGGCGGTTCGTGAAACCCATCTCGGCCAGGAAGCGGGACGGCTTCGCCGGGTCGAAAGCCAGGATCAGCCGCTCCGTGGCGCGAGTCAGGGCCACGTAGGCGAGCCGGCGCTCCTCCTCCACCGCTCGCTCCGGTTCCGCGGCTCCGACGAGCGCGCGCCGGTTCGGGAACCGATCCTCCTCGAAGCCGACGATGACCACGGTCTGCCACTCGCGGCCCTTGGAGCCGTGGATCGTGGCCAGCTCGACCGGCGCATCGGGATCGCGCAGCGCCGCCAGGCGCGCCACCGCGGCGTCGTATGCAGCCAGGTACGCGGAAGCGGTGGGGAATGCGACTGCCCAGCCCAGTGCGGCGTCGAGCGCGGCGTGATCGTCATCGCCCAGGGCGTCTCCCGCCGGGTCGCCGCGCCGCCAGCCGAGCGTGCCGCGCAGCTCGAGCAGCGCGTGGAACGGCACGGGTCCATCGGGCCGCCGGCGGAGCCCGTCCACCAGGCGTCGCACAGACTCGGCCTCCGCCGGGCCGGGCACCGCGGTGGCGTGTCGCGTGCCGGTGCGGATCAGCGCCAGCTGCACCGGCATCAGCTCGCTGCGGGTCCGCGACAGAAAGCAGCAGGTCCGCCGTTCGGCATCGTGGGCCGCGGCCAGCCGTGCCAGCGATTCGGCCCAGCCGGCTCGGTCGGTGCGGACCGCCGAGATCGCGGTGCCGGATGTGCCGAGCGCGCCGGCCCGAATCGGCTTGGCGAAACGCTCCTGGTTCGTCTCGATCAGCCGGGCCGAGGCCTCGACCACGGGCTCCGGACATCGGTAGTTCGTCGCCAGCATGACGCGGAGCGCCGTGGGATAGTCGTCCGCGAAGCGCAGGATGCGGCGCACGTCGGCGAGACGCCAGGCGTAGATCGTCTGATCGTTGTCCCCTTCTAACTACCACGAACCGGCGTGGCCGCGAGCGCTGATCTCGCCACGGAATCGGTGCGAAGGCCAACGGCACGCCGTCGCGACAAGCGCGCGGCGGCCAGCACGACGCGATTCCTTGACACCGACCATTGTTCGCCGAGGGTCTCATCGACCTCGTGGACGTCGCGAGGGGAGACCGATCCAGCGAAGGAGATAGACCCATGCTTACGTGTCCCAACTGCGCCGACGGCGAGATGGCGTTCCTCGTCAACCTCACGCGCGCGGCCTCCGTCGTGGTCGGCAACGACGGCACGATCCGGCGCGTGGATCCGGAGGGCGACCGGTCACCGAAGCGATCTGCGGGTCCTGCGAAGACGAGGTCACTGACGAGGACTTCGTCGCGAAGCTTGAGAAGCTAGCGCTGACGGTGGCGTTATGGCGAACGACGATACCTGCCGCAACTGCGGTCGCTCCGGCTACATCCGACGCGAGGGCGACCACTTCGTCTGCCACGTCTGCCTGGCGACGGCGAAGACGCGCGCGGAGCGGATCAAGAAGTTAGTTG
>JBOGTC010000156.1:0-10196 GCA_050692055.1 Candidatus Limnocylindria bacterium | reverse complement strand
GCGCGAGGTGCGCCTCGCCCGGGCCGACGCGGCGCGCCTCGGCCAGCCGCATGCCGGTCACGGCGAGCACCGGCTCGACGTGGCCGGGCCCGTAGGGCGCCAGGCGCTCGAGCTGCTCGGCCAACGCCCAGTCCACGTAGCGGGCGGGCAGGACGAGGTCCACCGGCAGCCGCCCGGGACGCTCGGCGGCGCCTCCAGGTTCGTGAGGATACGGCCGAGACAGCCCTCCAAAGGCCGATACGAACGCTTCCCACGAGCTCGGCGCCAGGCTGAACCCGCCGGCCGCGGCATGACCGCCGCGCTTCGTCAGGTGGGGAGCGCAGGCCTCGAGCGCAGCCGCCACGTGAAAGTCGCGCGGCGCGCGAACGGAGCCGCGCACCTCGTCCGCGACCAGCGTCGCGACGGCCACGGGGCGCGCATGGGCCTCTGCAAGGCGCCCGGCGATGAGCCCCACCAGGCCCGGCGCCCACGCGTCATCACGGATCGCGAGTGGCGCAACCCCCGGTTCTGAGGTGACCAGCTCGCGCGCCACCTCGACGGCTCCTGCCGTCAGCTCCCGCCGGCGCTCGTGGACGGTCTCGAGCTCCGCGGCGAGCTGCTCCGCGCGCAGTGGATCCTCCTCGAGCAGCAGCGCGATCGCCAGCTCCGCGTCGGCGATTCGGCCGGCCGCGTTGATGCGCGGCACGATCCCGAAGCCCAGGTCTCGCGCCGTCGGTCCCTCCGGCCGGACCGCCGCCCGCGCCACGAGCGCTCGCAGCCCGGCGTGCTGGGTCCGCGACAGCTCGTCGAGCCCCAGCCGGACGATGGCCCGGCTCTCGCCGGTCATCGGGGCCATGTCGGCCACGGTGCCGATCGAGGCCAGCGCGGCCAGCCCATCCGTGCTTCGGCCGCGACGGTAGACGAGCGCGGCGGCAAGCTTGTAGGCCAGCCCGGCCCCGGTCAGGTCCACATCGGGATAGGGGCAGTCGGCGCGATGCGGGTCGACGACCGCAACGGCCCGCGGCAGCTCGGCCGGCGGCAGGTGGTGATCGGTCACCACGACGTCGATGCCCAGCGAGCGCGCGACCTCCACTTCGGCCGCGTTGCCCACGCCGCAGTCACACGTCACGACCAGCCGCACGCCGCGGCGAGCGAGATCGGTGAGGCCCGCGCCCGACAGGCCGTACCCCTCGGCCAACCGCGACGGGACGTAGCGATCGGGCGCGGAACCGAGCCGGCGAAGAGCCGTGACCCAGACCGCCACGGCGCTCATCCCGTCCGCGTCGTAGTCACCCCAGATCGCGATCCGCTCCCCCGCTGCGAGCGCCGCGTCGATGCGGTCGAGCGCCACGTCGGCATCGGCCATGCGCGAGACGTCATGGAGCGCGCCGGCGCCGGCCTGCAGGAAGCCGTCGAGATGCGGATCGTCGCGAAAGCCTCGGCGCGCGAGGAGGGTCGCCACCGGCCGGCCGAACCCGGCGAAGCTCGGCGGGTCGGCGACGGGCTCCGGCAGGAGCCACTCCAGGCGCGGTGCGATCACACGCACATCGTAGCCGCGGCGGGATACGCGCGGCTTACCGTTCCGTTACCGGGCCTGGCTATCGGCTCAGGGGCTTGACGGCTCGGCCGGGTGCCCCTGCTCGCGCCTTGCGACCGGCGTCCCATTCATGCCATGCCACGAGCAGCTGGCTGGCGTTGAAGATCGACGAGTACGTGCCGCTCAGCACGCCCAGGACGAGGGCGAAGGCGAAGGTCCGGATCGTGTCCGGGCCGAGCAGCAGCAGCGCGAGCAGGGTCGCCAGCACCGTCACCGAAGTGATGATCGAGCGTCCCAGCGTCTGCAGGATCGAGTGGTTCACGATGGCGCCGAACGGCTCGCCGGCGTGCCGGACCCGGTTCTCGCGGATGCGGTCGAAGACGACGATCGTGTCGTGAACGCTGAAGGCGATGATCGTCAGGAGGGCGGTCACGAAGAGCGCGTCGAACTCCAGGCCAAAGAGGTAGCCGCCGATGGCGAAGGCGCCGACCACGAGGATCACGTCGTGCAGCAGCGCCACGATGGCGCAGGTCCCGAAGCGGAAGCCGAAGCGCATCCACAGATAGGCGAGGATGAACAGCTCACCCACCACGATCAGGATGGCGGACGAGCGGATGAGATCCGCGCCGATGATCGGCCCCACGGTGCGCACGATGCGCAGCTCCGCCGCGCCGAACTGATCCTCGAGATCGTCCTGCAGCGCGGCGAAGTCGGTACCGGCCACCACCGGCTCGGGCGTGGGGCTGGGCGACGGTGAGATGGCCGGGCTGGCGTCGGGCGACGGCGAGACGGCCGGGCTGGCGTCGGGCGACGGGCTGCCCGATGCGTCGGGCTCGACGGGCTCCGCCGGGATCAGGTCGATCGGCTCGGTCCGGATGCGCACGAAGCCATCCGAGAGCTCTGTCACGGCGGCCTCTTCGTAGCCGAGCTCCGTCAGCGCCGCCTGGATCTCCACACCCGTCGGCTCGGACGCGTGGCGCACCTCCCATTCCGTGCCGCCCGTGAAGTCGATCGACGGCTGCAGCCCGCCGATCAGGATGAAGATCAGTCCCGGGACGGTGAGGATGGCGCTGAAGGCGAAGTACCAGTTGCGCTTGCCGACGATGTCGTACATGGCCTCAGCGCTCCACGTGGTAGAGCTCGAGCCGCCGGCCCCAGTGCGTTCGAGTGATGTAGCGCAGCATCGTTCGCGTGACGACGACCGCGCTGAACATGCTCACCAGCACTCCAATGATCAGCACCAGCGCGAAGCCCTTCACCACGGTCGTGCCCTGCCAGTAGAGCCACGCCGCGACGAGGATGGAGGCGACGTTCGAGTCGAGAATGCTGGACCATGCCCGGTTGAAGCCGGCCTCGATGGCGGGGCCGAGCGTCTTGCCGGCGCGGATCTCCTCCTTCATCCGCTCGAAGATGAGGATATTGGCATCGACCGCCATGCCGATGGAGAGAATGAACGCCGCGACGCCGGCCAGCGTCAGCGTCACGTGGATCGTCCGGAAGATGGCGTAGTTGATCAGCGTGTAGAGCACGAGGGCGAGCGCCGCCACCACGCCGGGCAACCGGTAGTAGGCCACCATGAACAGGAGGACGAGGAAGAGGCCGACCCCGCCGGCGACGAGGGCCTGGACCAGGAAGTCGGCGCCGAGCGTCGGCGCCACGCTCTCCACGCCCTGCTCCACCAGGGTGACGGGCAGCGCGCCGAAGCGCAGCGTGTTGTAGAGATTCGTGCGCTCCTGCTCCCCCGCTTCGCCCGCCGATCCAACGGTGATGATCGTGGTGCCCTCGCAGATGGGACCGTTGATGGTGGGCGTGGTGATCACCCGCCCGTCGAGGGCGATCGGGCCGGGGCGATTCACGTTGTTGGTGGTGAACTGGCACCAGATGGGGGCCGCCTCGCCGCTGAGGCTGAAGGAGACGCCGAGCTGGTTGCCATCGGCATCGGGCACGACGCTGTCGGGATTGATCTCGCCACCGTCGAACAGCACGCCGACGACGTCGCCCTCGATCAGCCCCTCGATGTCCTGGTCATCGGTGAGCTGCTGGCCGCGCGGATCGATGAACTGCAGTCGACCAGTCGAGCCGACCAGCTCACGCACCTGGTCCTGGTCGCTGATCCCGGGCACCTCGACCACGATCCGCCGGGTGCCGTCGCCGGCGGTCTCGGTCCGCACCTGCGGCTCCGTCACGCCGATGCCGCCGACGCGGCGCTCGATGATGTTGCGCGCGGTCTCGACCTGCTCGTCGGTGACGGTCTCGCCCTCCTGCGGCTCGACCTCGAGCGTGACGCGGATGCCGCCCTGCAGGTCCAGGCCGAGCACCGTCTCGAACTCGATTCCGGCCACCTCGTCCGGCAGCCAGGTCATACCGAGCGTCTTGCGCGGCAGATCGATGAAGATCGCCACGGCGGCGATGAGGATGATCACCCACGGGGCGATGCGACGCCAGGTCATGGTCTAGCCGTACGGTCCTCGATCGGGCGGGCTGCTGCGCGGCGGCGGGCCGCGCCGCGGACACGAAACACGCCGCTTCCACAGCGGCGGGCCGCGCGATTATAGGCGCCTCCCACGCACAGCGTCCAACCCGACGCTAAGCCAGCATGCCCTCGCGCGCGAGGTGGCTCTTGACGCGTGCCGCGACCTCGCCGCTGATGCCGGGCGTGCCCGCGACCTCCTCGAGGGACGCCTCCCTGATCCGACGCACGCTTCCGAAGCGCTTGAGGAGCGCCTTCTTCCGTCCGGGACCGATGCCGGGGATCTCGTCGAGCTCGCTGCGCAGGGCTCTCTTGCCGCGCACGTCGCGGTGGTAGGTGATGGCGAACCGATGCGCCTCGTCCCGCAGCCGCTGTACGAGGTAGAGCGCCTGCGAGCGCCGCGGCAGCACGATCGGCGCCGACTGCCGGGGGACGTACAGCTCCTCGAAGCGCTTGGCGAGGCCCGCGAGCGGCACCTCGGTAAGCCCCAGCTCGCTCATCACGCCGATGGCGGCGGACAGCTGGCCCTTGCCGCCGTCCACGACGACGAGATCCGGCAGCGCCCAGCCCTCGTCGGGACGCCGTCCGCCCGCCTCGGCGTCATCGGCCTCCTCCGGCGCCTCGTCGGCGCCCACCGCAGCAAGCGAGAGCGCGCCCGTCTCCCGCCGCAGCTTCGCGGCGCGGCTGAAACGGCGGCGCAGCACCTCGGCCATCATCCGGAAGTCGTCCGGCGTCTCGCCTGAGCGAATGCGGAAGCGCCGGTACTCGCGTGGCTCTGGACGCCCGTCGATGAACACCACCATGCTGCCGACGGCGCTCGTGCCCTGGATGTTGCTCATGTCGTAGCACTCGATCCGCTCGGGCGCCCGCGGCAGGCCCAGGACGGCGGCCAGGCCTTCGAGCGCCTCGTCCCGCTTCGCCGTGTCGGCCATCCACTCCGCTCGCTCGCGGGCGAGCGCCCCGACCGCGTTCTGTGTCGCGAGGGCGACCAGCCGTCGCTTCTCCCCGCGCTCCGGCACGGAGACGGTGACGCGGATCCGCCGGCGCTCAGAGAGATACGCCGCCAGGTCATCGGCCTCGGCCGGCATGACGGGAGCGAGGACGGCGCGCGGCAGGGCGTCGGTGCTGGCGTAGTACTGCTGGAGGAACGATCCCAGCACCTCGCCATCGGTCACGTCGCGCGCTCCCTCGACGATGTAGTGCTCGCGGCCGATGAGCTTGCCGTTGCGGACCTGCATCACCTGCAGGCACGCCTCGTCCTCCTCTCGCGCCATGCCGATGACGTCGTGCTCGGCGCGGCTGAAGGCGGCCATCTTCTGCTGCTCCATGGTCCGCTCGACTGCCCGCAGCTTGTCCCGTGCGACGCCGGCCTGCTCGAAGCGCAGCGCCTCGGAGTGGCCCTCCATCTCGCGGCGCAGCTGCGCCGCGATCGGCTCCTGCCTGCCCTCGAGAAAGTCGACGATGCTGTCGATGGTGGCGCGGTACTCGGCCTTCGCGATGGCCTCGATGCACGGCCCCTGGCAGCGGTTGATGTAATAGAGCAGGCACGGCCGCTCGAGGACGCGCTTGCCCTCGGGGATCTCGAGGTTGCAGGTACGAAACGGGAAGATCTTGCGCAGCAGCTTCAGCGTCTCGTCCACGCTGGAGGCCGATGCGTACGGGCCGAAATAGCGGCTCCCATCGCGCACCAGGCGCCGCGTGCGCACGATGCGCGGAAAGTCCTCGCCCAGCGTGATCTTCACGAACGGGTAGCTCTTGTCGTCGCGCAGCCGGATGTTGAAGCGCGGCCGGTGCTCCTTGATGAGGTTGTTCTCGAGGAGGTAGGCCTCGCTGACGGTATCGGTCACGATGTAGTCGACGTCGGCGGTGCCCACCACCATGCGCTCCAGCCGGACATCTTGCGGCCCGCGGTTGGTGAAGTACGAGCGCACCCGATGCCGCAACGAGTCGGCCTTGCCCACGTACAGCACGCGACCCGACGCGTCCTTCATGAGGTACACGCCCGGCGAAGTGGGCAGCTGGCGCAGCACGGCGCGCAGCTGGTCGTCGATCTCGCCGCGGGAGCTCATCCAACGATTCTAGGACCGGTCTCAGCCCTCGGCTTCGAGCCCCACGTACCTGGTTCCGTCCCCCGCGGCTTCGCACCACTCGAGCAGCCGCTGCAACCGCGGTGACTCGGCCGCGATCTCGGCGCGCGACACCCAGCCGACCTCCTCGATCTCGCCGAACGCCGGCTGCAGCTCGCCGCCGATCGCCTCGCCCTCGAAGACGAAGCTGACGCTGCGGCGCCTGGCATCGACGAGCACGAGACGACGCACGCGGATCCGGATCCCGGTCTCCTCGAGCGTCTCGCGGATGGCCGCGGCATGCGGCGACTCCCCGCGCTCCACGCGGCCGCCCGGCAGCATCCAGCCGGGGCCGAAGTAGGTCGTGCGAACGACCAGGATCCGGCCCTCGGCGTCGCGCGCGAGCAGATGGGCGCCCTCGAACCGATGGTGGCGGCCCCCCAACAGGTGCGCCGCCTGCACCACGCCGATCACCAGCAGCCGGGGCAGATCGGCGAGGCGCAGCCTTCGGCTACGGCGCAACGGTCGGATCCGGGCTCTCGATTGGCCTGGCCAGCTCCTCGGCCAGGTAGGACTGCAGGAATCCGTACGCCCCGGGACCCGTCCACCCGACCGGGATCAGGATGTACTGGCCGATGGTGTTGGTGGTCGCGGTGAGGACCACATCCTCGAGCAGCTCGACCCGCCGGTCACTGCCCATGTGGCCGGAGAGCAGGAACAGGTCGATCGCCGACAGGTCGGTGTGCAGCCGGTCCTCCATGGCGTTCATCAGGCCGATGCCAGGGCCGATGGCGCCGAGCCCGCCTTCCCCCACCTCCGAGCGCAGGCCGCCGATGATGCGAGCCTGGCGGACCGATCGAGCGAAGTCGGCCGACTCCGACGGCACGTTGGTATAGCGCGCCCGGGCGTACGCCAACGCCTCCTCACCGTTGAGCTCGATCTCCCCGGCCGCGAACGAGCCGTCGTTCCACGCCTGCGAATCGTGCAGCTGCTCGTTCATGGTGTAGCTGAAGGCGGTGGGGTTCTGGATCGTGACGCCGCCCACGGCGTCGACCATCTCCTGGAATCCGTCGAAGTCGATCGCCATCCAGCCGTCGATCTCGAGGCCCGTGACCTCGGCGAGCACGCCTGCGAGCAGCTCGCCCGCGCCATCGATGCCGCCGTTCAGCTGGCCGATGGCGAAGGCCTCGTTCACCTTGCCGTTCTGCGGCAGGTGCGAGACGCCCTCGATCCACAGATCCCGTGGGATGGGGATGGTCGTCGTCGTGTCGGTCTGCGGATCGATCGACAGGATCGAGATCGAGTCCGCCAGGAAGGCGCCGTCATGGTCACCGCCGCCGTAACCGACCAGCAGAATGTTGACTCGGTCGTTCCCGTTCAGCGGACCAAGGAGGGCGGTCGACAGGAAGGGCGCGCTCGAGACGCGCTCGTTGAACGCCCCCGCACGCATGCCGAGGAGCACGGTGCCGGCGATGATGGCGAGGAGCGCGAGGCCCACGATCAGCTTCAGCGTCCCCCACGCCGAGCGTCGGCGGCGGCGGCGCGCCCTGCCGCGCGGAGCGGGCTCGTACTCGAGCTCCCAGGCATCGGTCTCGTCGAAGCGAGCGGCGTCGCGCAGCCGCGGCGGCCGCGAGGTATGCGTTGCGCGCAGACGCGTCGAGCGACGCGTCATCGGTCCATCATCGGGGTTGCGTGGTCCTCCGGTCAGGGGCGCCGGCAAGGATACGGCCTTCAACGGCAAGCCGCTGGTCATCGGCCGATACGTCAGGCCCTCGCCCTGGATCGCCCGGAATCTCCAACCCGCTCGTTCCTCCTGGCCGCTAGGATGCAGCGCGCATGCACATCCTCCGATCCCGCACCACCCTGACCGCAGTCGCAGGGCTGCTGGTGGTCGGCCTCGCCATCGGCGCCACGGCCGCCATCCTCAGCCCAGGTGCCGAGGCCGCCCCGCTCCCCTCGCCGACGCTGTCGCCGTCGGCATCGCCCACCGCGAGCCCCACGCCCTCGCCGAGTCCGACGCCGACGCCGGCGCCTGCCGCCTACTGCCCACTGAGTGGCCTGCCGCTCGGCGACGCCGCCCTGGCCGAGCGCATGCCGATGCTGGTGCAGGTCGAGAACAACCCGATCGCGCGGCCGCCATCGGGCCTGAACCTCGCCGACCTCGTTATCGAGGCGCCGGTCGAGGGCAACACGACCCGCTTCAGCGCGGTCTATGCCTGCCATTCAGCCCTCCCGGCGGCGGTCGGGCCGGTTCGCTCAATGCGATACTTCAACCTCGACCTGTGGCAGCAGCTCCGGGGGCTCACCTTCGGCTTCGGCGGCGGCTGGGCAGTCCTCAATCGGTTCGGGGCCAACGGCATGCCGTACGTGAACGGCATCGAAGGAAATTTCGACTTCTACCACCGCACCGGGCCCTGGCCCGCGCCGCACAACGTGTACCTCGACGTCGACGCCGCGCGCAGCGCCATCGAGCCTGGTGGACGGCTCGAGCAGCACGCCGCGCTGGCCGGGGAGCCCCGCGGGCCGTTCGCCTTCGACGACGACCCCGCGCTGCCCGATGACGGCCGCCCGGTCGGCTCGGTCGAGCTCCAAACCGCAAGCATCTGGCGCTTCGGCTGGGAGTCGGATGCGGAGACCGGCGACTGGCTGCGGACCGATGACGTGGCGCCGAACTTCGACGCCATCACCAACGAGCGCCTCAGCGCGCGCAGCGTCCTGGTGCAGCTGGTGCGTGAGGAGGTGCTGTGGAACGAGCTCGATGCGAGCGGCAGCCCGCGGCGCGATCAGTACCTCGTCGACGACGGGGCAGGCGTGCTCTACGTCGATGGCCACGCCTACGACCTGCGCTGGTCGCGACCGAGCAGCAGCGACCTCACCACGTGGACCTACGCCGCCAGCGGCGATCCGCTCGTCCTGCCTCGCGGCCGCGTGTGGTGGGAGATCGTGCCGGTCGGAAGCACCGTCACCGAGGAGTGAGCGGAACTGCAACGGGCCTCGCTCAGTGTGCATCGGGCGAGGTCACACTTCCCGACCACGGACACTTCGGGCCCGCAGAGCGTCTGTATCGATAGGTGATGGAAGAGCCGGTCGTCGCTCATGCGACCTCGGGCGCCAGTCGATCGCGGCTGCGGGCGGCAGGGTGCTGGAACGCAGCTGAGAGAAGAGCCACGGCCGGTTCGCCGCGGCTCTCGTGCACCCCGCGGACGAGATATCAGTCCAGCTGGCCGCGAATCTCCCCGGGCGGGAACTGGGTGGTGTGGACGTTCACGTAGGCGTTGCCGCTGGTGATGGCGTCGATCAGGGTCGACAGCGGCTGGCCGGCGAAGGCGCCTACCAGATCGTCCTCGGTGATCGTGCCGGTGGCCAGAACGCCGTCGAACCGGCCGGGAATGAGCTCAGGAGCTTGTCCGTCCTCCGGATACAGCCAGACCACCACGCCGGCGTCGGCGCCGGCCGGCGCGGGGGCGTGGATGTGCGCCTGGGTCACGTTCTCGATGTTCGCGACGATCAGCCGGTACGACAGGGATTCGCCGTCGGCGCTCAGGTGGAAGATCGCCACGCCGCGACCCAGCGAGTCGTTGGCCGGGACCTCCTCGGCACCGGAGAGCGGTGCGACGAAGTGCCACGATTGGTTGGGACGCGCCGCGAACGCGGCGCCGGCCAGCAGCGCCGCCGCGACGACCGCGACCGAAAGACCAATGAGAACCTTGCGCATGAGTCTCCTCCTCGTAAGTCTCGTGACGCCCGGGGCAGCCGCGGTGCTTCTCGGTATATACGCCGAGGGTTGCGCTCCTGGTGTGTGGCGTCAGCCGCTTCAACCCCGGTAAGCGATCGTTGATCGGCCGGTAAGCGCGGTTCGCCATCATCGACCGATGACGATCGCGCCATCCGCCGCAGCACCGGCGGCTGACGGCCTGCTCGCCTCGCTCGATGCCGAGCAGCGGGCGGCCGCCACGCTGCCCGATGGTCCAGCCCAGGTCATCGCCCCGGCCGGCAGCGGCAAGACGACGACCCTGATCGCCCGTCTCGGCGTGCTCCTCGGCCGCGGGGTGGCCGCCGGCAGGATCGCGGTGGTCACCTTCAACCGCGACGCCGCCGCCGACCTGGCGGCCCGCATCGCGGCCCGGCTGGCGCCGCACTGCCC
>JBOGTC010000155.1:0-76426 GCA_050692055.1 Candidatus Limnocylindria bacterium | reverse complement strand
CCCTCGCGCAGACCCACGCGCTGACCCTCGCGCGGCTGCGCTCCCACGCGATCGCCCTTGCTGAAGATGCTTCCCTGGCCGCCGACCGCACCTCCGGCCGGCGCGGGCTGGCCGCGCGGCGCTGGCTGCGGCTGGGCACCCTGGCCGGGTTGCGGCTGCGGGCGTGCGCTCGGCTCACGCGTCATGGTGACGCCGCCTTCCCAGTGCGCGCCCTCCTTGACCACGAGGACCTGCGTCTTGATGGCGCCCTTCACACGGCCGGTCGAGCCGATCTCGAAGCGGCCGCCGCAGTCCACATCGCCCTCGTAATCGCCGTTGACGATGACGTTGTGGGCCTTGATGGCGCTGCGTACGCGTGCCTGGGGGCTGATGATCAGCGTGCCCTGGCATTCGATCTCGCCCTGTGCCTCGCCCTCGATCCGCAGGTCGCGGTCCGAGACGTACTTGCCGTTGAAGCGGGCATGCGGATCGATGACGCTCTCGTTGCCGCGGTCCTCGCGGCGGAACTCACTGGGTGACTGTGCCACGTCGACCTCACTGGTAAGGCTGTCCGGATACAGGTTACCGACGACGTCCTCGCGCGAGAGGGCATCCGGCTTGGTTTCACGCTTGGATCCGAAGACCATGCTCTCCTCCTCCTCCTGGTACGGGCCGAGCGACGGCCTGGGCACGGTCCGTTGCGCGATGGGTCGTGTAAGGATGGTAAGCCTACCAGCATGCCGCCAGTGGAGGTAGTCCCGTGTCAAGCTTGCGCGATTTCGTATCAGCTCGTGGTCATCGGGCAGCGGATCGGCCGGCGCAGACAGCGGAGGTGCGTTCGGACCTGCGGAGCGGCGGCTAAGCACCCTGCCGAGGACTAGAATCGGCGCCGATGCCAGACGCGCCCGCCCTCCCGACATCGGTCCACGTCAGCCGCCATCCGCTGCTGGCGCACAAGCTGTCGCTGCTGCGCGACAAGGGCACCGAGCCCAAGACGTTTCGCGAGCTCGTCCGCGAGCTGACCTGGCTGCTCGGCTACGAGGCGATGGCCGACCTTGCCACCCAGCCTACGCCGATCGAGACTCCGCTGGAGCCGATGGACGGCGCCGTGCTCGAGCCCCGCGTGGGCCTGATCCCGATCCTGCGCGCCGGCCTGGGGATGGTCGATGCCATGCTCGAGCTACTGCCGACGGCCGAGGTGTGGCACATCGGCCTGTACCGCGACGAGCGGACGCTCAAGCCGGTCGAGTACTACAACAAGCTGCCCGACGCGGCGACGGTCCAGGTGTGCCTCATCCTCGACCCGATGCTGGCCACCGGCGGTTCGGCCGCCGCGACCGTCGACATTCTCAAAGCATGGGGCGCCGCGCGGGTGAAGCAGGTGTCGCTCATCGCCGCGCCGGAGGGGATCGCCACCCTCTCGGCTGCGCACCCGGACGTCGACATTCACGTGGCGGCGGTCGACTCCCACCTGAACGAGCGCGGGTACATCGTGCCGGGGCTGGGCGACGCAGGTGATCGCCAGTTCGGTACCTTCGCCGGGCCCGCCTCCGAACCCGGCCATGGTCCGGACGATGAGACGGCCGAGGTCGTCCGACGCCTGCAGCGAGACCTCGGACGAGAAGCCTGACCGCCCGGATACCCCGGAGCTTCCGCAGAAATTTTCACCACATGGAGGTAACAGGGAAGTAAGGGCCGATCTCCGGGCCGCGTTCCCCGCTGGTTGCACCTCATGCAACAGGCGGCGAACTTCCGGCCGTTTCGGCTCACTTCTTCGCCGTTACCTCCATCTCATGCAACGCAGACGGGGCAACGGAGGCGGCGGAACGGAGGCGGCGAAACGCGACGCGAAGGGGGAACGCGACGCGAAGGGGCAACGCGGCCGGGGCACAGGGCCGCGCACATAGAAAAGTCCCGAAGGAACCGCCGCCGGACCGTTGATGCAATCTCTGGTGCCGTTGGCTGCCCCTTCGGAACAACCAGAGCATAGGTGCCGCTCGGAACCCCACGCAATACCCCTTATCCCCGACTTATCAGCGACTTACCGGACTTATCCACACGGCATCCCCAATGTGGACATTGACGGTCCTTGACACGGCGTTGACATCGGCGGCGTAGCATCGGTAGCGATGAGCACAGATCCGAGGCGTGTTCTCTTCGTCTGCACCCACAACAGCGCTCGAAGCCAGATGGCCGAGGGGATGCTGCGCGCGTGGGGCAGCGAGACGTTCGAGGCCTTCAGCGCCGGAACCGAAGCGACGCAGGTGCGTCCGGAGGCGATCGCGGTCATGGACGAGATCGGAATCGACATCCGTCGCCAGTCATCGAAGACCCTGGGGCCGTTCCTGGGTGAGGCCTTCACCTGGCTGATCACGGTCTGCGACCAGGCTCGCGAGGCGTGCCCAACCATTCCCGGCGTGCAGAACCAGGCCCACTGGAGCATCGACGATCCGTCGGCTGTGGAAGGTGACGAGGAAGCGCGACTGGCGGCCTTTCGCGAGGCTCGCGATGTCATCCGCGACCGGGTCCATATGTTCATCCTGGCCGCGGGCCGGGACGACCTGCCGATTCCCGAACCGACCCGCATTCGCGAATAGTCGACGGCGGCCGGGGGTACGACCATGCCTTGTCGCTCCCCGGCCGTTCAGTTCAGCAGCAGGGACCGGTCGGACAGCAGTCAGGGCCGCAGTCACCGCAGTCGCAGTCGCAGCCACAGGCGCGTCTGAGCATCGTCTCACCTCCTTTCGCTGGCTCTTGGCGACGGGTCGAGCTTCAGCAGGCGGCTCCGCAGGGAGTTCCGCGGCGCTGGATGCCGAGCAGGCTCAGCAGCGAACGTCGGCAGCACTCGAGCGCGCGGCGCAGGGCCCGACGAGCGCGAGCCTCGTCCGCCGTGCGCAGGCGGTCGGCATGTGTCGCATCCGCCAGCAGGAAATGGTTGAGGCTCATTCGTGGTTCCCTCATCGGTCCGTGTCGGCGCCTCAGGATAGTGCGCTACATCGATACTTGTCAATATATATGTCTCTGGATAAACTGGCTGCCACCATGCGAGCCACCGATCCAGACGTCCAGCTGCTGTCCGCCATGGCCGATGCCACCCGCCTCTCGATCCTCCGGCAGCTCGGCGAGGCCGGCGGCGAAGCGATCTGCGCCTGCGACTTCACCGAGTGCTGCAACGTCACTCAGCCGACCATCAGCCATCACCTCAAGGTGCTGCGCGAGGCCGGCATCCTCATATCTGAGCGGCGCGGAACGAACATCTGGTATGGATTCGCGCCCGGGTTCCGGGAGCGCTTCGCCGGCATCGGCGCCAGCCTGACGGGGCTCGTCCAGATCTCCTGATACCCTGCCGGACGTGAGCCTCCACGTCCCGGCCTGCCCGCATTGCTCAAACCCTCACGAGGAGCCTCTCCTCTGCGACCGATGCGGATGGCGCTGGCATGCCAACCCCAAGCCGGCGGCGGCGGTGCTGCTCGAGCGCCAGGCCGATGGCGACGCTGAGCCATCGGTCCTGCTTCTGAAGCGCGCCGTCGAGCCGGGCATCGGCGCCTGGGATCTGCCGGCCGGCTACCTGGATCCGGGCGAGTCGTTCGAACAGGGGGCGCTGCGCGAGACGCGGGAGGAGGCAGGCGTCGCCGTCGAGCTGCTCGCCCTGACCGGTGTCTATCACTCGCCGGCCTCGAATGTCGTCACGGCGGTGTATCGCGCCCGGCAGGTGACCCCGGATGCACCGGTCACGCTGGACGCCGAGTCCAGCGAACACGCCTGGGTCACCCGCTCGGCGATCCTCGACTGGCTGCCCCGCATCGCCTTCGCCTCCATGGCATCCGCGGTCGAGGACTGGTCGCGCTCACGCTGAGCGTGGCCCGGAGCCTGCGCTACACTCAAGCTCGACTTGCGCGCCCAACCAACCAGGAGAGAGATGCCCGACCCGCACGTCAGGGTGGCCGTCACCGGCGCCGCCGGGCAGATCGGCTACGCCCTCCTCTTTCGCATCGCCTCGGGACAGATGTTCGGACCAGCCACGAAGGTCGACCTCCAGCTGCTTGAGCTCGAAGCCGCGCTGCCCGCTCTGGATGGCGTGCGCATGGAGCTCGACGATTGCGCATTTCCGCTGCTGAGTCGAGTGCTGTGCACATCCGACACGGAGGAGGCCTTCGCCGACGCCAACTGGGCGCTGCTGGTCGGCGCCGTGCCGCGCAGGGAGGGGATGGAGCGCAAGGACCTGCTCAGCATCAACGGCAGCATCTTCACCGAGCAGGGCGAGGCCATCGCGCACAACGCGGCAGACGACTGTCGCGTCCTGGTGGTGGGCAACCCGTGCAACACGAACGCCCTGATCGGCTCGACGGCAGCCGAGCGTCACGCCATGCCGAAGGACCGATGGTTCGCCATGACCATGCTCGACGAGAACCGCGGCAGATCGCAGCTGGCGGCGAAGTCCGGCGTCGCGGTGAGTGATGTGCAGGGCCTGGCCATCTGGGGCAACCACTCCTCCTCGCAATTCCCCGATGCGTGGCACGCCACGATCGGCGGCCGGCCGGCAACCGACGTGATCGACGACGAGGCCTGGCTGCAGGGTGAGTTCATCAGCACGGTCCAGCAGCGCGGCGCGGCCATCATCAAGGCGCGCGGACAGTCGAGCGCCGCAAGCGCGGCGAACGCGGTGATCGATACCGTGCGCAACATCACGCAGCCGAGCGGCGAAGTCTTCTCGTCCGCCGTCCCCGCCCCCGCCGACGGTGGGTACGACGTGCCGGAGGGGATCGTCTTCGGCTACCCGCTGCGCGCATCGGCCCCCGGCGCGGTCGAGATCGTGCCGGGCATCGAGCACGGCGCCTGGGCGCAGGGCAAAGTCGACGCCACCCTGAGCGAGCTCCTCGAGGAGCGTGACGCGGTGATGGACCTGCTGGGATGAGGAACGAGACGCTGACGCGGACCGACAGGGCGAGGCTGCTCGCGCGCGACCACGAGCTCGAGCTGCCGATCGTGGAGGGCAGCGACGGCGACACGGGCATCGACATCAGCACGCTGCGCGCGAAGACCGGGCTCATCACCCTGGATCCCGGGTACGGAAACACCGGCGCGTGCACCAGCGCCATCACCTACCTCGACGGCGAGCAGGGCATCCTGCGATACCGCGGCTACCCCATCGATCAGCTGGCCGAGCGGTCCACCTTCCTAGAGGTCGCATACCTGCTCATCTGGGGCGAGCTGCCGACGCGCGAGCAGCTTGATGGCTTCGTGCAGGAGGTGACGCATCACACCCTCATCCGCGAGGAGATGCGCCACTTCTTCGACTCCTTCCCACACGACGCCCATCCCATGGCGGTGCTCGCATCGGGCACGGTTGGCATGTCCACCTTCTACCCCGACAGCCACGAGATCTTCGAGGCCGATGCGGTCGAGGTCACCATCAACCGCCTCATCGCCAAGCTGCCGACCCTGGCTGCCTGGGCCTACAAGAAGGCCATTGGCCAGCCTTACGTCTATCCGCGCAACGACCTGGGCTACGCCGCCAACCTGCTGCACATGATGTTCGCGGTGCCGTCCGAGGCATACGACGTGAATCCCCAAGTCGCCCAGGCGCTCGACCTGCTCCTCATCCTTCATGCGGATCACGAGCAGAACTGCTCCACCTCGACGGTGCGCATGGTCGGCTCGGCGCACACCAACCTGTACGCCAGCATCAGCGCCGGCATCAGCGCGCTGTGGGGCCCGCTGCACGGTGGCGCCAACGAAGCCGTCATCAACACGCTGGAGCGCATCGTGGCCGACGGCGGCAACGTCCAGAAGTGGGTCGACAAGGCGAAGGATCCCGACGACTCCTTCCGCCTCGCCGGCTTCGGGCACCGGGTCTACAAGAACTTCGACCCGCGAGCGAAGATCATCAAGGCCGCCGCGGACCGTGTGCTGGCCGCCACCGGCGCGGATGACCGGCTCTACGAGGTCGCCCAGCGGCTGGAGGAGGTCGCCCTCTCCGACGACTACTTCGTCAGCCGCAAGCTCTATCCCAACGTCGACTTCTACTCCGGCCTGATCTACCGCGCCATTGGCTTTCCGAAGAACATGTTCACCAACTGCTTCGCCATCGGGCGCCTGCCGGGCTGGATCGCCCAGTGGAAGGAGATGCTCGAGGCGGAGGAGACGAAGATCGGCCGGCCCCGCCAGATCTACATCGGGCCCGATGTCCGAGACTACGTCGCAATCGAGCAGCGCTGAGCGCCGACGTGCACGATGACGTCCGGTACGAGGCCGACGCCGGCCTCACGCCCGACGAGGTCAACGCCGCCTATGCCTGGGTCGACTGGCCGCGGCGTGAGCGCTGGCGCCTGGATGCCATCGCGCGCTCCTGTACCTGGTTCGCCGCGCGCACGGCGGCCGGCAAGCTGATCGGCGTAGCGCGGCTGCTCGATGACGGTGGCCTGCACGCCACGCTGTGGGACGTCATCGTCCGGCCCGATCGACAGCGGGCCGGCATCGGCTCGGCGCTCGTGCGCCTGGCACTGGACCGATGCGCCGACCGGCGCCTGGTCGCCCTCGTCAGCACCCCGGCCGCCGTCGAGTTCTTTGCCGCGCTCGGCTTCGTCCCCGAGTCGCACGGCCATCGGGCGATGTACCTGCGGCCGCATGCCGTGACGCGACAGCGCGCGCACGCCTGACCGATGCGCCTCACGGTTCTCGGCCGCTCCCCCGCGTATCCCAATCCCGGCGAGGCCTGCGCCGGGTACCTCGTCGAAGGCGGAACGACGCGGCTGCTCGTCGACATCGGCCCCGGCGTCGTGTCGCAGCTGCTGCGCCTCCATCATCCGGACGAGCTGAGCGCGATCGTCATCAGCCACATGCACACCGACCACATGCTCGACCTCGTGACGCTGCGCTATGTCATGCCCTGGCGCAGCCGACCTCGCGAGGAGCGGTTGCAGGTCATCCTCCCTCCCGGCAGCGCCAACCAGCTGCTGGACCTCGCGCGCGGCGCCGGCAACGCCAGGCATTTCGAGGACACGTTCCGCCTGTCCGAGCACGACGGCTCAACGCCGCTCGACTTCGACGGCCTGACGCTGACGCCGGTCGAGACCAAGCACTTCGTTCCGTGCTGGGGCTTCCGCGTCGAAGCCGACGGCCGCCTGCTCGCATACTCCGCCGACTCGGCTCCCTGCGGCGGCGTGCTCGACCTGGCCGAAAAGGCCGACCTCTTCCTGTGCGAGGCCACGCTGCGCTCGCTCGATGAGGACGCCCAGCCGCCAGAGCCCCGTGGCCACCTCCTGCCAGCCGAGGCAGGGGAGGCGGCACGCACGGCGGGAGCGAAGCGGCTCCTTCTCACCCACCTGCCGGTCGAGGACGGCGCCGCTGGCTCGCGCTCCGCCGCGGGCGAGACGTTCGGGTCCGCGGTGGAGGTTGCCGAGCCCCTCGCCGACTACGATGTCTGATGCCGGCCGTCAACGGCCCTCTCTAGTCGTCATCGAACTCATTCGTGGCACCATCCCAGATGAGCTCCCCAGCCACTAGCGCGAACGGGTCGAGCATCAGGGGATATAGCTCCTTCCGCTCGAAGTCCAGCGTCAGGTACGCCGCAACCTTGGGGGGAATGTCTACGGGCAGGCTGATGAGCGTGGAGTGGCCGGCGGCGGCGAAGACCTGATCCTGCGCACCGAACAGCCGCTTGAGCTCCTCAGGCACGAGCAGGACGGAAGACGTCCAGCCCGCCGGCCGTCGGAGCAGCCGGACGAGGTGGCCACTGAGCGTCCCGCTCGTCACCATACTTGGCTCGATCTTCGCCGCGCGCTCGACGAGGTTCGTCATCGCCGTATCCCGGATCTGCTCCGCACTGCACTCCCAGCGTCGCGCGACCGTGACGTCGACGAATGGCAGGACGCCGTGCCCGAGGTCCATGCCGAAGGCCACGGCGATGCCGGGATCGAGCACGCTGCGGATGAGCTCCTCGCCGGGGCTGTCGAAGTACGGACCGGCCAGCAATGGCATCAGGCGCGGCTGCGCCCAATCCCAGGGCACCGGCTTGGGCATGGCAGCGAATGCGCGACGCTCGCGCCGTTGGCGCCTGATGACGGCGGCGGACGTCCTCGCGATGAGACCGATGGTGGCGGCCGGGCCGCGTCGGCGGCCGCCGCGATGTCTGCTGAGTGGCATACGGCCACTATGCATATCGGCCCTTACCGGCCGCTTACTGGCGGCTTACCGCCTTCCGCCTCTTCGTAGATCCGGTCTGGCTCTTGGCTGCGGACCTTGACGCCGCGACCGCCGCTGCGCTACCCTCGACCAAACGTTCGTTTGACTCCAGGGACTCCGTCCGGCCACGCGACCGCAGGACCGGTGATGATCGCCACACGACCGCGCGAAGCCGAGCTCCTCCAGGCGGCCACCCGCCTCTTCCGGCAGCGCGGCTTCCACGCGACCTCGATGCAGGATCTCGGCGAGGCGCTCGGCATGAACCGCGGCAGCCTGTACCACTACATCGCGTCGAAGGACGATCTGCTGTGGACGATCCTGTCGGGCGCGCTCGACCTGCTCGAGCGGCGGGTGGAGCCGATCCTGGACGGCGATGCTCCTCCGGTCGACCGCCTGCGGGCAGCCATCCACGAGCACCTGCGCGTGGCGGCCGACCATGCGGACGAGCTGAGCCTGATCCAGATCGAGCTGCGCTCGCTCAGCCCGGAACGGCGTGCCGAGATGATCGCGCGACGCGACGCCTACGAGGCCCGCTGGCGCGCGACGATCAACGACGGCATCGAGTGCGGCGAGCTGCGGCCGTTCGACGTGCGGCTGGCCGGCATCGGCGTCCTTTCGGCCTGCAACTGGTTCACGCAGTGGTACCGCCCCAGCGGCGAGCTGAGCGTCGACGAGATCGCGGACGGCTTCGTCAGCCTCTTCCTCGGCGGCCTCGCCCGGCCGCAGCGGGAGCCGGAGCCATGACGCCGCGCTATCCGAACGTCGTCGTGCTCGGCGCAGGCACCATGGGCGCTCAGATCGCCTGTCTGCTGGCCGGCGCCGGATCCCGCGTTCGCCTCCTCGACGTGGACGCAGGCGCGGCGCGGCGCGGCCTCGAGCGCGTGGCGCAGCTGCGCCCGGCACCGCTGTACCTCGCATCGGATGCCCGCAACGTCGGCACCGGTGGCCTCGACGAGCTCGAGGACGCGGTGACGGGCGCGGACTGGGTGCTCGAGGCGATCGTGGAGCAGCTCGAAGCCAAGCGCGACCTGCTGGCCCGCGTGGATGCCGCCCTGGGAGCGGCGGCAGGATCGCCGATCGTGACCACGAACACCTCCGGCCTGTCGATCGCGGCGCTCGCCGACGGCCGCTCCCCCGCCTTCCAGTCGCGCTTCTTCGGCACCCACTTCTTCAACCCGCCCCGCTACACGCGCCTGCTCGAGCTGATCCCCCTGGCCGAGACCGATGGCGCTGCCGTCGCGGCGCTGGCCGAGTTCGCCTCGCGCCACCTGGGCAAGGGCACCGTCATGGCCAGGGACACGCCCGCCTTTATTGCCAACCGGCTCGGCGTGCATGGGCTGCTCGTCGCGCTTCGCACCGCCCAGCAGCTCGGCCTGGGCCCGGACGAGGTCGACGACCTGACCGGCCCGCTCATCGGGCGGCCGAAGAGCGCGACCTTCCGCACGCTCGACCTGGTGGGCATCGACGTGGCCACCGCGGTGGCGGACCACTGCGCCGAGGCATTGACCGATCCGGCCGAGCGGGAGGCATTCGCCGTGCCGCCGGTCATGCGCGGGCTCGTGGAGCGCAGCGCGCTCGGCGAGAAGACTGGCGCCGGGTTCTTCCGCAAGGAGAGCGGCGAGATCCTCGCCCTCGACCTGGAGAGCGGCGAGTATCGGCCGCGTCGGCGCATGCAGTCCGGCGCCGTCGAGATGGCGCGCAACGAAAGCGACCTCGGCAGGCGCCTGAACCTGCTGCTGGGTGCCGAGGACCGGGCGGGCGAGTTCCTGAGCCGTCTCTTCGCGGCCGGGATCGAGTACGCCGCGACAGTTGGCCCGCAGATCGCCGACACCGTCACCGACGTCGATCGCGCCATGCGCTGGGGCTTCGCCTGGGAGCTGGGGCCGTTCGAGATCATCGACGCCCTGGACGCCAAGACGACGGCGCGCCTGGTGCCGCTGGGCGGCGGGGAGCCTCCACTGCTCCACGTCAAGGTCAACGAAGGTGAGGGCGTGCTCTATCGCGACGGCTCTGCGTGGAGCTTCCGGACCGATACGCTGGAGCAGGTCGATCCACGCCCCGGCTGGCTCGACATCGGCGCGGCGAGAGAGCGCGGGCGTCAGGCGGACTTGCCGTCCAACGCGTCGGCATCGGTCCTGGAGCTGCCGGAGAAGATCCTGGGGCTGGAGCTGCACGGCAAGCTCAACGTCATCGGCATCGACACCATCGCCATGATCGGGCGCGGCGTGGAGCTGGCCGCCGAGCGCTACGACGGGCTGGTGATCGGCACCCAGGCGACCGACTTCAGCGTGGGCGCGAACCTGGCTCTGCTGCTGATCGAGGCCGAGGACGGCGAATGGGACGAGCTCGATCGCGCCATCCGACGCTTCCAGGGCGCGATGCAGGCGATCCGCTATGCCCCCGTGCCGGTCGTCGCGGCGCCTCGCGGCCGCACCCTGGGCGGCGGCACCGAGATCGTGCTAGCGGCCGATCGGGCGCAGGCGCTGGCCGAGACGTACATCGGCCTGGTGGAGGTGGGCGTGGGCCTCATCCCGGCCGCCGGCGGCTCGACCGCCATGGCCCGCCGCGCCGCCGAGCGCTTGCCGGACGGCGCCCGCGGTGATCTCTTCCCGATCTTCCAGCACGTGTTCACGACCGTGGCCAGCGCCCGCGTGGCGATGGGCGCGCCGGAGGCCCGCGAGCTCATGATCCTGCGCGACTGCGACCAGATCACCGCCGACCCCGATCGCCAGTGGTCCGATGCCGCCCGCGCCGCGCGCGAGCTGTCCGATACCGGCTACCGACCGCCGGGAGAGATCCGCATCCCGGTGCTCGGCCGCCGTGGCATCGCCGCCGCCGAGGCGCTCAGCTACAACCAGCTCGCCGCGCGCCAGATCAGCGAGCATGACCGCAAGATCGTGCTCGAGCTGGCTCGCGTGATGAGCGGCGGGGACGTGGCCGAGGGAACGCTCGTGTCCGAAGGGCACCTCCTTGACCTCGAGCGCGAGGCCTTCCTGCGCCTGCTCGGCGAGCGGCTGACCCGCGACCGGATCCGTCACACCCTCAAGACCGGCAAGCCGCTCCGCAACTGAAGGATCACTGAACCGATGAGGACCAATACCCATGCGTGACGCCGTCATCGTCTCCGCCGCCCGCACCGCGGTGGGCAAGGCGCCGCGCGGCATGCTGCGCCAGACTCCTCCCGAGGAGCTGGCGATGAGCGCCGTGCGCGCCGTGCTCGCGCGGGCGCCCGTCCTCGACCCGGCCGAGATCGAGGACCTCGTCCTGGGCTGCGCGATGCCGGAGGGAGCCCAGGGCCTGAACATCGCGCGCCAGGTGGCGCTGGGGGCAGGCATCCCGGTCAGCGCCAGCGCCATGACCATCAACCGCTTCTGTGCATCGGGCCTGCAGGCGCTCGCGCTGGCCAGCGCTTCGGTCCAGACGGGCATGCACGACGTGGTCATCGCCGGCGGGATGGAGTCGATGAGCTTCGTGCCGATGATCGGCCACCGGTTCACGCCCGACCCCGGCCTGTCGGACACGCGCCCCGGCGTCTACCTGAGCATGGGCCTCACCGCCGAGCGTGTGAGCGAGCGCTTCGACGTGAGCCGCGACGACCAGGATGTGTGGGGCCTGCGCTCGCACCAGCGGGCGTCGGCCGCGCAGCGAGCCGGCCGGTTCGTGGACGAGATCGCGCCCGTCGAGGCGCATCGCACCGAGGTGGACGATGACGGCCGTCCATCGGACCACGATGAGACGTTCGACACCGACGAGGGCATTCGCCACGACGCCGACCCCGCGCAGATGGCAAGCCTCAAGCCGGTCTTCGCGCAGGAAGGCACGGTCACGGCAGGCAACTCCTCCCAGATGAGCGACGGGGCCGCGGCGCTGGTGGTCATGACCGGTGAGCGGGCGGCCCAGCTGGGCCTCGAGCCGCTCGGACGGCTGGTCAGCTTCGCCACGGCGGGAGTCGCGCCGGAGATCATGGGCATCGGTCCGGTGGATGCGGTGCCGAAGGCGCTGCGCAAGGCGGGATTGACGCTGGATGACATCGGCGTCACCGAGCTCAACGAGGCGTTCGCGGCGCAGGTGATCGCGGTCGTCCGCCGGCTGGGGCTCGACGAGGAGACGACGAACGTGAATGGCGGCGCCATTGCGCTCGGCCACCCGCTCGGCGCAACCGGGGCCAAGCTGTCCGTCCAGATCCTCGCCGAGCTCGCGCGACGCGAGGCGCGCTACGGCCTGGTGACGATGTGCGTCGGCGGCGGCCAGGGCGCGGCCGGCGTCATCGAGTGGCTGGGCGGCCGCCAGCCGGCTCGCTCCGCATCGGGCAGGACGGAAGAGCCGGAGGAGGTGGCGGCGTGACCGTCGAAGCCGCAGGGCGCGCCGAGGCCGCGGCCGCGGCGGGTGGCGGCAGCTTCATGATCGGACCGGTGCAGGCCGCGTCGGTGTTCACGCCGGAGCGGCTCAGCGACGAGCACCGCGCCATCCGCGAGGCCGTCGCGGCCTTCGTCGCCAAGGAGGTCGGCCCGCGCCGCGCCGAGGTCGAGGGCCGCGACCATGGCACGCATCGCGCCCTGCTCGAACAGCTCGGGCGCGACGGGTACCTTGGCATCGACGTGCCCGAGGCGTATGGCGGGGCGGGGCTCGACCGCATCAGCAGCGTGGTTGTCAACGAGGCGATCGCGACCGCCGGGTCGTTCGCCGTGACCTACTCGGCCCACACCGGCATCGGCACCCTGCCGACCGTCTTCTTCGGAACCGATGAGCAGAAGCGCCGCTACCTTCCCGGACTTGCCGATGGCACGCGCGTCGGAGCCTACGCCCTGACCGAGCCGGCCGCCGGCTCAGACGCCATGGGCATCCGCACCCGCGCCACGCGCCAGCCCGATGGCTCGTGGCGCCTGGACGGCAGCAAGCAGTTCATCACCAACGCCGCCTTCGCCGACCTGTTCACGGTCTACGCCAAGATCGACGGCGAGGCGTTCAGCGCCTTCCTGGTCGAGCGCTCCACGCCGGGGCTGAGCATCGGCGCCGAGGAGGAGAAGATGGGCCTCCATGGCTGCTCGACCTGCCCGGTGACGCTCGACGGCGTGGTGGTGCCGGCCGACAACCTGCTCGGTGAGGCCGGCAAGGGGCACCGCGTCGCCTTCAACGTATTGAACGTCGGTCGCTTCAAGCTGGCCGCGGCGTGCCTGGGCGGCATGCGACCAGCCCTCGGCATCGCGACGGGCTACGCGGCGGAGCGCACGGCCTTCGGCCGCAGGCTGGCCGAGTTCCCGCTCATCGGCGCCAAGCTCAGCGCGATCGCCGCCCGCACCTATGCCGTGGAGTCGACCGTCTATCGCATCGCGGGCCTGCTCGAGGCAAGCCTGGCGGCTGCGGAGGACGCCTCGTCGCCGGACGCCATCCGAGCCGCGCTCGAGGAATACGCGATCGAGTGCTCCATCGCCAAGGTGCTGGCGTCGGAGGAGCTGGCCTACGTCGTCGACGAGCTGGTGCAGGTCCACGGCGGCTACGGCTACATCGAGGAGTATCCAGCCGCCGGCTACTACCGCGATGCGCGCATCCATCGCATCTGGGAAGGTACGAACGAGATCAACCGGCTGCTGGTGCCGGGGACGCTGCTGAAGCGCGCCATGACAGGCCGGCTCGACCTGCTCGGGCCGGCGCGGCGAGCGCAGGAGGCCCTGCTCGGCGGCGATCCGCCGAGCTTCGATGGCGCCTTCGCGGCCGAGGACGCGGCGGTCGCGGCAGCACGCACCGCCACGCTGCTGCTGGCCGGCGCCGCGGTGCAGCGGCATGGCACGGGCCTCGAGGAGCAGCAGGAGATCCTCAGCGACCTGGCCGACCTGACCATCGACCTGTTCGCCATGGAAAGCTCGGTCGAGCGGGCGAAGCAGGCGGCGGAGGGCGCGGCCGCATCGGTCCATGCCGACCTCGCCCGGCTGGTCGTCGCGGATCGGTCGCTGGCGATCGAGGGCCGCGGCCGGCAGCTGGCCGCCAGCCTGGCTGAGGGAGACGAAGCACGAACCCTGGTTGCCGGCATCCGACGCCTGCTGCGCGGCGAGCCGGTCGACCGCATCGCCATCGGACGACGTGTCGCGGCCGCCGTTGTCGGCCGCGGCGGATACCCGGCCTGAGAACGGAGGAGGGAGCAATGACCTCGACCATCGAGCAACAGCAGCCCGGCATCCCGGCGCCGCCGGAGCGGCCCTGGATCGCGCACTACGAGGACGGCGTGCCCGCGGAGATTCCAATCCCCGACATGCCGGTGGACGCGCTGCTGCGCACGGCCGCGCAGCGGGCACCGGACCACACGGCGCTCCTTTTCTTCGGCGCGAAGACCTCGTACGGCGAGCTCGACAGCGCGGCGGACAGGTTCGCCCACGTCCTGCGCGGCATGGGGGTCGAGAAGGGCGATCGCGTGAGCCTGCACCTGCCCACCAGCCCGGCCTTCGTCATCGCCTTCATGGGCGCGCTGCGCGCGGGCGCCATCGCGGTGCCGATGAATCCGCTGTACGTCGAGCGCGAGCTTTCGGTCCTGTTCGAGCAGGTGAAGCCAAAGGTATCGGTCTGCATTGACCTGCTCGTGCCGCGCCTCGACCGCGTCCGCGCCCAGGAGTCGGGCAAGCCGGGGCGCTACGTGGTCACCGGCATCCAGGACTCGCTACCGGTGCCGATCAAGTGGCTCTACCCGCTCAAGGCCAAGCGTGAGGGCAGGTGGAACCCGCAGCCGCACTCCGACGCCACGCCCAGCCTGTTCAGGCTCGTTGCGGATGCGCCTGCTGAGCGATTCGAGTCTGCGGCCGGGCACGATGACATCGCCGTTCTGCAGCCGACGGGCGGCACCACCGGCATCCCGAAGGCGGCGATGCTGACGCACCGCAACCTGATCGCCAACGCGCACCAGGTCGCGTCGTGGTTCCCATCCGTGGCGCAGACGCCGGTGAGCATCCTGTGCCCGCTGCCCCTGTTCCACATCTACGGCCTCACCGTGGACATGAACTACGGCATGTTGACGGGCGCAACGCTGATCCTGCTTCCCCGCTTCGATCCCGAGATGGTGCTCAAGGCGATCGGCAAGCACCGGCCGCGCCTGTTTCCCGGTGCGCCGATCATGTACGCGACGCTGGCCCACCATCCCACGGTCGGCAAGCACGACCTGCGCTCGATCGAGGCCTGCATCAGCGGCGCGGCGCCGCTCGCGCCAGAGGTGCAGCGCGACTTCGAGGCGGTCACCGGCGGCCGCGTGGTGGAGGGCTACGGCCTGACCGAGGCGTCGCCGGTCACGCACTGCAATCCCGTGCAAGGCGCTCGGCGCAACGGCACCATCGGGCTGCCGTTCCCCTCGACCGAGGCGCGGATCGTGGATTCGGAAACCGGATCACCCGTCGCGGTGGGCGCGGTCGGCGAGATGGAGGTGCGCGGACCGCAGGTCATGCCGGGTTACTGGGAGCGGCCCGAGGAGACGGCCGCCTGCCTGTCGCCTGATGGCTGGCTGCGCACTGGAGACATGGCGCAGATGAGCGAGGACGGCTATTTCACCATCGTCGACCGCAAGAAGGACCTCATCATCGTGGGCGGCATCAACGTCTACCCGCGCGAGGTCGAGGAGGTGCTGCTCTCGCACCCCGCGGTGGCGGACGCGGCCGTCATCGGCATCGCGGAGGAGCGCCACGGCGAGGTGCCGTATGGGTTCGTGGTGCTGGCACCCGGCGCATCGGCTTCGATGGAGGAGCTGCTCGAGCACTGCCGGACGAACCTCGCCCGCTACAAGGTGCCGTCCGCGATCGAGGTCCGCGACGAGCTGCCCAAGACGATGATCGGCAAGGTGCTGCGCAAGGATCTTCGCGCGGAGATGGAGTCTGCCTAGACCGATGGAGTGGCAGGCTCGCTTCCTCGCTCCACTCGGCCAGACGCTCCGCTGACGCTCTCACGTGGTCCGTGCCGGCGACGGGCGCCGTCGGACGCGCGGGCCGCGGGGAGCGCGGGCGCCTTGTCGTTAGCTCAATGCGCGGCGGATGCAACTTAGGCGAGGTCGCGCTTGCCCGAGAGGGTGGCACGTGCCCTCACTGATTCGGTGGGGACGCATTGACCCACTGTGCCTGGCCGAAACCAACCTTCCTGATGGAATACGTTGCAACGAACGAGCATTGGGGCAGGGAGCACCTTCGCCCGAAGCCCCGAAGCGCGGAGCCTGAAGCCCGAAGCCTCGGACGCGGCGCAAGCCGTGGCCGCAGGCCGCGGTCAGTCCTCGGCGATGCGGGCGCGGGCGATCCAGCGGTCGGCCGCCCACGTGGCGGCGGCCCAGACGACGCTGACCGCCAGCGCCATGACGACCATGATGGCGGCCGCGGCCAGAGCCCCGGAACCCGGCAGCGCGCCGGCCAGCAGGAGCGTGGCGAGCATGACCATGACCATCACGATGCCGACCATGACCAGGGCCATCTTGGCCGCAGTGAGGGCGAACCAGGCCAGGGAGTGACCCTGGGCGCGTCCGGTGAGCCACAGGATGCACGGACCTGAGGCGCCGGCCAGCGCCACGTAGAAGCCGAACCCACCGAACAGCGCGCCCAGGCCGAGCTGCTCGCCGGTCGCAGCCCACACGAACAGCCAGCCGCCGAGCAGCGTGGTCAGCGCGCCGACGCCGATCAGCCAGGCCAGCAGCAGCGTGGCCGTCCCGCTGGACAGGCGCTCGAAGACTTGTCCGCGCTCGTCCTCGACCATCTCGGTGGGGCTGTCGGCCGCCAGTTTCGGCAGCTCATCGCGACGGTCCTCGTTCTGCATCAGTCCTTGCCTAGCGCAGCGGGGCCGATGCGACGAAGGCAGCGTCGAGGTCGGCGACGAGGTCATCGGCGGCCTCGATGCCCACGCTGAGGCGCACGAGCCCGGGCGGCACCGCGAGCGGCGAGTCGGCGACCGACATGTGGGTCATGGCGGCGGGCAGCTCGATGAGCGACTCGACCGCGCCCAGCGACTCGGCCAGGGTGAAGAGGCGCGTGGCGGCCACGAACCGGCGGGCGCGCTCCTCCCCGCCATGCAGCTCGAAGGAGAGCATGCCGCCGGGCAACCGCATCTGGCGTTCGGCGAGGTCGCGCTGGGGATGATCGGACGAGCCGGGATAGTGGACGCGCGCGACCTCCGGCCGCTCGGCAAGCCACAGTGCAAGCACCAGCGCATTGGCGCAGGCGCGCTCCATGCGCACCGCCAGCGTGCGCATGCCGCGCATGACGAGCCAGCAGTCGAAGGGGCTCGGCACGGCGCCGGCCGCGTTCTGCGTGAAGCGCAGCCGCTCCGCGAGGTCGTCAGAACGCGTGGCAACGAGGCCGCCGATCACGTCCGAGTGGCCGCCGAGATACTTCGTCGCCGAGTGAAGCACGAGGTCGGCGCCGAGCTCGAGCGGACGCTGCAGGTACGGCGTGGCGAACGTGTTGTCGACCACGGTCAGCGCGCCGGCGCTGGCTGCCAGCCGCACGACGGCAGCGATGTCGACCAGCTTGAGCATCGGGTTGGTCGGAGTCTCGATCCAGATCATCCGCGGCGCCTTTGCCCCGTCCGCGGCCAGGGCGGTTGCGACCGCGTCGAGGTCACGCAGGTCGACGGCATCGGTCTGGATGCCGTACCGCCGCCACACCCGTGCCGCGAGGCGCCAGGTGCCGCCGTAGACATCGTCGCTCATGAGGAGCCGGTCACCGGGATCCAGCAGGTAGAGGACGTTCTGTGTCGCCGCCAGCCCGGAGGCGTAGGCGAGCCCGTGAGCTCCACCCTCGAGCGTGGCGATGGCGCTCTCCAGAGCGCGGCGCGTTGGATTGTCGGAGCGACCGTACTCGAAGCCCTGGCGGGTACCGCCGACGCCGTCCTGCTTGAACGTGGTGCTCATCTGGATGGCCGGTACCACGGCGCCGGTCTGGGGATCGGGATCGGCGCCGGAGTGCACGGCCAGCGTCTCGAACTGGTCTTGCCGGTGCTCGGGGGGGTTCATGCGGCGGCCATTGTGGCACGAGCGTCGCCGCCGGAGGCTCCGTCCAGCGGCTGACGGACCGCGCGCAACGACGCTTCAACGCGACGCGCGGGGGATCTCCGAGCCTCGCAGCACGACTTGCGGGCGCGTGGCGCGCCAGTCGTAGTCGGCAACCTCCTCGCCGGTGCCCAGCAGCCCGTTCGAGCGCAGCCAGTCGTCGTTGTAGAGCTTGCCGACGTAGTTGCGGCCGGAGTCCGGCAGCAGCACCACGAACATCGCGTCGGGATCGTCCAGGTCCCGCGCGACCTGGAGCGCGGCCCACAGCGCCGTGCCGCACGACTCACCCATCAGGATCCCCTCACGGGCGGTCGCGACGCGGGCGGTGAGCATCGAGTCGCGGTCCGAGACACGCACGATGAGGTCACACATCTCGGTGTCGTAGGTCGCAGGCCAGAAGTCCTCGCCGATTCCCTCGGTCAGGTAGGCGCGCGGCGTACCGCCGGAGTACACGCTGCCCGCCGGATCGGCCCCCACGATCTGGACCGATGAGCTGCGCTCCTTGAGGTACCGACCGGCACCGCTGATCGTGCCGCCGGTGCCGATGGCGATCACCAGGTGCGAGACGCGACCCTCGGTCGCCTCCCAGATCTCCGGCCCCGTGGTGTAGTAGTGCGCCTCGGGGTTCGCCGGGTTCGAGTACTGGTCCGGCTTCCAGGCGCCGGGCGTCTCGCGCGCCAATCGGTCCGAGACGCGGTAATAGCTGCGCTCGTCGTCGGGATCGACGTCGGTGGGGCACACCACGACCTCCGCCCCGTACGCGCGCAGCAGCGCGCGCTTCTCCTCCGACTGCTTGTCGGCCATGACGAAGATGCACCGATAACCCTTGACCGCGGCCGCCTGCGCCAGGCCCACGCCGGTGTTGCCGCTCGTCGGCTCCACGATCACGCCGCCGGGCCCCAGGAGCCCGGCCGCCTCGGCCGCCTCGATCATCGGCAGCGCGATCCGGTCCTTGACCGATCCACCCGGATTCATGTGCTCGAGCTTCGCGATCATCTGCGGCCGGACGTCGGCGGCCACTCGATCGAGCGCGACCAGCGGAGTGCCGCCCACCGCTGCGGTCACATCGGGCAGGATGCCCGACCGCTCAGCCAGGTGAAGCCTCCGGGCCGGGCCGATGCTCGGCGGTGGCCTCGCCGGTCCCCTTTGGTGGCGGCTCCTGGCTGGGTCGGATCATCGGCGAGCCCCAGCCGCGGCGATGGCGGTACAGGAGCCAGGCTCCGGCCAGCACGAAGCCGATGACGCCCACCCAGATCGCGGTCGGCACGCCCAGGATCACCCAGTTGTCGGTGCGGAAGGTCTCTAGGACAGCACGCACGGCGCCGTACCAGATGATGTACATCAGGGCCAGGTCGCCGGCGAAGAGCCGATGCCCGAAGCGTCGAATGACGAGCAGCAGCACCACCATGCCGACCAGGTTGAGCAGCGCCTCGTAGGCGAACAGCGGATGGAAGACGGTGGACTCGACCGGGTAGGCGTTGAGGTCATTCCAGGGCGGCACGCGGTTCGCGGCCTCGATCGGGATGCCCCACGGCAGGTCGGTGGGCGGTCCGTACAGCTCCTGGTTCACGAAGTTGCCGAGACGGCCGATGACCTGGCCCAGCAGCAGCGCCGGCGCGAAGATATCGAGCCAGCGGGCCGTAGTGAGTCCCTTCGAACGCGTGTACAGGAAGATCGCCAGTGCGCCGCCGGCGACCGCGCCCGGGATGCCGATTCCGCCGTTCCAGATCTGCGGGATGAGGGCCGGGTTGACGAGATAGAAGTCCCACTGGTGGATGACGTGGTAGATCCGGGCGCCGACGACGGCCAGGACCACGACCAGCAGCAGCATCGACCACCCGTCGTCGGGGCTCTCGCCCAGCATCCGCGCCACGCGCGCGCCGAGCAGGGCGGCGATCAGCACGGCGGAGGCGATGATGATGCCGTACCAGTGAAGCTGGAACGGGCCGATCTCGACGGCGATGGGATCGATCACCCCGAGATTCTAGCGCCGATGGGCCACACGGCCGCATCCGGTGTCATCGCCGCAGTCACGCCGCAGGTCGCGTGCGTAATCCTCGCGCCAGCGCAACGCATCGCGCGTACCTTGCCCGTAACGCAGAGGCCAACGGACCGATGACCCAGTCCGCGCACCCGGAGCGACCGCTCCTGCCGCTGCACCAGCTGCTGACGCTGTCGGTGTACTGGTTCGGCATCGTCGCCATCTGGGGCGGACTCAACTCGGTGATCCTCCCTCAGCGGCTCGACGAGATCGACCCCGCTCGCCTCGGCATGCTCACGGCGATCACCGTCTTCGCCGGTGCCGTCGCGCCCATCCTCGTGCAGCCCACCATCGGCAACATCAGCGACTACACGGTCAGCCGCTGGGGGCGTCGGAAGCCGTACATCGTGATCGGCACCCTGCTCGACATGGCCTTCCTCTTCGGCCTGGCGAGCTCGAACGAGTTCGTCTCGATCGTGGCCTTCTACTTCCTGCTGCAGTTCAGCTCGAACTTCGCGCAGGGCCCGTTCCAGGGCTACGTGCCGGACCTCGTGCCCGCGGGGCAGGTGGGGATGGCCAGCGGTCTGATGGGGACGATGATCGTGCTGGGCACGGTGGGCGGCATTGGGATCGCCACGACGTGGGCGGGCGGCGGCGAGTTCTTCCTGCCCACCATCGCGCTCGGTGCCGTGGAGCTCCTCACGATGATCATCCTCGTCTTCACGGTCGACGAGGGCCGCACCGCGCCGGCGCGCACCAGGAGCTGGCGCGAGATCGCCCTGTCGGCCTGGGGCCGCGACATCTTGCAGCAGGCGAACCTGCTCTGGGTGCTCGCCGTGCGCCTCTTCTTCCTGGCCGGCTACGCGGCCACGACCTTCGGGATCGCGTACTTCATGCGCTCGCTGGGACAGACGCGCGCCGAGGCAAACGAGACGTTCTTCATCGGCACGGCGATCATCGGCGCCGCCACCGCCCTCGCCGCCATCCCGGGCGGGCGGCTCTCGGACCGCTTCGGCCGGCGGCCGGTCATCTGGGCAGCAAGCGGGCTCGCCGCCGGGGGGCTCCTCGGGGTCGCCGCGGCACCCAGCCCGGCCCTCGCGATCTCCTCGTTCGTCCTGTTCGGCCTGGGCATGGGGACGTTCCTGTCAGTCGACTGGGCGCTCATGACCGATGTCATCCCCAAGCACACCTCCGGGCGCTACATGGGGATCCTCAACGCGGGCACGGCGATGGCCCAGCCCGTCTTCCTCCTGGTTGGCGGCGTCGCCCTCGACCTCACCGGCATCTTCTCCGGCAACCCAACCGATCCACTGGGTCCGCGGGTCGCCATGATCGTGGCCGCGCTCTTCGTCGTGGCCGCCGGCCTGGCGCTGCTGAAGGTCGACCCACGCCGGCGGGAGGAGGGAGCTGCGGCGGTGGAGCCGCAGCCGGTGCCGGCATGAACCTGACCGCGATCGGATCGCGTGATAAGCGGCCAGTAAGCGCCGTCCTGCCGGTGTGCAGGTGTCTTGCACACCGGTGCGGTTCGGGCTGCCCGCCTTCGCGGTGCGTCTCGTGAGCGCGGCCGCCGACCAGGTCCGCCGCACCGGGCCGCGCGAGCTCAGCGTGCGCGTCACCTGGCGCTATCGGCTCGAATGGAGGCTGAGCCGCGCCGTCATGCGGCTCCTGTTCGACCTTCGGGCGCAGGGCCTGGACAGATGGCCCGCCCCACCCTTCCAGCTCGTCGCCAACCACCACAACGGCTTCGATCCGATGCTGGTGATGGCGGTCGCGCCGCTCGAGCCGCGCATCACCTGGTTCGGGCCGAAGGAGGCGGACTTCAGCCGCGGCTTCAAGAACCGGGTGATGGCCTTCTTCGGCGGCATGATCCCCTACAACCCGGAGAAGACGTCGCTCACCTCGGCAGTTCGGGCGGTGCGTCGCGTCTTCGCCGCGGAGGGCGTGCTCGGGATCTTTGCCGAGGGGCGGATCGGCTTCCGCGAGTCCGAGCTGCTGCCGTTCGAGGAGGGCGCCGCGGCGTTCGCCTCCGCGTCGGGCGTGCCGATCGTGCCGTGCGCCACCATCGGGTCGACCGACCTCTGGTTCCGCAGGCGCATCATCGTTCGCTTCGGAGTGCCGATTCCCACATCGGGCGCCCGCGGACGCGAGGCCCGCGCCGCCCTCGAGGAGCGGATCCGCGAAGGCGTGGCGGCGCTGCTGCCACAGTATGAGCCGCCGGTTCCCCGTCGCCGGCCGCTCTCCTTCCTGACCGATCTGCTCAACGGCGCCGACGACGTCGCGCGGCGCCGGGCACAGCCGGGGGAGTAGCCCACGCTAACCGGCCGGCGGGCATGCGCTGCTGCATCGTCGGTTGGCGCCGCTGTTGCCACTGAGGCGGGGCGTGGGCGTGGGCCGAGCGGCTGGGGTTGTCGAGCGCCGCCGCGGCCGCTCAGGGCGATCTGCGGACGACTGCTAGCATCGGTCCGCGATGCTGCTGCCCCTGATCTGGACCCTGTTCGCCGTGAGCGCCGTGGCCGGCTTCATCATGATCGGCGCCTACTGGCTCGACATCCAGGAGCGGCCCGACCTGAGCGTGCGGAGCCGCATCGGATGGTCGGCGGCGGTGCTGCTCTTTCCGGCCAGCATCCCGGCCTACGCGTTCCTGGCCGATCCCCGCTGGCCTGCATTCCTGCGCGCGGCCAGCTTCGTTCCGGCCATCGCCCTGGCTCTCTTCTTCGGGTTCGTCTTCGGCGTCTTCGGGTAGCTCGCGCCCCGTCGCTCGTCGTCGCGCGCCAGCTCAGCGCTCGGCACGTCGGAAGACCCACAGCGACACGATCGCCAGCAGCGCGACGGCGCCGAGACTCAGCACAACCGGCAATGGCACATTCAAGCCCTCCGGCTCGGGGGCTGATTCCACCGGCGTCGAGATCGGCAGGGGTGGTTCCTCGTCAGCAGGGAGCGGTAGATTGCCGTTGCACAGGCCGGTCGTGAGCATGGGGCCGTCGTAGATGGCGAACACGAGCCAGCGCTCATCCATGCCGAAGCTCATGCCGCAGCTGGCTCCATCGCCCCCTGCGAGCACCGGATGCTGCGATCCAACGGTACCGCGCACGACCCCGTCGACCGCGAAGGTGTAGATCGTCGTTGGCTCGTCGGATCCGGCCGGCACACCGACATTCGGGACCTGCTCGGTGGCCACCACGGTACCGCTGAAGACAGCATCGGATCGGGCCGCCTCCTCCTCTGGCGTCGACATCGCGCAGCTGCACGCCGTCACCCGCTCGACGGGCAGCAACAGGGCTGACATGGCGAGCAGCAACGAGAGGAAGAGGCGCGCGTTGAGGATCCGAAGGCCGGCCATGCCAGCGAGACGCTGCCCGGCGGCCCCCGGTTGCAGCCGCGGATCGGCCTATCATTCCGGCATGACCACTCTGACCGACACCTCCGCGGCCACCGAGGCCGCCCTCGCCCACCTGCGCGATCACCATGCCGAGCACCTCGCACAGCTCGACGACTTCCTGCGCATCGAATCCGTCAGCGCCGATCCGGATCGCGCCGGCGAGGTCCGGCGCGCAGCGGAGTGGATCGCCGGCGAGCTGACCCGTATCGGCATCGACAGGGCTACGGTCCACGAGACGAGCCACCATCCGATCGTCACCGCCGAGTGGATGGGCGCCGGCCCGGATGCGCCCACCGTGCTGATCTACTGCCATTACGACGTCCAGCCGCCGGATCCGCTCGACGAGTGGGTACGACCCCCGTTCGAGCCGCGCCACGAGGACGAGCGCGTGTACGCCCGTGGGGCCGGCGACGACAAGGGTCAGCTCTTCATGCATCTCAAGGCGGCGGAGGCCTGGCTGGCGACGGCAGGCCGCCTGCCACTGAACCTGCGATTCCTCTTCGAGGGCGACGAGGAGGTCGGCTCCGAGCCGGTCGAGCAATTCATCACCGATCACTCCGAGCTGATCAAGGCGGACTTCTGCGTGGTGAGCGACGGCGACATCGTCGACGACGACGGCACGCCGGCAATCGGCTACGGGCTGCGCGGCATCGCCTACTGGGAGATGCGCGTCTCCGGACCCGCCCACGACATCCATTCCGGGCAGTTCGGAGGCGGGGTCGACAACCCGGCGAACGTCCTCGTTCGTCTCCTCGCCTCGCTGCAGGACGGCGAGGGTCGCTTCACGGTCCCCGGCTTCTACGATCGCGTCGCCGAGCTGACCGATGAGGAGCGTGCCGCCCATGCGGCCGTGCCCTTCGACGAGGAGGAGTGGCGCTCCGGGATCGGCGTCCCGGAGGCCTCGGAAGGCGAGCGTGGGTATCCCCTCGCCGAGCGGCTCTCCGCGCGTCCCACCTTCGATATCAACGGCATCTGGGGCGGCTACCAGGGCGAGGGCGCCAAGACGATCATCCCGGCCTGGGCCGCGGCCAAGTTCAGCACGCGGCTGGTGCCGAACCAGGACCATCGCGAGATCGAGCGCCAGGTGAAGTCGCACCTCGAGTCGATCGCGCCGTCCACCGTGCGCGCGGAGGTCAAGATCATCCATGGTGGCGCCCCCGCCATCACGCCGCTCGACCACCCGGCCGTGGCCCTGGCCTCGCGCGCGCTGGAGGCGGGCTTCGGGAAGAAGCCGCTCTTCACCCGCTCAGGCGGATCGATCCCGGTCGTGGCGGCGCTCGACGCACAGCTCGGCCTGAAGACGGTGATGGTCGGCTTCGCCTCGCCCAATGGAAACTTCCACGCGCCCAACGAGTGGATGCCGCTCCGGAACGTGCGTGACGGCATGGCCTCGCTGGTCCACCTGTGGGCCGAGCTCGGGGCCGTTGCTCCCAAGAAGCTGCGGGGCGGCTGATCGATGCCGGCGCCCGCCGCCACTGTCGAGCCGATCCGGCTCGGCGTGCGGGTGCCGCTGCCGCCCGAGGCGGCATTTCGCGCCTTCACCGACCGGTTCGGGACCTGGTGGCCGCGCGAGTACACCTGGTCCGGCGACGTGCTCGAGTCGATCGGCATGGAGCCACGGCCCGGCGGGCTGCTCTACGAGCACGGACCGCTCGGCTTCTCCTCGAGCTGGGGCCGCGTCACCACCTGGGAGCCCGGCAGCCGCCTCGTCGTCAGCTGGCAGATCGCCCCGGACCGCGTCCCGGAACCGAACCCGGCTCGCGCCAGCGAGGTCGAGATCCGGTTCGAGCCCGATGACGGCGGCACGCGGATCGAGCTCGAGCATCGCGGCTTCGAGCGTCATGGCCCGGGCGGCGCCGGGTACCGCGACGCCCTCGCCGCCGAGATCGGCTGGCCGCTGATCCTGGACCGATACGCCACGGTCGCGGCTACGCTCGTGGGGGCGGAGCTGAACCCGGAGCTCCAGGCCGGCACCTGACGGCGGATTTGACGCGGACCTGGCCCAATCGCTAGCGTAGGCGCAAGTCACAGATTTCGGAGGTTTCTCGAGAGCCGCCGTGCCCGATCGCAAGCCACCCGCCACTGACCCGGACGACCCATGGCTCCCCTTGGGCGCTGCCTCGCGCCTCGTCGGCGTGGGGCCGGACACCCTTCGCCGTTGGGCCGACAGCGCCAAGGTGCAGAGCTACCAGACTCCCGGCGGGCACCGCCGCTTCCTGCGCTCCAGCCTGGAGGCGATGATCAATGCGCCGCGGCGACATCGGTACGGGATGGAGCGGCTGCCCGACTCGGCGCAGACCATGGTCGGCGAGCTGCATCGGCGCATGCAGCGCACCGGGTACTCGGGCCAGCCGTGGCAGGCGCGTCTCTCCGCCGACCAGCGAGACGACTTCCGCCGCTGGGGGCAGCGCACCTTCAACCTGGTCATCGAGTACGTGGCAGCCTCCAGAAAGGCCGAGCGACAGCTGCTCCTGGAGGAGGCCGAGAAGATGGGCTCGCTCTACGGCGCCGAGGCCTCGAAGGCGGGTCTCTCGCTGGCCGAGACGGTCGAGGCGTTCCTCTTCTTCCGCTCTCCGGTTCTCGACGCGATCACCGGCCATCTCCGCCGTCGCGCGGCAGAGGTCTCCGACGTGACGACCGCTTTCCACGAGGCCAACGCCGCGATCGACCAGGTGCTGGTCGCCCTCGTCAGCTCCCACCGTGAGCGTCGGTAGCCGAAGAGCAATCTCGTCTGGCTGCCTGACTTAGCCAGGTTGGCTAAGTCCACCAATCCCGCCTGCCGCGGCGCGTCTGCTCAGTCCACGATGTACAGGTCGCGGGAGGTGAGATTGAGGCGCTCACCGCCCGTATCGGTGCAGACGACGATGTCCTCGATCCGGGCGCCCCACTGCCCGCGGATGTAGATCCCCGGCTCGACGCTGAACACGTGTCCGGCGACAAGCGGGTCGGGATTCGAGGCGACGATGTAAGGCTCCTCGTGGACCTCCATGCCGATCCCGTGGCCGGTGCGATGAATGAAGGCCTCGCCGTATCCCGCATCGGCGATGATGGCGCGCGCCACGGCATCGAGCTCCGCGCAGGCGAGGCCGGGCCGGACCGCCTCGCAGGCCGCGTCCTGCGCGCGTTGCAGCACGGCGTACAGCGCGGCGAAGTCGGCCGGGGCCTCGCCGACGAAGGCGGTGCGCGACGTATCCGAGGCATAGCCGGCCCGGGTGCCACCGATGTCGAGCACGACTGCGTCACCGGCCTCGATGACACGCTTCCCGGGGACGTGGTGCGGGCTCGCCGAGTTCGGGCCCGAGGCGACAATGCCGAACTCGGCCGTGTCGTGGCCGGCTTCCAGCAGCAGCTGGCGGATGCGGCCACTCACCTCGGCCTCTGTCCGACCCGCGAGTCGTTCGGCCGTGATGGCGGTCATCGCCTGGTCGGCGGCACGAGCCGCGACACGTAGTCGCTCGATCTCGTCGGGACTCTTGGTCCGCCGCAGCGCGCTCATGGCATGCCCTGCCTCGACGACCTCGGCCGGGTCGAGAGCGGCACGCAGGCGCAGCGTGAATCGGGCCCACATCTGGTCCTGCACGGCCACGCGCAGGGCCCCGCCGACGAGCGAGGCAACCAGCCGATAGGGGTCGTCGGTCTCGTCCCAGGCGTGGATCGCGAGCGCGTCTCCGACGTCGCCGAGCTCGTGGCGCGCGAGCGCCTCCTCGAGGCGCGGCACGACCAATGCGGGCTCACCATCGGCGCGCACCACCAGGCAGGTAAGGCGCTCGAGGGCAGGCGGGTTGTAGCCGAGGAGGTACGCGTAATCGCGGGAGGGCGTGATGAGCAGCGCATCGATGGCGCGATCCGCCGCCGAGGCCGATGCGCGCTCGAGCCGCTCGAGATGCACCTCGGTGCTGAAGCTCGCCCCCTCGGGCGCCAGGGTGACCATGGCCGAAAGGCTACCACCGAACTCCCATTGACCAGCGTGCCGCATCCGCCAACCATGGAGGCATAGGCGCGTGTGACAATGTCATACGCGAGAGCGCGCAGGAAGAGGCCATGCATCGCGGACGCGTCACGCTCCTGAGACGAACGGCCGGGGCCTGTCTCTCGCTGGGGCTCGTCGCATCGGTCCTTGCCGGACCGGTGCAGGTCCGGGCCGCAGAGCCAGAGGCGGAGCGAGCCGCACGACACCTCGCCGAGGAGCTCGGCCGAGCGCCGAATGACCTCCAGATCGTCCACGAACCGACGAGCCCATCGACGACCGCCGCGGAGGACGGGTTCTGGGCCGGCAAGCTCGTGGACGAGACGACCGGGACGGTGCACTCCGTGTACGTGATGCCGGATGGCAAGGTGGGTGGCCCGGAGCTCCTGGCCGAGCGAGCCGCTGCGGCGGCCGCCGCCATGGCGCCGCTGGCCCGCAAGGCCGACAGCGCGCTCCAGGCCGCGGTCGCGGATGATGCCGACCGGCAGCTCCCGGTCGCGGATGATGCCGACCGGCAGCTCCCGGTCGCGATCTGGGTCGAGGCCGATACGGCCGCCGCCGAGCAGGCCGTCCGGGACCGACATCCGGAGCTCACCTGGGTCGGTGAGCGTCCCATGGCCACGACCATGGACTCCGCGCGCGCCATCCGCGCCGAGCTGTGGGAGGCTCGACGCGCCATCTACGACGAGGCCCGCGCCGGGGTCGAGGCGCGGATCGGGGAGCTCGGCGGCACCGTCGCCTACGCCAGCACATCGGCGCCGCTCCTGTTCGCCGATCTGCCCGCCGGCGCGATGACCGAGCTGGCCGAGCGAGCAGACGTGCTGAGCCTGGGCCTGGAGCAGGGTTCGGAGTCGACGATGGCGACGGCCGGCGCGGCCGTCGGCGCCAACTGGACCAGCGGCAGCGGCGACCAGGGCAACGGCAGCCGGGTCGCCGTGGTCGAGTACCACAACGTCCACACCACCGGCGACCTGGCCGGGCAGGTCGTCAAGTCGTACAGCACGAGCGGACGGCTGGCCTACGCCTCGGGAGGTGCGAACCATCCCACCTGGGTGGCCGGCGCCGTCGCCAGCTTGAACGGAACGTGGCGTGGCGTCGCACCGGGCGCCGACATCGTGAGCGCAGGGACCGGCGGCTACTCGCCCAGCGTGACGACCGACCGCGCGATCATCGCGGCGGCGGACTGGGCGGTCTCGCCATCCGGCGGGGACGCGGACATCGTGAACACCAGCATCGCCCAGGACACCGCGGTTGGCTCGGAGGAGGGGCGGCGCTACTTCGACTCCATCGGCTGGGAGGACAATCGCGTCGTGGTCGGTTCGTCCGGCAACTACGGCACGTTCGGGCACTGGGACGTCCTCTCGCCGGGCACCGGCTGGAACGTCCTGACCGTGGGCGGCATCGACGACCGCGGGACCTCCTCGACCTCGGACGACCGGCTGTGGTATTACCCCGGCTCCAACGGCGCCAGCTACCGCGACCCGTCCGGCACGGCGTGGAATCGGCATGGCGACTTCAACAAGCCGAACGTCTCCGCGCCATCAGTCAATGTGCGGACGGCGAACGGCATGATCGGCAGCGGGACGAGCGTCGCCGCACCCATCGTGGCCGGGGTCGCCGCCCAGCTCGTGGCCCGTGACGCCACGCTGCTCAGCTGGCCGGAGGCGGTGCGCGCGCTGATCATGGCCGGCGCCACCCGACGCACGCCGATGCCGAACGGATCGGTCAACACCGATCACGAGGGCGTGGGCACCGTGTCCGCCCGGCTGTCGAACCGGATGCTGTCGAGCAACAACGAGTGGGGTGACTACGTCGTCGGAACCATGAGCCGCGGGCAGACGGTGACGAGGGAGATCGCGGTGACGACCGGGCAACGCGTGCGGGTGGTGCTCGCCTGGAGCAGCCATACCTCCGGCTCCAGCAACCTGTCAAAGGCGAACGCGCTCACGGCGGACCTCGACCTGCGCGTCACGGAACCCGGCGGCCGCGTGGTCGGCTCCTACTCGTTCGACAACAACTACGAGGTCGTCGACATCGTGGCGTCGCGGTCCGGCACGATGACCGCCCGCGTCACGCACGACCGATTCGACGCGTCCTCCGAGCCGTATGCCATCGCCTGGCTCATCAGCGACCCGTTCACCGACATCGAGGGCTCCATGTTCCGCGCGGACATCCTCTGGGCGCTGCGCGAGGGCATCACCACCGGCTGTGGCGGCACCCGCTTCTGCCCGGATGCGCCCGTGACTCGCGAGCAGATGGCGAGCTTCCTCGTTCGCGCGCTCGGCCTGCCGGCCACCGGCCGCGATTTCTACACCGATGACGGGCGCAGCATCCACCATGGCGACATCAACCGCCTGGCCGCCTCGGGCATCACCACCGGCTGCAGCGCAGGCCGCTTCTGCCCCACCCACGCGGTGACGCGAGCCGAGATGGCCTCCTTCCTGGCGCGCGCTTTCGACTATGGCGCGACGGGACGCGACTATTTCACCGATGACAACGCGAGCATCCACGAGGACAACATCAACCGCGTCGCGGCCGCCGGCGTCACGAGCGGCTGCGGCGGGACCCGATACTGCCCGAACGCCGCCGTCACGCGGGGCCAGATGGTCGCCTTCCTGCATCGTGCGCTCGGCTCCTAGCCGCGCGGCCGCCGCCTTGACGGTCGGCCTGATGGCATTGGCCACGGCCTGCGTTGCGGACGCCCCAACGACCACGGCCGACGCGACCGCCGCGCCCACTGCCACGCCGACATCGGTCGCGCCTCCGGGGTCGAGCCGCTCGCCGACGCCTCTCCCGATGGGCTCGCCTCCGTCCCCGCTCGGATTCGACGTTCCAGAGCCGGGCCGGCACCACGACGGCGTCGATGTCCTCGAGGCAATGGGCACGTCTCGTCGTCCCGGTGGCGTGCCGGACGAGCTCCAGACCGAGGCGATCGCCACCGCCGTTGCCCAGGCGATCTGGGCCTTCGATGCGTCCGATCCGTGGCAGCAGCTCGTTGCCAGCGGTTCATGCGGCCAGCAGACCTGCTCCCTGGAGGTGTCGGGCGCGCCCGATGGCGCGGTCGGCGAGGATCTCTACGTCTTCGAAGTCACGCCATCCACCGCCGCCGTGGAGCTGGTCTCGAGCAACCTGCGCGGCTTTCCTCAGGCGCTCCTGCCGCAGCTCGACGCGCTGGCACACTCCATCCTGGGGAGTGGCAACCTTGACGGGCTCGCCCTCGCGTCGGCGCGGTGGCTGCCGCCACCCGACGAGGGCCAGTTCGTGCTCAGCTATCGGTCCGGCGGCGAGGAGGGCTCATGCGGCATGGACCTGGCCATCCATGCGCCGAGCGCCCACATCACGGCAGACGCCTCGTACGACTGCTGACTCGATCCGACCGCGTCAGTCGATCCGCAACGGGACCTCGAAGCTCTGTCCGCCATGGATGCGCCATGCGCGGAACGCACGGTCAGGCGGCGCGTCGGGGTCCGCGAGGGTGAGCAGCAGATAGAACGCGTCGGGATACTGGGCCGCACGACGATCGGTGGCCGATGGGACGGCCGGCGAACGCGTGTGGGAGTGGAAGATGGCGACAAGGTCCTGGCCGGCATCCTCGATCTCGAACGTGATGCGCACGAGATCGTCCGGATGGACGTTGTAGCGCAGCGGGCTGGCCTCGGCGTTGCGCGCCGGATGGAACGCCAGCGCGCGCCCCTCCGCCAGCGAGCCCGAGAGCAGGCCGCAGGCCTCGTTCGGCAGATCGGCGCGGGCGTGGTCGAGCATGGCCAGGGCGAGGGCACCTGGGACCGTCACGGATCGGTCCGTATCGGTCCGGCTCACCAGAGGAGCGAGCCCTCCAGCTCATCCTCCAGGGCGTCGAGGTCGCGGGTCCAAAGATCTGCCGAGAGGTACTTCCAGCCGCCGTCAGCCAGCAGGACGACCACGTGCCCGCGCCCCATGTCGCGTGCGACCCGCACCGCGACGGCGAGGGCGGCTCCGGAGGACAGGCCGGCGAAGATGCCCTCCTCGCGCAGCAGCCGGCGCAGGCCGATGACCGCATCGCGGTTGTTGACAAGGTACTTGTCGTCGAGGACCGATTCGTCGAGGACCGGAGGCACGAAGCCCTCATCGAGCGACCGCAGCCCCTGGACCTGCTCCCCGGGCAGCGGCTCAGCAGCCACGATCCGTACGCCGGGCCGTTCGCGCTTCAGGAATCGGCCCGCCCCGGTCAGCGTCCCGCCGGTGCCGAGCCCGGCGACGAAGACGTCGATCTCCGGCACCTGCGCCAGGATCTCCGGCCCGGTGGTCTCCTCGTGCGCCCGCGGGTTGGCTTCGTTGCCGTACTGGTACGGCATGTAGAGCGTCGCATCGGCATCGGCGAGCTGCTGCGCCAGCCGGATGGCGCCGTTCGAGCCCTCGGCACCCGGCGAGAAGACGATCTCCGCGCCGTACAGGCGCAGGAGCTGCTCGCGCTCGGGCGTCGTGTTGTCCGGCATCACGATCCGCACCGCGTGGCCGAGCCGCGACCCGATCATCGCCAGGCTGATGCCGGTGTTGCCGCTCGACGGCTCCAGGATCGCCTGGCCGGGCCGCAGGGCGCCGGACGCCAGCGCGTCGTCGATCATCGCGCGTGCCACGCGGTCCTTGACCGATCCCGTCGGGTTGTTGCCCTCGAGCTTCGCGTACAGGCGAACTCCGGCGTGCGGTGCCAGGCGCCGGAGCTCGATCATCGGCGTGTTGCCGATGGCAGCCACCAGGTCCTGCATGGCTCGGCCGCTCGTGGCGGCGGCAGACCCGTGACTGGTCATACGCCGCGGAGAAGCGCGTTAGCCGCTGCTGACGCGGGCTCAGATGCGCGGGCACGCTCAGCAGGAGGCACCTCATCCAGCTTCTGCCGGCTTACGCGCTCCGGGTGCGCATATGACCGTTCGGCGCTGCTCACCGCACGGGATCGGCGGCTTACGCGCTCCAGGCGAGCACTTGACGAGTCGGCACTACTCCCGGCGCGAGATCGGCGGCCTATGCGCTCCAGGAGCGCAGATGACCGTTGAAGGCGGCGCGCACCGACCGGCATCGGTCCGGTTGGGCTCAACCGCCGGCCATGGCCGGCAGGATGATGATCGTGTCGTCGGCGCCGATCGGCGTGTCGAGCCCGTCGCGGTAGCGCACGTCTCGGTCGTTGACGTAGACATTGATGAAGCGGCTCAGCGCGCCGTCCTCGGTTACGCGGTCGCGCAGCGCGGGATGCTGACCGAACAGGTCGTCGAGCGCCTCGGACACGGTCGAGCCGCTGACGGCGACGCTGCGCTCGCCGTTCACGCTGTCGCGCAGGACGGGCGGAATGCGGATCGTGCTCATCGGTCCTGTGTGTCTCGTGTGTCTCTCGCCAAATTCATGTGGTGTCTGCATCCGTGCCCGAGATCTGGCCTGGAGTCGCCAGATTCAGACCTGAGCCCGCAGGATGGCGGTAAGAGCGGCTCGGTCGACGGTTCAGTCCGTGAGGAATAACGCCACGACGTCACGAGCGGGCGGCCGCCGAGACCGGTACAGGCTCCACCGCCACGGAACCCTCGCCGCAGGCCGGGCACGCCGGATCGCGCCAGATGCGGACCTCGTCGAAGGCCGTGCCCATGGCGTCGAACATGAGGAGGCGCCCCGCGAGCGTGTCGCCCACGCCGAGCAGCAGCTTGAACACCTCGTTGGCCTGGATCAGGCCCACGATGCCCGGCAGGACGCCGAGCACGCCTGCAACCGAGCATCCGGGCGCCAGCTCGTCCGGCGGCTGAGTGGGGTACATGCATCGGTAGCACGGCCCCTCGAACGGGACGAAGGTCGTGACCTGGCCGTCCCAGCGGTAGATCGAGCCGTGCACCACCGGCCTGCGCAGCTTCACGGCGGCATCGTTGAGGACGTACCGGGTGTCGAAGTTATCGGTCCCGTCAACGATCACGTCGTACTCGGCGATGAGCCGCTCGACGTTGTCAGCGCCCAACCGCTCCTCGTGCTTGACGACGCGCGTCTCGGGATTGAGGCCACGCAGCGTGAGCTCGGCCGAGTCGACCTTCTTCATGCCGATCCGATCCGTCCCGTGCAGCACCTGCCGCTGGAGGTTCGACTCATCGACCACGTCGTCATCGACCAGGCCTATGGTCCCCACGCCCGACGCCGCGAGATAGAGCGCGATCGGCGAGCCCAGGCCACCGGCGCCGATGAGCAGCACGCGCGAGTCGAGCAGCCTGCGCTGTCCCTCCTGGCCGATCTCGGGGATGAGAGTCTGGCGGCTGTAGCGGCGCCGCTGGGCGTCGCTGAGCACTGCAACCGGCTCCTCCCACGCGCCGCCGCTGGCGCGCCATTCGCGAAGGTGCGCACCGAGGTTGGCGAGGTTCGTGTAGCCGATCGAATCCAGGTGGACCATCGCGCGGCCGGATCGCGCGCCGGACAGGCAGTGCAGCAGGATCGGCGTGGCGAGATCCGGCACCTCGGCACTGATCCGGGCCGGCACGTCCGCCAGCGGGATGTGCGTCGCGCCGGGGATGTGGCCCTCGTCCCACTCGACCTGCTCGCGCACGTCGATGACCCGGTAGCCCTCTTCCTCGGCCAGTCGCCGCGCCTCGGCCGTGCCGACCTCCCGCATGCTCACGGCGCGGAGCCTCCCTTGTTCGCGCCGGCGAGGACCTCAGCCTCATCCGGCCACCGCGCCTCCGCGCCGATGACCGCGCCCTGCAGCACCTTGTAGCTGAGCAGCGCGCACTTCAGGCGGGCCGGACCTATGGGCACGCCGAGGTTCTCGAGCACGTCGCGCGGGTCGATCTCGCGCAGCTCGTCGAGGCTCAAGCCGCGCAGCTCATCGGTCAAGATGGAGGCTGATGCCTGGCTGATGGCGCAGCCGCGGCCGTCGAAGGCCACATCGGCGACGCGGTCCTTGCCGTCGTCGAGCTGGATCGTCATCGACAGCTCGTCGCCGCAGGTTGGGTTCGAATCGGCGAAATGAAGGTCGTGCGGATCGAGCACGCCCTTGTTGTGAGGCGCGCGGTAGTGCTCGAGGATGAAGTCGCGGTACAGGTTGTCCATCACGCCGCGACCCCGAAGACCTTCTGCGCAGCTCGAACGGCGGTCACCAGCCGCTCGACGTCGTCGAGGTCGTTGTAGACATAGAAGCTGGCGCGGGTGGTGGCCGGCAGGTCGTAGCGCTGCATCACCGGCTGCGCGCAGTGGTGGCCCGCACGCACCGCGACGGCATGCTGGTCCAGGATGGTGGCCATGTCGTGAGGATGGATGCCGTCGGCCACGAAGCTGATGACGCCGGCGTGCTGGTCGGGGTCGTCCGGGCCCAGGCGGCGAATGCCGGGCAGCTCGCCCAGCGCAGCCCAGGCGTGCTCGAACAGCCAGCGCTCGTGGGCACGGACGTTCTCCATGCCGATGCCCTCCAGGTAGCCGATGGCGGCGGCCAGGCCGGCAGCCTCCGCGATGGCCGGCGTGCCGGCCTCGAACTTCCACGGCACCTCGTTCCACTCGGTGCCCTCCAGCGATACGCGGCTGATCATGGAGCCGCCGGTCAGGAAGGGCGGCATGGCGTCGAGCAGCTCGCGCCGAGCCCAGAGCGCGCCGATTCCCGAAGGCCCGAGCATTTTGTGGCCGGACAGCGCCGCGAAGTCGACGCCCAGCGCGGTGACATCGACCGGCATGTGCGGCACGGACTGGGCGGCGTCCAGCACGACGAGCGCGCCGGCCTCGTGCGCCAGGCGCGTGACCTCGGCCACCGGGTTGATGGTGCCAAGGGCATTGCTGACCTGGCTGAAGGCGACCAGCTTCGGGCCGCGCGCCAGCCGCGCGCGAAGGTCGTCGAGGTCGAGCCGGCCGTCGTCCGTGATGGCCACGTACTCGAGGGAGGCGCCGGTCTCGGTCGCCAGCTGCTGCCACGGCACCAGGTTGGCGTGGTGCTCCATCACGGAGCTGAGGATCAGGTCCCCGGCGCGCAGGTTGCTGCGGCCCCAGGAGTAGGCGACCAGGTTGATGGCCTCCGTCGCGTTACGCACGAACACGACCTCGCGATCGCTCGGGGCGCCGATGAACCGAGCCAGCGCGCGGCGCGCGCCCTCATAGCGGGCGTCGGCGTCGACGCTCAGCTCGTAGATGCCGCGGTGCACGTTGGCGTAGTGGTGGGCGTAGGCATCGGCCACGGCGTCAATGACCGCCCGAGGCTTCTGCGACGAGGAGGCCGAGTCCAGGTAAGCGACCGGCTTCCCGGACTTGTGCGCACGTTCGAAGACCGGGAAGCCCGCGCGCAGCGCGGCTCCATCGAAGGCGCCGGCCTTCGGCAGTGGGGTGGCGGCCTGCGGAATCGCCATCGAGATCGGTCTAGTGCTGCGCCGCGACCGGCTCGGGCACGGCGGCCTCGTCGCCGGTCCCGGCCGGCAGGCCCACCTGCTCGCGCACCCAGTCGTAGCCGTTCGCCTCGAGCTGGTGGCTGAGCTCTTCGCCGCCCGACATCACCACGCGGCCGTCGAGCAGGACGTGCACGAACCCGGGCTTCACGTAGTTCAGCATGCGCTGGTAGTGCGTGATCATCAGCACGCCCATCTCGGGCGACAGGCTGGCGTTGATGCCCTCGGCCACGCTCTTGAGCGCGTCGATGTCGAGGCCGGAATCCGTCTCGTCCAGGATCGCCATCTTCGGGCCAAGCACGGCCATCTGGAGCATTTCCAGGCGCTTCTTCTCGCCGCCGGAGAAACCCTCGTTGACGTAGCGCGCGGCGAAGGCAGGATCGATGCGCAGCAGCGCCATCTTCTCCTCCATCAGCCTGCGGAACTTCGCCAGCGGGATGCCGGTGTACTTCGGCACCTGCCCTGTCTCTTCCGGCGCCGGCTGCTGCGGATGGTGGACGGCGTTGTAGATGTTGCGCAGAAAGCTTGCGACAGTGACGCCGGGGATGGCGCTCGGATACTGGAAGGCGAGGAAGAGGCCCAGCCGCGCACGCTTGTCCGGCGCCAGGCCGAGCAGGTCGGAGCCCGCCCAGCTGATGGTGCCGGCGTCCACGACGTAGTCGGGATGGCCCATCAGCGTGTAGGCCAGGCTCGTCTTGCCGGAGCCGTTAGGCCCCATCAGCGCGTGCACCTCGCCCTGCTTCACGGTCAGGTCGAGGCCGCGGAGGATCTTCTTGCCAGCGATGCTCACGTCGAGCCCGCGGATCACCAGTTCATCGGTCATGAGTCTGCTTGTCGTGCTCCTAGTGGGATGGTTCGGTGCTGGTTCTGCTTCTGGCGTGCGGCGAGGGCGGCCTGTGCAGCGCGCTTTCGGCGCACCTGCGGTGGATACGGCGGGCCACCGGTGCTGGCGGCGACGTCATCCAGGGTCGTCGCGCCGAGCGTCCCGTGCAGCGACTCGTAGATGCGCTGGAACACCTCGTGCACGCTGCACGGCTGCGGCCGGTCGCAGGCCTCGAGGTTGTCCGCGCCGGCGCACGGCATCTCCAGGATGGGGCCCTCGAGCGCGCGCACGACCTCGGTCATGCCGATCCGGGCGGCCGGTCGCGCCAAGCGGTACCCGCCCGAGGCGCCGCGCGTGGCAGTCACGAGGTTTGCACGGCGCAGGTCGCCAACGAGGTGTTCCAGGTAGGCGTGCGGCAGCTTCTCGCGCCGAGCGATCTCGCTGAGCGACAGGCACGCCCCGTCCTCTGACCGCGCCAACGTGGCGAGGATCCGGATGCCGTACTCGGTGCGCGTGCTGATCTTCATGTGGCTACGGCTCCAGCTCCACCTGGACCTCGTCGCCCTCGAGGCGAGCCACGTAGGCCGCCACGGGCCGGACAGCCGGCAGCGCCAGCACGCGGCCGGTGAAGAGGTCGAAGCGAGCACCGTGGCGCGGACACTCGACGCCGGTATCGTCCAGCTCCCCCTCGCCCAGGACGCCGCCGTCGTGTGTACAGACGTTGTCGATGGCGCCCCATTCCCCGTCCTCGGTCAGGCCCACGCACAGGGAGCGGCCGTCGATCTCCACCACGCGCACCGTGCCCGGCTCGATCTCGGAGGCGCGCGCCACGGTCACGAAGCCGCTCTCGGCCCGGCGTTGGAGGGCGCTCATGCGGTCACCTCGACCGAGCCGATGCGGTGCGCTAGCTCGCCGAGCACGCGCTCGCGGATCGTCTCGTCGTGGAGCTGGCCCACGACCTGCTCGAAGAAGCCGCGCACGATCATGCGCTCGGCGGCATCCGGATCGAGGCCGCGCGTCTGGGCGTAGAACATCTGCGTCGGATCGATCGCCCCGGCGGTGGCCCCGTGGCCGCAGCGCAGGATGTCGTTGGCCTCGATCTCGAGCACCGGAATCGGCTCCGCGCCGGCCTCGGGCGAGAGCAGCAGGTTGCGGCACTCCTGGTAGCTGCTCGTCTGCTTCGTTCCCTGTCGCACCCGCGTCACGCCGTAGAAGGCGGCGCGCGCGCGGTCGTACAGGGCCGACAGGTAGAGCAGGTCGCTGGTCGTGTGATCCCCGGCGAGGTCCTGCACGGCGTTGATATCGATGTGCTGGTCGTCGCCGGCGGCGAGCAGCCCGAGCAGCTTCGAGGTGCTCCCCTTGCCGGTCATCCGCACGTCGAGCCCCAGCTTCGTGATCTTCGAGCCGACCTCGGCGTTCAGGGTGGTGACCGTGGCGTCCTGGCCGACCTCGACGCGCTGTGCCCCGATGTACCAGGCCTCGTCACCCAGCGCCTGTAGGCTGGCGTAGCGAACGCGCGCGCCGGCAGCAGCACGGATGTCGACGACGCCGCCGTACCAGGAGCTCTCTCCGTCGTCGGAACGGATCTCCTCCAGGAGCGTGACCGAGCTTCCCTCTTCCGCCACGATCAGGGTCAGCGGAAGATAGGTGCTCGCGCTCCCGGGCTGCGCGAGGTGTGCGGCGAGCGTGCCGTCGACCTCCACGCCCGGCGGTACGTAGAGGAACGTGCCGCCGGTCCAGGCTGCGTGGGCGAGGGCCCAGAAGTGACCGTGCGAGCCGGCCGTCTCGCCTGCGCCGAGGGCACCGGCGGCGTCATCCAGGTACCGGCAGACCAGGTCCGGATGGTCGCGAACGGCGAGGCGCAGGTCGCTGAACACGACCCCCGCATCAGCGAGCCTGGGATCCAGCGCGCAGCGCATCGTCGGCGGGTCGGCCAGCAGCGGCGCCTCCCTCGGCAGCCTGTCGAGCGAGGTTCGACGCCATTCCTCCTCCGCGCCCGACGGCCAGGGCGTCTCCTGCGTCATTGCCCACCAGGCGGTGCGCGACGACCGCAGCCAATCGGGCTCGCCGAAGCGGTCGCCGATGGCGGCGATGGCGGCCAAGTCGAGGGTGCCGCCGACAGGCGCGACCGACCGGAGCGTCATGCCCGAGCCTCCGATGCGTGTGACGCGAGCGGTGCCGGGAAGAACGATGCCGCGAACCGTGCGGCGAGCGGTGCGGCGAGCGTGCCAGATTCCAACCACCGCCGGCTTAGGCGAGGTCCGGCGGCCAACTGCCCCTCGAAACCTGGGTAAATGTATGTCGCGACGTGCCGAAACCGGCCCGCAGGCTGCCTAAGCCGGCCCTGATCGGAGTTTGGCAAGCACGCGGCGTGCAGTGAGCCGGCCTGCACGGACGGCCCGCCCAGAGAGCCGGCGTCCAGGGATCGGGCCTGCGGGGAGCCGGGGCTGGCCCACGTCATCCGACCGCGCCTTCCATCTGGAGCTGGATGAGGCGGTTCATCTCGACCGCGTACTCCATCGGCAGCTCCTTGACGATGGGCTCGATGAAGCCGTTCACGATCATGGCCGCGGCCTCGTTCTCGGACAGGCCGCGGCTCATCAGGTAGAAGAGCTGCTCGCTGCCGACCTTCGAGACGGTTGCCTCGTGGCCGATGGTCACGTCCTCCTCGTCGATCTCCATGTAGGGGTACGTGTCCGAGCGCGCCGCCTCGTCGAGGATGAGGGCGTCGCAGCGCACCGTGCTCTTCGAGTGCTTGCAGCCGGGATACACCTTCACCAGTCCGCGGTATGAGGTGCGGCCGGTGCCCTGGCTGATCGACTTGCTGGTGATCAGCGAGGTGGTGTTCGGCGCGGCGTGGATGATCTTGCCGCCCGCGTCCTGGTGCTGGTCGCTGCCGGCGAAGGCGATGCTCAGCACCTCGCCGTGCGCCCGCTCCCCGAGCAGGTAGATGCTCGGGTACTTCATCGTCACCTTGGAGCCGAGGTTGCCGTCGACCCACTCCATCACCGCGTCCTCGTGCGCCACCGCGCGCTTGGTGACGAGGTTGTAGACGTTGTGGCTCCAGTTCTGGATCGTCGTGTAGCGTACGCGGGCGCCCTTCTTGACGATGATCTCGACCACCGCGGAGTGCAGGCTGGCGGTGCTGTACGTGGGGGCGGTGCAGCCCTCGACGTAGTGCACGCTCGAACCCTCATCGGCGATGATCAGCGTGCGCTCGAACTGGCCCATGTTCTCGGTATTGATCCGGAAGTAGGCCTGAAGCGGCAGCTCCACGTGGACGCCCTTCGGGACATAGATGAAGCTCCCGCCGGACCACACGGCGGTGTTGAGCGCCGCCAGCTTATTGTCGTTGGCCGGGATCACCGTGCCGTAGTACTCGCGGAAGAGCTCCGGGTGCTCCTTCAGGGCCTGGTCGGTGCCCATGAAGATGACACCCTGCTTCTCGAGGTCCTCCCGGATGTTGTGGTAGACGACCTCCGAGTCGTACTGGCCGCCGACCCCGGCGAGGTACTTCTTCTCCGCCTCGGGGATTCCGAGCTTGTCATAGGTGCGGCGGATGTACTCGGGCACGTCGTCCCATGACTGCACGGCCTTGTCGGTGGGCGCGATGTAGTAGTAGATGTCCTGGAAGTCGATTGGTGCGAGGTCCGCGCCCCACGTCGGCATTGGCCGCGCCTCGAAGTGGCGATACGCCTTGAGGCGCAGCTTGGTCATCCACTCGGGCTCGCCCTTGAAGCGGCTGATCTCCTCCACGACCTGCGCGTCGAGCCCCTTCTTCGCGATGTTCAGGGACGTCGCCTCGGGATCGCTCCAGCCGTACTTGTAGCCGCCAGGGATCTGGCTCAGTGCCGGGTTTGGAAGGGCCATCATTCCTCGCTGCATGTCTGCCGGGCGCGCCTCTCGGCGAATCCCGACTGAATTGGTCGGTGTTCGATGCTCATTGTCCTCCAGCCGGCTGCATCGGTCAAACGTCCGTTCTTCGGCTGACGGGCGGCATCCGGCTGTCGCTTTCGCGCATCAGACGTCGCTCGTGAGATCGTGTGCCACGACGACGCGCTGATGGTGCCACGACTGCGCAGGGCAGTGCCCGGGGGCCACCCGTCAGACGTCACGCGGCCTGTTCTGAGCCGCCCTCTTCAAGCGCGGGGAGCGCGATCCCGCCTGAACCCTGGACCCAGCTGCGGCGTATTCTGGCCAGAGGGGTCAGAGAGCGGTGGCGTATCGGACGCGGACCGGATCCAGCGCGCTGGCGATGCAGATCGTCCTGGTTCTGGCCGCCTGCGGGCAGGCGGAGCCGCTCGCCACCACGACCGATGCGCCGCTGGTGACCTCCGCGCCCACGGCGATGCCGACACCGACCGCGGAACCGCTGCCATCGGGTCCGGTTCGTGGTCGAGACGCCCCCGCCGCCGCAGGTTGACCTGGCGCACGAGGTCAACATGATCCTCGCCGAACGGATCGGCGGCACGACCTGCTTCTTCGGCGGCTATGGCCACTCATTCCTCGATCGGTCCGAGCTCGAGGCCGACGTCGAAGCGCTTCCCGGCGGCATCGGCTGGATCGAGGAGCCGTGGGTCTGGGCAGGCGGGCGCGACGAGCTGATCGAGGCGCTTGCCATCGACGTGCTGGTGGAGCGACCGCACGAGTTCTGGGTGATCACGGAGCTGAATGCCTTCCCGGCCGGTCAGCAGTACGTCGAATGGGACGCGGTCGGGGACACGCCCATCTGGGTCGCCGCGAATACGACGGGGCCGCTTCCGCCGGAACAGTGCCCGGACGACGAGCCGCCGGCATCGGTCCAGCCGGAGCCCACGATCAATCCCGCGGTCGTGGACCTGGGGCTCAACATGCAGGAGCTCGCGGACCGATGGAATGCGCGGCTCCCGCCGGAGGAGCTGATCCTGCGCGAGGTGAGCGTGCTCACCATGGATGCCTGGCCCGGCAGGCCCCAGAACCAGAGCTTCTCGGTTCAGTTCCAGATGGGGCATCTGTACGGAATGGCCTGGACCGATGGTCGCGTCTTCGCGGTCCATGTCAGTGGGGAGCGCTACCACGACGCCGACGACGCCGCCAACCAGCAGCTCGCGCTGGCGGCCATGGAGACCCTGATCCACGCCGTCCGCGGCGACGCAGGCGAAGCCGCAACCGATGAGCTCATCGCAGAGCTCGGCATCGCGGTGGTCGGCCAGCCGCTCGCCTCAGACGAGTGCGCGGAGCGCGCCGACACCCGGGTCGAGCTGGACGGGATCCAGTACCACTTCGTCGGCGAGGGTTGCCCCGGCTGGAGCCTGCACATCGACGATGTCGACAACCCCTACGAGTAGGGGTTCAGGCCGAACTGCTCGCGGAGGGTGGCACGCCAGTCGGCCTCGTCGCGGATCGGCCGGTCCAGGATTACGCCTCCCCTCGAGCCGATGAGCTCCTCCCGCGTGACCGTCACCCAGCCGTCGGGAAGGGCCTGCGAGAGCGGGCCGCGCACCACGAACGGCGAGTCCACCGCCGTGGCGTAGGCCTGGCATTGGGCAGCGAAATCCTCCAGCCGCCGCGGCTCCAGCGTGAACCGGTAGCCGATGCGTCGCCGCAATACGCCAACCTCTTCGGCCAGCATCCCCGCGCCATCCGGCTGCACGATGAAGCGCCTATCGCCGTCTGCCTGCTGCCCTGAATCGTCAAGATCCAGCGGTGCCAGCGACCAGTAGCCGAAGCCAACGTCGACGAGCCATCGGCGGTTGTCGATCTCGACCATGAGCGTCAGGTGCGCGAACGGCGGCGCCAGCTCGCCCTCGCGGGTGAAGGGCCGGGCCGCCAGACGGGTGACCCGGAACCCGAGCTCGTGGAGCAGCCATGCGAACAACCCGTTGAGCTCGTAACAGAAGCCGCCGCGCTTGCGGTCCACGACCTTGGCGTACACGGCGGCAGGGTCGAGCGAGACGGGCACGCCGAAGTGGCAATCCAGCGCGTCGAAGGGCACGGCGAGGAGGTGGGCGCGTTGCAGAGCCGCGAGCGTCTCGGCGTCGCGACGCAGTGGACCGTTGTAACCGATGCGGCGAAGATAGGCGGCGGTCGACATGGTGGAGGGCATCAGGGGCGGATCACCCGATCAATCTGCCGGTGGTGCAAGTTGGGCGACGAGCCGGCTCCGGACAGGGGCTCATGACCCCCTCAATTCTCTGGTCGTGCGAATAAACCCACCCGCGAGCCTCCTCGCGACCGTCGACGGCCACGCAACTTGCATGGCCGGCAGATTAGGTGCGTGATCCGGCCGCGGCGCAGAGCGGAGGAGTGCGGCCGCCAGCATCAAGCGGGAACCAGCGCCTGGAGCTCGGCAAGGCCGGCGCCGCGCTCGATGGCGGCACGGGCCGCATCTGCAGGGATGGCGCCATTGATCGTCGCCAGCTGGATCGCCACGCCGTCGCGCAGCCAGGCCACGGCGGCGAGGTCGCCGAGCGTATGCCTCTCGTCGGCCGGCGACGCCACGCCGAAGACGTCCAGTGTCTGTCCGGCGAACTCGGAGAAGACCCACGGCGCGCGCGGCGGCGGCAGAGCCTTCCCGAGCATCGCCAGCGCCACCCGCTCGCCGCCCTCCCGGGCCGCGTGCCAATGCTCGACGCGCAGCCCGTCGACGCGCGCCGCGTCCCCGGCGGCGAACACGTCCGAGGCGGAGGTGGCGTGAGAAGCATCGGTCAGGATTCCGTCGTCGCAGGCCAGCCCGGCATCGCGCGCCAGCTCGTCGCGCGGCAGGACGCCGACGCCCGCCAGCAGCAGATCGGCCTCGAGACGCTCGGGGCCGACCCAGGCGCCGTCGGCCTCAAGGCGGGATGCGGCCGTACGCACGCGGACGGTGACGCCGGCGGCGGACAGGACGTCCAGCGCCCAATCGGACAGCTCCGAACCGAGCACCCCGCCCCACAGCGCCGGAGCGAGCTCGAGCACCGTGACCCGCATTCCGCCCGCCGCCAGGGAGGCCGCCACCTCGACCCCGATGAACCCGCCGCCGAGGATGACGGCATGGCCGCCGCGAGCGTCGCGGGCGCGGGCGCGCACGCGCAGCGCATCGTCCAGCGTCCGGAGCAGGAACGCATGTTCGGCCCCGGGAATCGGCGGACGGCGTGGCGCGGCCCCGGTCGCCAGCAGGCAACGGCCGTAGCGGATGCGCGATCCGTCGGCCAGGGTCGCCAGGCGCTCCCCGGCGTCCAGCCGCGTGACAGCGACATCGGTCCGAAGCCCCACGCCGTGGCGCTCGTACCAAGTGGGCGGCTCAGCCAGCACGAGCTCCGTGCGCACCTCGTCGCGCAGCAGCTCCTTGGAGAGCGGCGGCCGGTTGTACGGCGCGTGAGGCTCGTCACCGACCAGCAGGATCGAACCGCCGAACTTGCGACGGCGCAACCTGCGCGCACACCGCACCGCCGCGACACCACCACCGATCAGCAGGACGTCGACCGGCTGCTCCGCCACGGGCGGCTCAGGCAGTTACGCCGGCTTCGGCGCGAAGCTGTCCGGGCGTCAGCGGCTCGACCATGAGCCTGCGCAGCCCATCGGTCTGGCCGGTGAGAGACAGCCATTCGCGCACCAGCCCCGGCGCGTGGGCGCGGGCGAAGGGCTCGACGCTGCGCAGCGGGTCCGCCAGGAGCGACATGACTCGATCGGCCGCATCCGGCTCCAGGAGCGCGATCTCGGCGAGGTAGGCCTGCACCTCGGATGCCGGCAGGCCGTCGTGATGGAGCAGAAGGGTCGCGTTCGCGACCGCAGCGGCAAGGCGACCACGGGCGCGCCCGACCTCCAGCGCGCGCTCGGGCTCCCAGCGCAACCCGAGCTGCCGGCCGATCCGGCGGAGCTCGGCGGCGAGCTCGAAGTCGCCCAGGATCACCTCGCGACCGACTGCGCCGATCCCAGCTCTGATGCTCGCCTCCGGAGCGGGCCGGATCCAGGCCAGGAGCTCCGGATGGGTCCGGCCCGAGGTGGCCTCGCGGATCGTGCGCGCCGCGTGCCCGCCGGGATAGGCCTCGCCGCCTGCGGCACGAACGATCTCGTCCACGCTCCACGGGGTGGACAGGTTCAGCTCGAGGCGCGTGCGCAGCGGCCGCTCGGGGTGGGCGCGTACGTGCCAGGCCTCGCCGGCGGCGTGAACCGGCTCGAAGGCCAGCGACTCGTCGTCCGGCAGTCCCAGGTCGCTGGCGGCCCGCTCGCGCAAGAGCTCGGCGAGGGCCTCGACGGCCGCGGGCACGTGCTCAGGCGGGACGGCCATGGCACCGCGATGGGCGGCGAGCCTGGCCCGCAGCGAAGCGCCGGGGGGCAGCGCCGCATCGAGCAACCGGTGAGCCGCGATCAGCTCCGGCTCCGGCGTCCTCTCGGCGGCCAGGTCGCACAGCGACTCGACGAGATCCGGCAGGCCGATCTCCTCGCCCTGCAGCACCCGCGCCGATGCGGCCAGGGCCGCCGCCTGCAGCGCCAGCCATCGCGCGCGACGCCGCTCTGGATCCGAGATGGCGGGGGCCTCGTTCGCGTCCGCCTCGATCCGCAGCGCCTCGTCGTGCAGCTCCGACAGCGGTGTCAAGGCCTCGCCGGCTACGGCCTCGCTCAGCTCGTCAGGGCCTGCGAACGCCTCGAGCAGGTCGGGCCGATGGCGTGCCATGCGCACGACAAGGCCGAGGTAACGCCGAGCCAGCTCCTCCATGTCGCGCCATGCTAGCGACCGCCGCGCGCCGGTACACTCGCGGCGCATGTCCTCGCTCCTCGACGGCGTCGCGCTGCGACGTGCCACGCCGGACGACCTGCCCATCATCACCGCCCTCCGCACGCAGGTCGGCTGGCATACGTTCGAATGGGCGCTGCGCGACGCGATGTCGGCGCCGCACGCTCGCTGCTACCTTGCGGTCGATGGCACGGGCGATGTGCTGGCGGTCGGCTCCGGCATCTGCTACGGGGCGCTCGGCGTCGTGGGGAACATGGTCGTGGATGCCCCTCATCGCCGGCGTGGCCTGGGCAGCGCCATTCTCGAGGCGGTGCTGGCGTTCCTGGAGGGCGAGCGCGGGTGCACGCAGGTCGAGCTGAACGCCACCGCTGACGGCCGCCAGCTCTATGCCCGCCACGGATTCGTGCTGGCAGGCTCCAACGCCGGCGCCCGAATCGAGCGGAGCGTCGACCTGGCGGTCGCGCCGGAGGATGCGGTCACGGACGCGCCGCCCTCGGGCCTCGCCGAAGTCGCCGCATACGACGAGGCGCGCTTCGGGGGTGACCGCACGCCGGTGCTGGCCACCACGCTCGCGGATCCGGACCGCCCCGCGCTCCTCGTCCGACGTCATGGCTCGCTGGCGGGTTACGCCGTGCTGCGAGACGCGGGAGGACGCCTCGGACCGTGGCTGGCGGATGATCCAGCCGCGGCGTCGGCGCTGCTCTCCGCCGCGTTCCGCCTGGCCCCACAGCTCGGCTGGCTGAGCACGAACCTCCCGCTCGACAACGAGCCGGGCGCAGCCTGGTTACGCGATCTGGGCGTGCAGCTCGATCCGTGGGATGGGCGCATGCGGCGCGGTTCCGGCGTCACCAGGCGCTTCGAGACGATCTACGGCAACGTCATCGGCGCGCTTGGATGAACGACACGCTCACCGGAACCGTGCTGCGCGCTCGATCCGGCTTCTACACCGTCGCTTTGGACGGGAAGTCGGAGCTCGTCGAGTGCCGCATCCGCGGCCTGCTCAAGAGAACGCGCCAGTCGAGCGACCTGGCCGTCATCGGCGACCGCGTCAGGGTCAGCCTGCTTCCCGAAGGGACCGGCATCATCGAGGAGGTCGCTCCGCGACGCAGCCGCTTCAGCCGCCGCCAGCCCGGCCCGCGCGGCTCATGGCGCGAGGACGTGATGGTCGCCAACCTCGACCTCGTCGTGGCGGTCTTCGCCTGCGCCGATCCGCCGCCGAACCCCCGGCTGGTCGACCGCTTCCTGGTCGTGGCCGAGCAGAACGAGATCGAGGCGATCGTCGTGGCCAACAAGGTGGACCTCGTCGGCGCCGACGAGCCCGAGCGCATGTTCGAGCCGTATCGGTCCATCGGCTACGAGGTCGTGTATGCCAGCGCCCGGACCGGTGACGGGGTCGACGATCTCCGGCAGCGTCTGGCGGGCCGCCTGTCGATCGTTGCCGGCCCGTCAGGCGTGGGCAAGTCAACGCTGCTCAACCTCATCCAGCCCGGACTGCGCCTGGCGACGGCCGACGTCAGCGAGGCGCTGCGCAAGGGCCGGCACACGACCTCGGTGGCCGAGCTGCATCCCGTCGAGGGCGGCTTCGTGGCCGATACGCCCGGCATCCGCGAGCTGGGCTTGTGGCAGATCCCGTCCACCGAGCTCGCCTGGTGCTTCGTCGAGTTCCGGCCATTCCTCGGCGGCTGCGCGTTCAATGATTGCAGCCACCTGCACGAGCCGCGTTGCGCCGTACGCGCCGCCGTCGAGTCCGGCGCGATCTCAGAGGGGCGCTACGACTCGTATCGACGGCTGCTGAACAGCGCCGCAGTCTGACCGCAGGGCGCCTGCCGTAGGGTCGGGCCGTGCATCCGATCCTCGCCGAGATCGGCCCGCTGACGATCGCGACCCACGACGCCTTCACCGTGCTCGGCCTGGTCGCCGGCTTCACCCTCTACTACCGCGCGCTCCGCCGCGACGGCATGCTCGGCTCGCGCATCGTTGTGATCAGCCTGAGCGCGCTGCTGGGCGGCGCCGTCGGCGCGCGCCTGCTGACCAGCTGGGAGGCGATCGGCGACGTGGCCGCCGCTGGCCTGCCGCTGAGCTACGTGCTGACCCACGGGCCGAAGAGCATCATCGGCGGCCTGGCCGGCGGGTACCTGGCGATCGTGCTGTCCAAGCGCGCCCTTGGCTACACCGTCTCGACCGGCGACTACTACGCCGCCGCCATCCCGCTGGCCCTCGCCATCGGCCGCGTGGGCTGCTTCCTGTCGGAGCTGCCGCTGGGCACGCCGGCCGACCTGCCGTGGGCGATGACCGTCGACGCCTCCACCGCCGCGGCCTTCCCGCGCTGCCCTGGCTGCGACGGACCGATGCACCCCAGCATGCTGTACGAGATCGGCTTCCACGCCGCCGCCTTCGGAGTGATCGCCGCGCGTGGACCGCTGCTCCCGGTCCGCGGCGACACCCTCAAGGCCTACCTGCTCGCCTACGGCCTCTTCCGCTTCGGCGTCGAGTTCGTGCGCGGCAACGAGGTGCAGGCGCTGGGCCTCACCGGGCCGCAGCTCGTCCTCATCCCGCTCGTCGCGCTCCTGCTTCTGCATTTCGCGCGACAGCTGCGAGGCGGCGTGTACCACGTCCCGAAGCCGCAACCATTGATCGCCATGGAAGGGAGATAGACACATGCGACCCGAGATCGAGGCGTACCTGCGCGAGCATGGATCCAAGTACACCACCGAGGCGCTGCGGAAGCAGCTGATCGCGGCCGGGCACGACCCGGCCGAGATCGACGCGGCGCTACGTGAGATGGAGGCGCGTGGGCCTCAGCTGGCTGAGGCCCGCGCCATTCGATCGCGATTCTGGCGGTGGGCGATCGGCCTGCACGTGGCCGCCCTGGCGGTGGCCACCGTCTGGCTCCTGCTGGGAGCGACGAGCGCGGACTACGTTTGGATCGTGGTGGTGGTGCTGGGCGTGGTGCTGCTGATCGGCTTGGGGCTATCAGGCTTGATCGGTCGCGCGCTTCTTGGTCGGGGCATGGCCGTGGCCCTGGTGGCGCCGCTCATCTCCGCCCTCCTGCTCGGCGGGACGTGTATGGCAATGAGTGGACCGGTGCTGATATGACCACCGCACTTCCGCTCCGACCCTACACCCCGCTGCGGATGGTGCTGACCGTCTGCGGCCGATGCTTCACCGAGGAACCCGACCGCGAGGTCGACTATGCCACCGACATCCTGCAGGGCAACCTCGTGCTGCAGGACGGATCGGTCTACCTCCGCCGCCACTGCCGTCGCGGGCACGGCGAGGTGGTCAGCCTCTACGACGAGGACTACGAGCTGTGGGAGTACCTGCAGCAGTGGCGCGTGCCGACCCGCGAGATCATCCCCGATACGCCGGATAACGTGCTGCCCATCCCGATGGGCTACGGCCAGGGTCTGGGCGAGCTCCAGACGCAGCACTCCTGCATCCTCCTCGTCGACGTCACCGAGAACTGCAACCTGCGCTGCCCGACCTGTTTCGCCGAGTCGGGCCCGGGGATCGGCCGCTATGCGCGACTGCCGCACATCCTGCGCACCCTCGACGCGTCTATCGAGCGCGAAGGCGGGAAGATCGACGTGCTCATGCTCTCCGGCGGCGATCCCACGGTGCACCCCGAGATCGTCGAGATCATCCGCGAGGCCACAGCTCGCAAGGTGACCCGCGTCCTGCTCAACACCAACGGCATCCGCGTGGCGCGCGACGACGCCTTCCTGGCCGCCCTGGCCGACCTGCGCGACCGGGTCGAGGTCTACCTCCAGTTCGACGGCTTCGAGCTCGCCACCCACCTGCACCACCGCGGCGAGGACCTGCGCCACATGAAGGAGGCCGCCATTCGGCGCCTGACCGATGCCGGCATCTTCACCACCCTGGTCATGGTCGTCGCCGACGGCGTCAACGACCACGAGATCGGGCGCGTGGCCGAGTACGCCTTCGACACCGACTTCATCGCCGGCGTCGCCTACCAGCCCGTCTTCGGCTCCGGCCGCTCGAACGCCATTGACCCGATGCGTCGGATGACGACCACCGGGGTGCTCAAGCGCATCGGGCCGCAGTCGAACGGCCGCGCCGGCGCCGAGGACTTCATCGCCCTGCCCTGCAGCCACCCCGACTGCTGCGCCATCACCTACTTCGTGCGCGGCGACGACGGGCGGCATCGGTCCATCCCGAGCCTGGTGGGGCTCGAGCGGCTGAGGGCCAACCTGGGCCTGGTGGGCAACCGCATCGCGGCCGACGACGGGCTGTGGGAGGCGCTCATCGGCATGATGAGCGAGACGACCACGGTCAGCCGCCCCGAGCTGGTCGACTACCTCGTCAATATCTGCGAGGCCTGCGACATCGGCCTGTCGGGATTCTTCCGCAGCGTCGGCGGCTATGTGCGTGGCGGACGGGCCGGAGCCGCGGCGGAAGTCGGACGGCGCACGAAGCGCCTGAGCGTGAAGAGCTTCATGGACGCCTGGACGCTCAACATCGAGCGCCTGCAGCAGTGCTGCGTGCACGTCGGCTCGGTGGACGGCGATTCGGACCCGGTGCGCATCCCGTTCTGCGCGCGCCAGCTCTTCGGCTCGCTGCGGCAGCGGACGTCTGCCGGCCAGGTGGGGGCTCGCCAGCTGGTCCAGCTCGACGGGCTCGTCTCGAGCGCGCGGCCATGAGCACCGTCGCCGGCCACGTCTCCGCATCCGCGCTCGCCCGCCCGCCCTTGACGCCGGCCGAGAAGTGGGAGAAGGCGGCCTTCACGTTCTGCAAGATGGGGACGACCGGGCTGATCGCCTGGGTCCTGACGCCGCCGGTCTTCGTGCTGCTGGTGTCCGTGGTCGCCATCGGCCTCTATGCGCGCTCCATCACGCTGGGCGTGAGCTGGTCGAAATGCATCCTGCGCAGGCCCACGCTGATCATTGGCTTCTGGGCGGTCGTGGGCGTCGCCGACGCCATCTGGCTCTTCTGGCTGCGGTAGAGCCGCCGCGCCGAGCGGCCGTATGATCTTCCGACGATGGAGATCGCCCCCGGCGTCCACCAGGTGCGGCTGCTGGGCGCCGACACCTTCCTGATCGCCGAGCCGGGCCAGGGCGTCACGCTGATCGATGCCGGCATGATCGGCGCGCGGCGCGCGATCGAGCGCCGTCTGCGCGCGATCGGGCGTTCGCTGGACGATGTCGAGCGCATCGTGTGCACGCACGGCCACCCTGATCACATCGGCGGCCTCCACGAGCTGGTCCGTGACCGCGAGCACGTATCGGTCCTCATGCACCCCGCCGACCTCGCCGGCCTGCGCCTGAGCCTGCGACAGGTCATGACACGGACCGATGACGGCGTCGCCCGCCACAACCGCATGATCGCCTACATGACCCGGACACCGGCGGACGCCGAGCCGGTCGAGGATGGAGACGTCATCCCGGTCCTGGGCGGCCTGCGCGTGGTCCACACCCCGGGCCACACGCCGGGCAGCATCTGCCTGTACGCCGAGCGCCATCGGTTGCTGTTCACCGGCGACGTGCTGCAGGTGATCCGCGGGCGCCTGACATACGCCAGCTCGCTCTTCAGCCATGACTACGCCCAGGCCTGCGCGACCATCGACCGCCTTGCCGCCCTCGATGTGGAGACGATCGCGCTGTCCCACTACCCGCCGTGGCGCCGCGACCCGAATCGGGCCCTGCGCCAGCTGGCCGCCCGCGCCGCAGCGAGCTGAGCGCATCGTGTCCGAGTGACGCGGCGACGGTGCCGCGCTATGATCGGACCGGCTCGCGGGCGGGAGTAGCTCAGTTGGTAGAGCGCCACCTTCCCAAGGTGGATGTCGCGAGTTCGAGCCTCGTCTCCCGCTCCATCCTCGCCCTCAATCCCCCGCCGGCGCGGACACCTCCACGCGCGTCCCGGCGCCCACCGTGCTGCTGATCCTCAGCTCGGCCCCGATCTGATCCGCCCGTTGGCGCATGCCGATGAGGCCGATGTGTCCCCGAGCGACCGAGTCCGGATCGAACCCGATGCCGTCGTCGGCAACCGTCAGGCACACGGTGCCGCCGTTCGCGCTGAGGCCGATCTGCACCTCGCCGGCGTTGGCATGCTTCACCACGTTGTGCAGCGCCTCCTGGGCGATGCGATAGAGGGCCTCCTCGATCTCGAGCCCGGGCCGGGACGGGAGCTCCGCGTCGACGCTGACCGACAACCCGGTGCGTCCCTGGACGGCGGATGCATGGCTGCGGAGGGCGGCGGTCAGCCCTTCCTGCTCCAGGTCCGTCGGCCGCAGCTCGAAGATGAGCGAGCGCATTTCGGACAACGCGTCGCGTTGAAGCTCGCGCAGCTCGATGAGCTTCGTGCGCGCGGCGTCGACATCGGTCTCCAGAAGGAGGTCGAGGCTGCGCAGGGTGAGGCCGATGGAGAACAGCGCCTGCGTCACCGAGTCGTGAAGCTCGCGGGCGAGGTTGGCGCGCTCGGCCGAAGCGGCCAGCTCCCCTGCCTGCTCGCGCAGCGAGAGCTCGAGACGCTCACGCTCGGTCACGTCACGGACCGCTCCGTGCGCGCCGGTGAATCGTCCGTCCACCTCGCTCCCGATCATCGTGATCTCCACCGGCGCGCGACGGTTGCCCTTCAGCCGAAGCTCGATGCGCAGGCGTTGCTCCTTGCCCGGCTGCTCGCGCATGCGGCGGAACGCGGCGTCGGCCTCGGGGCGGGCCTCGGCATCGGTCAGGATCCCGAAGTGGCGGCCCAGGAGATCGGCCGGCTGCCAGCCGGTTCGTTCATGGAGGGAATCCGAGAGGAATGTGAGGCGTCCCTCGGCGTCGACCGACCAGACGATATCCGGCGAGTGGTCGACGAGATACCGGTAGCGGCGCTCCGACTCCTGCAGCTCGTCGTACAGGCGGGCGTTGGCGACGGCGATCGCGGCCTGGCTGGCGAACAGCTGGACCAGCTCGAAATCGGTGTCGCTGAACGCGACCTCCTCCCGCCCCACGCGCCCGATGTTGAGTGCGCCCAACACCTCGCCCTCCACGACCAGCGGCACGATCACGATCGCCTCCGGCTCCAAGGGCGTGTCCGGGATCTGGATCGCGCGCGGGTCACTCAATGCGTCGTTGATGAGAAGCGGCTCCTGGTGCGATACCGCCCAATTCATCAGGCCCTTGCCGAAGGGCACCGGGTAGGCGAGCACCTCGGTCGCATTCCGATCGCGGGCCAGGACGGGGCGCAGCACCTGCGCCTCGCGGTCGACGCGGTAGATGCCGAGGTTGTCGTAGCTGACCACCTGCTTGAGGCTGGCCGCGATGGTTTCGAGCACCTCGCGCGAGTCGCGCATCGAGAGCAGCTTCTCGTTGATGGCGAGCAGGCGCCGCTGGGACTCCATCTGCCGCGCCAGCTCGAGCGACTGGCGGCGCAGCGCCTCCTCGAGCACGGCCTGTTCGCTGAATCGGCGCTCTGATTCGATGAGTCGATCGTCGAGGCTCTGCTCCGGGCGCGCCGGCCTGCTCGGCGCACCGCCGTTGGCGTCTGGAGATCGTGGGCGGTCCCCCATGGATTCCACTATACGACGCCGCGGGAAGCCCACTCTGCGCGGAGTGGGGTCAACATGCCTGCGGCCTCTCCCGGCTTCGCTCGCCTGGTGGCGCTTGCCGCGCGTGTGCAACTTATCGGAGTAGGGACGGCATGCGGCGGCGGTCACATCGGATCAATGTGCCCGTAGCGGAGCACTAACCGAAGCTGCGGCCTCGGAGAGCCTCGGAGAGTGGATCGCGACGCGCCGGGTGCTCGGATAAGTTGCAGCAGGCGAGCATTACGGGAAGCAGCCACTGCTCGGGGGCCGGGGACCGCTTACTTGACGCCGCCAGAGAAGAGGCCGCGCACGTAGTAGCGGTTCAGCGCAACGAACAGCACGAGGGGCGGAAGGATGGCCAGCAGCGCACCGGCGCTGATCACGTCCTGCTGCGCCAGGTGAGCCGACTGCAGGTTGGCGATGCCCACCGTCAGCGGCGCGTGGTCGGCATCGAGCAGGGTCAGTCCCAGCAGCAGGTCGTTCCAGACGAACACGAAGTCGATGATCGCGAAGCTGACGATCCCCGGCAGGGCCAGCGGCAGCACGATGCGGCGGAAGATCTCGAAGTGCCCGGCGCCGTCGATCTGGCCGGCCTCGGTCAGCTCCTTCGGGACATCGGCCATGAAGGCGCCCATCATGAAGACCGCCCAGCCCAGGCCGAAGGCGGTGTGAACCAGGACCATCCCCAGGAACGGCTGCCAGGTGCCCTCCGCGAAGCCGAGGGTCCGGAACCACGGCAGCAGCGGGATGAGGATGATCTGGACCGGCACGATCATGGTGCTGATGAGCAGGAAATAGAGCAGCCCGCGGCCGGTGAAGCGCAGCCGCACGAACGCGTATGCCGCCAGCGACCCCACGCCCACCGTCGAGGCAACGCTGAAGCCGGTGATGATCAGGCTGTTGATCGCCTTTGAGCCCAGATCGGCCTCCGACCAGGCGCCCACGAAGTTATCGAGCGTGAAGCTCGCGCCGGCGATGTCCCACCACCCGCCGCGGATCTCGCCGAGCGGCCGCACGGCAGTCATCATTACGGTCATGACCGGCACCAGCCACAGGATCGACAGGACGCTCAGCAGCAGATAGATCCACCAGATCGATCCGACCGCGCGCAGCCGTCCGCTCATCCCGGCGCCTCCCGCAGCAGCCGGCGCAGGTACGGGTAGGCTCCGATCACCATCACGGCGCTGAGCAGGACCGCGATGGCCGTCGCATGCCCCGCCGATGGTGTGTCGAAGAAGGCGAGCGCCTCGCGCCAGAGCAGGATTGCCACGACCTCCGAGTCCGTGCCGGGGCCGCCCTGCGTGGTGACCCACACCACGTCGAACGTGCGCAGCGCGTAGATGATGAAGACCACCGCCACGATCACCATGGCGCCGCGCAGCTGCGGCACCACCACGTGGCGTGCGACCTGGAAACGGTTGGCACCCTCCACCCGGGCCGCCTCGATGAGCTCGGGGCTGATCGCGGTGAGCCCCGCGGTGAAGCTGATGACGCCGAACCCGGTCAGCGCCCAGATGGCAGGCATGATCGCCGAGAGGTTGACGAGGTCGATGGTCACGGGTCCCAGAGCCAGCGATCCCGGATCGGAGAGCCAGTCGGTGAGGCGCAGCTGGAGGGGTCCCGCATCGAGGGTGGCGCCCTCGAGGCCCACTGCGCGCAGCGCGGCAGGCAGGACGCCGAAGTCAGGGTTGTAGACGAGGACCCACAGCACCCCGGCCGCGGTGAGCGAGACCGTCATCGGCAGCACGAACACGGTGCGGTAGGCGCGCGCGGCATGTCCCACCTCCCACACCAGGATCGCCAGGGCCAGCGACAGGAACGTGGCGATCACCGGAAACAGGACCAGCCAGACGGCGGTGTTCAGCGCCGCATTCCAGAACCGGCCGTCGGTCAGGACATCGGCGTAGTTGTCCAGGCCGGCGAAGCGCCATGAGCCCGGATCCGCCACCTGCCACGGTGCCAGGATGCTCCACGTGAAGAGGCTCGACACGATCGTGTTGAACGCCGGCCACAGGTAGAACAGCGCGAAGACGAGCGCGGCGGGGAGGACGAAGAGATAGGCGATCCGCCGTCCTCCGCCTCCCTGCCTCCGCTCGACCGCCACGGTCTCGGCCATGGACGGATGATGCCGAGTCGGCTCAGCCGCCGCGCACCCGTTCGGTCACGTCGACCATGGCCTGGATGAAGGCATCCACGTCGCCCGAGCCGATCAGGTTCGCGAGCTCCTCCCGCTCCACCGACTGGATCTCGCCGCCGATGGCATCGTCGAGGTCGTACACCGCGGTGCCCGCGGTGAACAGCTCGGCCGCCTTGCGGTCGTTCTCCGTGGGATAGACCGAGGTATCGGTCGTGGCGTTCGGCGCGATGAACCCCCCGCGCTCGGCCCAGATCGCCTGCGCCTCGGCGGAGCCCAGGTAGGCCACGAACGCCGTGGCCGCATCCGGGTTGTCGGTCGCCTGTGCCACGCTGAAGAGATCGCCGGACACGAAGCGCACGTCGCCGAAATCAGGGTTCGGAGCAGGCATCTCGAAGAACGTGAAGTCGCTCTCGGGGTCAAGCTCCTCGCCGCAGTTGGCCGGCGTGGTCAGGTTGACGAAGGCGCCCTGGTTCTGGTAGACCGCCTGGCCCTCGCTGGCCCAGGCGCAGTTCGCGTCGGTGAAGCCAACGTTGAGCGCGTCGTCCGGCCAGTAGGCCTGGATGAAGTCGCTGAACTGGGTGAAGGCGTCGACGACCGCGGGGTCGTCCCAGCTCACCGAGCCGTCGATCAGGCCGTTGAACACCTCGGCCCCGGCAACCTTGGCCACGAACGCATCGCTCCACTGCGTCGGCACCCAGACGTCTGCCGCGCCCACCGCGAAGGGCTGGTATGTGCCATCGGCCTGGATGTCGTCGAGCGCGGCGGTGAACTCCTCCCAGCTGCCCGGCTGGCTGATGCCGAGCTCGTCGAGCGTGTCATTGCGATGCCAGATCAGCCCGTTGATGTTGCCCTTGAAGAAGACGCCGTAGGCCGTGCCCTCGTGCGACGCGATCGTGCGGAAGGCCTCCGAGTACTCGCCGTCTGCGACCCACCGATCCCACACGTCGTCGATCGGCATCAGGAGGTCCTGCGCCGCCAGCGAGTGAATCAGGCCGGGCAGCGTGCTGACGACATCGGGCGGCGTGCCCGCGGCGAACTGCTGGACCATCTGCGAGTTGAGCTCGTCGAACGGAATCTGGACCAGGTCGACCTCGACGTCGTTGGCGTCGGTGAATCCATCTACCACGGCCTGGAAGGCCTCCCCCTCGGCGCCGGCCCAGGCGTGCACCACCCTGATGCTGCCCGATACGTCGCCATCCACTCCGTCGGCCGGCGGAGGACTGGTGCCATTGCCCCCGGTGCAAGCCGTCACGATGAGCAACAGAGCCAGCGACAGTGCCTGCAACGGCCGCCGGGACGTCGAGCCACGAGCCATGATCGCCCTCCCTATGCGCAGCGGTGTTCTCTTGGAACGGCAGTATAGGCCGGACTATACCGCCTGTCGAGGCCGGATGCCAGAGGGACGCGAACACAGGAAGCAACCATGCTTGCCTCTCGGCCAGCGCGGTCTATACTGCGCCCATGAGCACCGGGGATCCTGCGCCGCCGTCCGAGCGCCTTCCCGCCCACCGCCGCATCGCGAGCGCGTTGACGGCGGCCATCGAGCAGGGCCGGTACGGCCCGGGCACGCGCCTGCCGGCCGAGACCGATCTCGCCACCCGGCTCGGGGTGAGCCGCGGCACGCTGCGCCAGGCGCTGCGCGCCCTGCGAGACGACGGGCTGATCGAGGCCGTTCCGGGCCGCGGCAACTTCGTGACGCACGGATCCCCGAACCGGCCCGAGGCCCGCCGACGCGTGGTCGGGGTGGTGGTCCCATCGGTGGCCCAGCCCTACGTGCCGGATCTTCTCGGCTGGCTCGAGGATGAGCTGCACTCGTGCGGATACGCCATGCTCGTTGGCAGTGGCGGATCGACGCGCGAGCAGCAGGCAGGACGCATCCATCGCATCCTGGACGAGGGCGCGAGCGGCCTGGTCGTGTACCCGGTGGACTACGAGCCGGATCCGTCGCTCTTCGCCCATCTCGTCGAGACAGGCTTCCCGGTCGTCCTCATCGACCGGCACCTGGTCGGGCTGGCGATTGACGCCGTCCAGCCGGACAACGTGGGCGGCGCCTACGCGGCGGTATCCCATCTGGCGCAGCTCGGCCATCGGCGCATCGCCTTCGTCAGCACCGACAACCTGACCACGACCTCCGTCGCCGAGCGGCTCCAGGGATACGAGCAGGCGTTGCTCGCGCACGGCATCCCGGCCGACGACCGCCTGGTGTGCGCGGAGCTCGCGGTCACGATCCGCTGGCCGCGGGACGTCACCGCCGGCGTGAAGGGCCATGCCACGCGCATCGCCCGCTTCCTCGAGCGCCAGCAACCGACCGCCGTCTTCACGCTGCACGACTACCTTGCGGCCGACGTGCTCGAGGCCGCCGAGCAGCTCGGGCTGCGCGTGCCGGACCAGCTCGCCGTCGCGAGCTTCGATGACGACCCGCCGGCCGCCGTGCTGTCTGTCCCGCTGACGGCGGTCCGCCAGCCGCGCGAGCAGCTCGGCAGGCTCGCGGCTCGGATGGTGATCGATCGCATCGAAGGACGGCGCGTCGAGACGGCGCGCATCGTCCTGCCCACCGAGCTGGTCATCCGCCGCTCCAGCGGCGAGGCGATCGGCGAGGCCGCGGAGACGATCGCGTGAGCGCCAGGGTGGCGGTGGCGCAGACCGCGCCGCGCGTGGGCGAGCTGCAGGCGAACCTGGCGGATGCGGAAGCCATGATCCACTCGCTTGCCGGCCGCGCCGAGCTGGTCATCTTCCCCGAGCTGTTCAGCACCGGATACCGCCGCGAGGGCTTCGAGCACGCGGCAATGGCAGAGCCGATCCCGGATGGCCCGACGGTGCGCCGTCTCTCCCGCGCCGCGGCCGACGCAGGGGTCGGCGTCATCGGCACGATCCTCGAGCGCGCCGACGGGCAGGTCTATGACACGGCCCTCGTGATCGGAGCTGAAGGGCACCTCGTGGGACGCTACCGCAAGACGCACCTGTACCCGGCCGAGCGTCGCTACTTCGCGTCTGGGGAGGAGCTCGTCGTCGCCGGGCTGGGAGCGATGCGGGTTGGCCTGGCGATCTGCTTCGAGCACGCGTTCCCCGAGGTCTTCACAGAGCTCGCGCTGCGTGGCGCCGAGCTGGTCGCGATTCCATCGGCCGTGCCGGTGGGCTACGAGTATCTCCTCGAGCTGCGCACTCGGGCCCGCGCGCAGGACAACCAGGTGTTCGTGGCTGCCGCGAACCTGGTCGGAGACGACGGGGTGACCACGTGGTGCGGCCGCAGCATGATCGTCAACCCTCGCGGCGAGGTCGTGGCTGAGGCCGTCAGTGACGCCACCGGGACGATCATCGCCGAGGTCGACCTGCGCCAGGGCGCCGCCGAGCGCGACCAGGAGCCTGCCCTGAGCAACAGGCGCCCCGAGCTGTATCGGCATCTCGCGCCCGAGGCACGCGGCTGACACGTTGCGGCCGGGGAGCCGGCCGTCATCGGTCCGTCATGGGGCCATTGCTATGGTGCGGGTCACATGCCGGCCCGCGTTGCGCTTCTCGTCCTCCTCCTCCTCCTGGCCGCCTGCAGCCAGCCGGGCGCCTCGCCGTCTGCGCCGATGACGGGCGGCACCGAGCGCCCGAGCCCGACCTCCACCGAGCAGCCGATGGCGACCGCCAGCGGCACGCCGGGTCCTTCACCCACCGTTGAGGCGGCGCCGGAGCCCGCGTCGTGGGCGCAGCTCACGGTCGCGGGCGGCCCGACGGCGCGCGAGGATCACACGTGGACGGTCGACGGCACTGGGGAGATCGCCTACCTGTTCGGCGGGCGCGACGGCGACACCGTCTTCGGCGACCTGTGGGCCTACGACCTGGCCGCGGATGCCTGGTCGGAGCTGCCGGCTCCGGCGCCGGCGCCGGCGGCGCGCTTCGGGCACGAGGCGGAGTGGGTGGAGGGCATCGGCCTGGTCATCGTCTTCGGGCAGGCCGGGACCACCTTCTTCAATGACCTGTGGTCGTACGCGCCCGAGACGAATGCCTGGACCGAGCTTCCGGCGGCCGGCGCCGTGCCCGCCCAGCGCTACGGAAGCTGCGCGGACATCGGCACCGACGGACGGCTCTGGATCAGCCACGGCTTCACGTCGGACCAGGGGCGGTTCTCCGACACGGTCGCCTACGACTTCACGTCCGGCACCTGGACCGATGAGACGCCCGCCGACGGCGGCCGTCCGGTCGATCGTTGCCTCCACGGCTGCTGGTGGACCGATGACGGAAGACTGGCCCTGTATGCCGGCCAGACGACCGGGGTGACGGCGCTCGGCGACCTGTGGGCGCTGCAGGACGGGGCATGGACCAGGCGCGAGGGCACGCTGCCGCCGGATCGCAACCTGTACGCGAGGACGCGGCTGGACGGCGCCACCGTCGTGTTCGGAGGACAGGACCTCGAAGAGGGATACCTTGCCGACCTGTGGCGCTTCGACGACGGGTCGGACGGCGCGATCGCGATGGAGGTCGCCGGCGAAGGTCCGGCTGGGCGGGCGGGCGCCGAGCTCATTCGCGACGCCGCCCGCGGCCGGCTGCTGCTCTTCGGCGGCAGGGATGGCGCGGCGCGGTTCGGCGACCTGTGGGCACTCACCGGCATCGGCGGCTGACGCGCCACCTTGGCGCGGAACGTGCTTCGTTGAGTTCCATGAACATGGCCTCCCTGCCGGAGCCGGAGGTCGAGAGCCCGGCATGGGCGATCCGCCCCGAGCAGCCGATCGACCTCGACCAGATCAACGAGCTGCACCGGTCGTGCTTCCCGACGCCGGCCGAAGCGGAGCTCGTCGACGCGGTGCGCTCGTCGGCCGGTTTCATCCCGGAGCTTTCGCTCGTCGCCGTCACCGGCGACGGCAGCGTGCTCGGCCACGTCCTGGTCAGCCTCGTCTCCTTCGAGCCCGAGGCCGACGACCAGCAGCGACGCGACGTCCTGGCGCTCGCGCCGGTCGCGGTGCTGGCGCCGTACCGCGACCAGGGGATCGGCAGCGCCCTCGTCCGAGCCGTGCTCGAGCAGGCCGACGGGCGCGATGAGCGGATCACGGTCGTCCTCGGCAGTCCCGCCTTCTTCGGTCGATTCGGGTTTCGCGCGGCGACCGAGTCCGGCATCAGCGGCCCTTACGACGTTCCCGACGACATCTTCCAGGTCCGCGATCGACCGGGCGCGGACGTGGTATCCAACGGGCGAATCGTCTATCCGGCGCCGTTCGAGGGCGTCTGATCGGCCGCTCGCGGAGCGGATCTTGGTACGATCTGGGTGAACATTCGCGTTCCGGCGCCCGCCCGGCACCGGCTTCGCTCCGCCCGACCCGCCCCGAGCAAAGGAGATCCAGCCGTCATGAGCATGCTCGCCGACCCGCCAGCAGCGGCTGCGCCCCTTGGTCCGAAGGGAGAGCGCCTGGCCACAGGCGCATCGGTCCGATTCAATCCCTCCGCCGAGGAGCTGCAGGAGCTGACCAGTCGCATGCCGCAGGCGCGGCGCACCAGCTTCGGCAACTACAACGTCCAGACCCGCGCGACCAGCCGGTCCGCGGGCTCGACCTATCTCGTCACCGACGACCCGTCGATCACCACCGGCAAGTCCATCAGGCGCGACGAGTACGAGCGCGTGGCCGGCCTGCAGGACGAGCACATCGCGCGGCAGCCAATGGTCGTGGTGGACGGGTACATCGGCAACGACCCGAAGTATCGGGCGCGGGCGCGCCTGTACATCGAGGAGGCCAACGCCAACATCGCCGGTATGCAGCGCCACCTGTACTTCCCGCCCGACTCGGCCGGCGAGGAGTGGGAGCCGGAGCTGGTGATGATCTACACGCCCAACCTGCCGATGCCCGGCTATCCCGACGAGCGACTCATCGCGGTCGACCTGGAGGCCGGCATCAGCCGCGTCTTCAACTCCGATTACTTCGGCGAGTCCAAGAAGGGCGGCTTGCGGATGTGGAACGAGCGCGTGTATGCCGCGGGCGGCCTCGCCATGCACGCCGGCTGCAAGGTGATCCCGACCGACGGCGGCGAGAAGACGATGCTCATCATCGGCCTCTCGGGCACGGGCAAGACCACCACGACCTTTACCCGACAGAACGACTCGCAGCCGGTGCAGGACGATTTCATCGGCCTCTTCCCCGGCGGCCACGTGGTCGGGACCGAAAACGGCTGCTTCGCCAAGACGTTCGGGCTCGATCCACGGCACGAGCCGGCGATCCACGGCGCGGTCGTCAAGCCGGACGCCTACCTCGAGAACGTCTCGCAGGCCAAGGCCGGCGGCGATGTCGACTTCTTCGACACCTCGTACACCAAGAACGGCCGCGCGACGTTTCCCATGGAGTCGCTGGGCATCTGGCGCGACCCGCGCGAGATCGGCCCGGTCGATTACCTGCTGATCCTGAATCGCAACGACAACATCATCCCCGGCGTCGCACGCCTGGCGCCGGAGCAGGCGGCCGCCTACTTCATGCTCGGCGAGACGCAGGGCACCTCGGCCGGCGGCGCCGCCGAGGAGGGCAAGGCGCTGCGCGTGCCCGGGACGAACCCGTTCTTCCCGCTGCGCGACGAGATGCAGGCCAACCGCTTCCTGGAGCTCATGGCCTCAACCGATTTCGAGGTCTATCTGCTCAACACCGGCCGCGTCGGCGGGACCGATGAGGACGATGCCTCGAAAAAGATCGCGATCGAGGATTCGGGCGCCATCGTGGAGGCCATCGCCGAAGGGACGATCACCTGGGAGGGCGATCCCGACTTCGGCTACGAGGTCGCATCAGCGGTCCCCGGCGTATCGGATCCGGAGAAGCTTCAGCCAAGGCGCCTCTACGAGCGGACCGGCCGCCTGGATGCGTACCGTGCGTGGGTGGAACGCTTCAAGCGCGAGCGCGTGGAGTTCCTCGAGCGCTACGCCGGCCTCGCCCCCGAGATCCTCGACGCCATCCGCTGAACCTACTCCTCGAGGGTTGGCTCCACGGAGAGCTCGACGTTGCCACGCAGGGCCTGGGAGATCGGGCAGCCGTCCTTGGCCGTCTCGGCGGCGGCGGAGAAGCCATCGTGCGTGGCGCCCGGAACCCTGCCGAGCACGATCAGCCGCGAGGAGACCACGCGCCACGCATCGCCGACCTTGTCGAAGGTCACCTCCGCCTCGACGTGGAGGTGCTCGGGCGGCGTGCCGGCGCGAGCCAGGCCGCCGGACAGCGCCATGGCATAGCACGAGGCGTGGGCGGCGGCCAACAGCTCCTCAGGCGAGGTTCGGCCACCGGGCGCCTCGGTGCGCGACGCCCACGAGACGGGCAGATCGGTGAAGAGCCCGCTGGTGCCGGCGCTGGCAGTGCCGCTGCCAGTGGCAAGGTCGCCGGACCAGGTGACGGTTGCGGTACGGACGGCGGCCATCGGTATCGGTCCTCCTTGGTAGACTCGGGCTCGGGAGCTTCGAAGCCTAGCGGATGGACCGATGAACGACAGCCGAACGCCGATCATCCGCGGCGAGCACGTCTATCTGCGCCCGGCCGAGCGCGACGATGTGCCGAGCTTCGTGCGCTGGTTCAACGATGCCGACGTGCTGCGCAATCTCGCCATGCGCGCGCCGATGAGCCAGGCAGCGGAGGAAGGCTGGTTCGACCGCATGCTCGCCAACCAGGGCAAGACCGATTACCTCTTCGTCATCTGCCTGCTGGCTGACGGCCACGCCATCGGCACCATCGGCCTCCATGGCCTCGACCTCGAGAACGGGAGCGCCGAGTTCGGGATCGCGATCGGCGAGAAGGACGAGTGGGGCAAGGGCTACGGAACCGATGCGCTGCGCGCGATCTGCGACTTCGGCTTCGGCGAGCTTCGCCTGGAGCGCATTCAGCTCCACGTCTACGCCGGCAACGAGCGGGGCCGTCGATCCTATGAGAAGGCCGGCTTCGTCCACGAGGGTACGCTGCGCCGCGCCCACTTCGCGCGCGCCGAGCACCACGACGTGCACGTCATGGGCCTGCTTCGCGACGAGTGGAAGGCGCAGGAGCCGCCGAGGGGCTGGGAGGGCGACTGAGCCGGCTCAGTCGGAAGGTGCGCCGGCCGCGCAGCACGATGCGCGCTGACCCCGACCCGCGCTCCGCGCGGGCGGCGATCCGCGATCGGCGGGCAGCGATGTAGGCGAACCCGACGAAGGGACCGTCCATCAGGGCCTCGTCAGCATATCGGAAGTCCTCGACAGCGGGGCTACACTGGCGGTCCCGAGCACAGCAGCCGATGGAGGAGAGAGGCGATGATCCGCAGATCGCTCGACCAGTGCCGGCGCACCGTACCGGCTGCGCTCGCAGCAGCCCTGCTCCTGGTCGCCGCTGCCTGCGCGCCAGCCGGTGACGGCGATGGCGCGGCGGCCGACTACCCGACCGGCACGCTCGAGATCATGGCGCCGGCCGATCCAGGCGGCGGCTGGGACAGCACCGCGCGCGCCATGCAGGAGGCGCTGCAGGCGGGCGTGATCGACGAGAGCGTGGAGGTATCGAACGTCGGCGGCGCGGCCGGCACCATCGGCCTCGCCCAGTTCGTCGAGCAGCACGCAGGGGATCCGCACCAGCTCATGGTGATGGGCCAGGTGATGGTCGGTGGCATCCTGACCAACGAATCAGAGGTGACCCTCGAGGAGGTCACGCCCATCGCCAGCCTGACCACCGAGTGGGTGGCGGTGGCGGTGGCCGCCGAGTCGCCGTACCAGTCCCTCGAGGAGCTGGTCGCAGACTGGACGGCCGATCCGACCTCGATCAGCTGGGGCGGCGGCTCGGCCGGAGGGACCGACCACGTCCTGGTGGGCCTGATGGCCCAGGCGGCGGGGATCGAGCCGTCAGGCGTCAACTACGTCGCCCACGCCGGCGGTGGCGAGGCGCTGGCGGCCATCCTGTCGGGCGCCGTCTCGGCCGGCGTCTCCGGGGTGAGCGAGTTCCGCGACCAGGTCGACGCCGGGGCGATGCGCTTCCTGGCCATCTCCAGCGACGCGCCCATCGAGGGGATCGATGCGCCAACCGTGAGCGAGGCCGGGCTCGACGTGGTGCTGTCCAACTGGCGCGGCGTCGTGGCGGCCCCCGGCATCGAGGATGCGGAGCGCGACGCGATCGTGGGGATGATCGATGCGATGGTCGCCAGCGAAGGTTGGCAGGCAGCGCTCGAGTCCAACGGCTGGACCGAGTTCGTACAGACCGGCGACGAGTTCAGCTCCTTCCTCGAGGAGGAGCGCACGACCATCGAGGAGGTGCTGCGCGACATCGGGCTCATCCAATGACCGATGAGGGCCACGCCGGCCCAGGCCGGCGCGTCTCGACCACCGGCCCGCGCCTGGTCGGCGTGGCGCTGTTGGCGCTGGGGCTCGTCGTCCTGTACGGCACCTTCCAGATCGCCCGGGGCGCTGGCTACTCGGCGGTGGGGCCAGCCGCCATCCCGCTGGCCGTGGCAGTCATCCTCATCGGCGTCGCGGGCCTGTTCATCCTCCGCACCACCGTTCGACCCGACGCTGACCTCCTGGAGCTGGCGGCAGCCGAGGAGAGCGCCACGCATTGGCCCACGGTGGGCCTGATGGTGTTGACGCTCGTGGGGTACGCGTTCGCCCTGGGCCCACTGGGTTACATCACCGCGACCTCGCTCTTCCTGCCGATCGGTGCGCGAATCCTCGGCAGCCGCCAGCCGCTGCGTGATCTCGCGATCGGCATCGGCCTGTCGGTGGTGATCTACTTCGCCTTCACCGAGGCGCTGGGCCTGCGATTACCGGCCGGAATCCTGGAGTTCATCCTGTAGATGGAGGTCGTGGGCGAGCTCCTCGGCGGCTTTGCCACGGCCCTCCGGCCCGAGTACCTCCTCTTCGCGGCCATCGGCGTCACACTCGGCACGCTGGTCGGCGTGCTGCCCGGAATCGGTCCGGCCCTGACGGTGGCCCTGCTGCTGCCGCTGACCTACAACGACGCCTTCGACGCCACCGGCGCCTTCATCCTGTTCGCCGGGATCTACTACGGCGGGATGTATGGAGGCTCGACGACCTCGATCCTGCTCAACACGCCGGGTGAGGCGGCCAGCGTGGTCACCACCATCGAGGGGTTCCAGATGGCGAAGCGCGGGCGCGGCGGCGCCGCGCTGGCGACGGCCGCCATCGGCTCATTCGTTGCCGGCACGCTCTCGACCATCGCGATCACCTTCGTGGCCCCCGCCGTGGCCAGGCTGGCCGTGCTCTTCCGCCCGTCGGACTACTTCGCGCTCATGGTGCTCGCGTTCGTCAGCGTCACGGCGCTGGTCGGCCGCTCACTGCTGCGGGGGTTGATCAGCCTGTTCGTTGGCCTGTCCATCGGCCTGATCGGCATCGATCCGATCACCGGACAGGCGCGCCTCACCTTCGGAGTGCCACAGCTGCGCGACGGCCTGGACATCGTCGTCGTGGCGGTCGGGCTCTTCGCAGTCGGCGAGGCCCTGTACGTCGCGTCTCGGCTGCGGCACAGCACCGAGGAGATCGTGCCGGTGCGCGGCAAGATCTGGATGACGGCCGAGGAATGGGGCCGCTCGTGGAAGGCCTGGATTCGGGGCGCGCTCATCGGGTTCCCCATGGGCAGCCTGCCGGCCGGAGGCGCCGACATTCCGACCTTCGTCAGCTACAACGTCGAGAAGCGCCTCTCCAGGCACAAGGACGAGTTTGGCAAGGGCGCCATCGAGGGCGTGGCGGGCCCGGAGGCGGCCAACAACGCCGCGTTCTCAGGCGTGCTCGTGCCTCTCCTGACGCTGGGATTGCCGACCTCGGCCACGGCGGCGATCCTGCTGGTGGCCTTCCAGATCTACAACCTGCAGCCCGGCCCGTTGCTCTTCACCAACTCGCCAGACCTCGTCTGGGCGCTCATCGCCAGCCTCTATATCGGCAACGTCATGCTGCTGGCGCTGAACCTGCCGCTCATTCGGCTCTGGATCAAGATCCTCTCGATTCCGCGCGCGCTCCTCTATGCCGGCATCCTCGTCTTCGCCACGCTGGGCGTCTACAGCATCGCCAACAGCCTGGTCGACGTGCTGATCATGTACGTCATCGGCGTGCTGGGCTTCTTCATGCGTCGCTATGACTTCCCGGTGGGCCCGCTGATCCTAGGAGTGATCCTGGGGCCACTCATGGAGACGCAGTTCCGGCGCGCGCTCCAGATCAGCCAGGGCGACCTCACCATATTCATCACGCGGCCGTTGACGCTCGGAATCCTTCTCGTCGCGTTGGCGGCGCTCGTCCTGCCCTACGTGCCCGGCTGGATCGCCCGCCTGCGCGGCAGGCGACCATCGCGGGACCGGGTGGTGCTGGGCGAGGCCGGCGAGGATTAGCGGGCTCCTCCCACCGCCCGCTCCCAATGCCACGTACCCGCTGGGCGGGCAGGCGGCAACGGCGGAGTGCATCCCGGGCCGCAGCGCGCGGTACGATGCGGACGTGTTCGAGCTGCGCCGCGATCCGGTCACCGGCTGGTGGTCGGCGATCGTCACGGACCGGGCGTTCGAGCAGGCCGCGTTCGCGATCGAGGCGCAGCCGGTGGAGGGCACGCATTGCCGCCACTGTGACGACGCTCCCGGCGACGAGCCGCCGCACCATGTGCGCCGGGTCCCGCTGCGCTCGGATGCCTTCCACCGCATCGACTCGTCGAAGGAGCGCGCGGCGCAGATGAGCATCTCGGAGGTGGAGCGCGCGTCGGGCTCGTGGGAGATCCTCGTCGGGCCGCGCGGCCACCACGAGCGGCTGGCCGATGCGGCACCGCAGCTCGCCGCCGCCCTCATGCGAGCCACGCGCGACGCGATGCGGGCGCTGGCCGACCTGCCGCGCGAGCCGGACGCCGAGGGCAAGGCCGAGCCGATGTACCTGCAGGCGGTGCAGAGCTACGGACGCCAGGCCGGGTCGCGCAGCCAGCACCTCAACATGGAGCTGTACGCCATTCCGCACGTTCCGCACTGGGTGGCCGAGGAGATCGGCGGCGGGGCACGCCATGTCATCAGGACGCGCACCTGCGTCTGGTGTGGCCTGGCCGCCGCCGAGGAGGAGAATGGCGAGCGGCTCGTCTTCGCGGATCACCACGCCATCGTCTTCGCGCCCGCCGCGAGCCGCTCGGCGTTCGAGATGATGGTCGTGCCGCGGGCGCATACCGCCGACTTCACATCGCTCGATGACGAGGCGATTGCCGACACCTGTGCCACGCTCCAGCGTGCGCTGCACGCGCTGGACGCGCTGGGAGACCCGCCGTACAACCTGATCCTGCACACCGCGCCCGCCGGCGAGCGGCTGGACCAGACCTTCCACTGGCACTGGGAGGTCCATCCGCGCCTGCGGGTCATCGCCGGGCTCGAGCGCGCCACGGCGCTATCGGTGAATCCTGCGGCGCCCGAGTTCGCGGCCGATGCGCTGCGAAAGCACCTGCAGCGCTAGGCATCGGTAACAGATGCAGGGTCGTGTCCGTCTGAGGGTCTTCGAGGAGGGGAGGTGCGTGCGGAGGACGAGGTGCAGCACATGGCGCTTTCCGGCCGGCTTCCCTGGGGAGGCCTCGCCGTGAGCCGCCAGCCTCGTGGAGACGCCCGCGAGGCCGAGTTCTCCCATCTGTTCGAAGAGTTCTCGGCGCCCATCTACAACTACGTGCTGCGCATGGTGGGCGACCGCGACCGCGCCGCAGACATCACGCAGGACACGTTCATCAAGGCCTACCGAAAGCTCGACTCAAGGACCGATGCCACCTCAACCCGCTCCTGGCTGTATCGCATTGCCACCAACACCGCCATCGATGAGATCCGCCGCCGGCGCCTTGTTTCGCCGATGGGCCCGGACCAGTCTGCTTACGACGGCCGACCCGACGGCCGCCCCGGCCCGGAGGATCAGGTGATGGCCGCAACCCTCGACGAGCGGCTGCAGCGAGCCCTGTTTAGTCTGCGGCCGAACCACCGTCAATGCCTGCTGCTCAGCGACCTCGAGGATATGAGCGCTCAGCAGATCGCCGATGTGATGGGGCTGAGCTACGGCGCGGTGCGCACGCTGCTGTGCCGCGCGCGCGGCGAGATGCGTCGCGCGCTGGCCGCCGAGGGGTTCGCCCGATGACCCGACACGCGCAGATCGAGGAGCTCATCAGCGCCTCGCTCGCCGGCGACCTGACCGAGGTCGAGCAGGCGCAGCTGGAGGCCCACCTCCGTGGCTGCGCCGACTGTCGGAGCACGATGGCCGCCTTCACCGATCAGCGGCGCCTGGTTGCCGGCGTGCGTCACGTTGCCCCGCCACGTGACCTCGGCGCCCGCGTCCGCGCCGGGATCGCGTCGGGTGCCTTCGCGCCGCTGCCATGGTGGCGGCGGCCGGCAGCCGTCTTCACGGGCGTGGCCGGCGCCGGGGCCCTGGCGGCAGGCGTCATGCTGGCGATCGTTCTGACCAATGCCACGCCTGACGACCCGCAGGTCGGTGCCACCGACGAGGCGCCGACACCTTCCCCAACGTTGAGCGCCACGCCGCCGCCCACGCTCTTCCTCGCGCCCACGCCGGCACCCACGGTTGCCCCCACCGCGTTGCCCGCGGCCGAGACGCCGCCCGCATCACCCACCCCCCCGCCTCCCGCGCCGGAGCCGGACGTCTTCGTGGCACTGACCGGTCCGGCCGACAACCTGGTCCCCACGGTCCGAGACGGCGACACCGGCGAGACGCTCTCCGAGCTGACGGCGGTGAGCGGCCCTCCCGTGGCAGCCGAGCTCTCGCCCGACGGCCAGTGGCTGGCGTACCTGACGCGGGTGGGTGAGCGCGGCACGCACGAGGTCTGGGCAGTCCGCATCACCGAAACTCCAGAACCCACCTCGGAGGATGCCCCGCCGCCCATCGACTCCGACATCCCGGTCGGCGAGTCGATCCTGCTGGGTGAGTCCGTCTCCGGCACCGCGTTTGTCGAGCACATGGACTGGTCCACCTCCGGCCGCTACCTGGCTTACACCCTCGCAGATCCGGACTCGAGTGCCGGGACCGATGTATGGATCTTCGAGCCCGCGCTCGGCGAGCCATACCAGCTCACCGGCGTCGGCAATGCCTACACCGGGAGTTGGGTACTGGGCGGCGGCGCCGGGACATCGCTGCTGTGGGTCAGCCTGGCAGGGTCCGAGCCGGCAAGCTACCTCCTCTCCTTCCACGACGATGCCGGCGGCCCCGACCTGGGCCTCACCGATCCGGCTGAAACCCACATCGCCGAGGCCGAGGGTCTCTTCCAGCCGGTGCTGAACGGCGACGGGTCGGCCGTCATCTTCTGGCGTGGCGTGATGGAGGCTGGTGACCCGGAGGCGTCCGTGGATTGGCGATTCGTGCAGGGCGGCGCGCCGTACATCGGCGAGGCGAGGTCAGAGGGCGGCGAGTTCGGCTTCGCGCAGGATCAGCCGCTCTTCAGCGACGTGACCGTCGAGCGAGACGGTTTCACCTCTGCAGGTATCGGCTGGGGCGCTGACGGGAACAGCTACGCGGTCTGGAACGCGCAATGGACCGGCATCTCACAGAGCCCCGACGCGGACCGCTACCCGGACGAGCGCCGGATCTACTTCGGGCATGCCGACGACCCGCGACTCCTGACGCGCTTCCACGCGCTGGACGCAGATGACATTCCGGTGGATGGGGTCGTCGTGGACGTGGCGATCGCGCCCACCGGCCGAGACCTGGCGATCACCGTCCTCTATCCGGTGGGCGGCGTCCTCGAGGCACCCGACGCGGACCTGTTCCTCGTCCGGCGCAACACCGGCGACGTGCCCGACGAGGTGACCACCCTCGCCGGTGGCGCCGCCGCCGAAGGCTGGTTCGGCCCTGCGGCTTATGAGGGCTCCGAGTTTGGGACCTCCCGCTGATCCAGTGGTGGCCGCAGCGGGGCCGGCCACCTCGGCGGCCCGGGCCACAGCGGGACCAGCCACAGCGGGCCCGGCCACAGGGGCGGCCGATCAACTAGCCCCCAGTAATGCTCATCTCCTGCAACTTATCCGAGCACCAGGCTGCCACGGGCCCACCTGACCCCGGGCAGCCTCCATCAATGTGCCTATCTCGGCGCAATTGGTCTCACGTGACGCCCACCGGACGACCGTTCACCTCGGATAAGTCGCACAGCGCAAGCAATAGCGGCACGAGGGGCGAGCCGGTACGCTCGGTGGGAGCCGGTGCGCTCCGGTGGCGATCCTGGCGCCTATACTGACCGCCGAGCCCTTTAACGCGGTCCTGCGAGGCCGCCAAGGAGACGGAGCGTGACCGAAGAGCGCCGCATCCTCGACGCCGACGGCGTCCGACGCGCCCTCACCCGCATCAGCCACGAGATCGTCGAACGTGGCGGCGGCACCGACGATCTCATCCTGGTCGGCATCCGCAGTCGCGGCGTTCCCCTGGCCCGACGGCTGGCCGTCCTGGTGGAGCAGAACGAAGGCGCATCGGTTCCGGTGGGATCGCTCGACATCACCTTCTACCGCGACGATCTGACGAAGATCGCCCACGCGCCAATCGTCAAGCGTTCGGACCTCGGCCCCGAGGTGAGCGGCAAGACCGTGGTCCTGGTCGACGACGTCCTCTACACCGGCCGCACCGTCCGGGCCGCGCTGGATGCCCTGACCGATCATGGCCGTCCGCGCGCCGTCCGCCTGGCCGCGCTCGTCGACCGCGGCCACCGCGAGCTACCGATTCGGGCCGACTTCGTCGGCAAGAATCTGCCCACCAGCATCGAGGAGATCGTGCACGTCCGGCTGGTCGAGACCGATGACGTCGACGAGGTCGTGATCGCCAACCGTCCGCCGCCCGGCGGAGAGGCCGCATGACGGTCGCGGCAGCAGCGCCGGCGCGGACCTGGGCGCACCGGCACCTGCTGGACGTCGACGCCCTGACGCGCGAGGAGATCGAGCGCGTGCTCGAGCTGGCGGTCGAGATGCGGGCGGCGGGCGCGGCGCGCGCGCATCGGTCCCTGCTGGAGGCCGAGACGGTGGGCCTCGCCTTCTACGAGGCCTCCACCCGCACCCGTGTCAGCTTCGAGCTGGCTGCGAAGGCGCTCGGTGCAACGACGGTCGACCTCGGCATCGCGGGCAGCAGCGTGGTCAAGGGTGAGTCCTTCGTCGACACGCTGCGGACGCTCGAACGGACGGGAGTCACCATCTGTGTCGTGCGCCACGCGGCATCCGGGGCACCGTACCTTGCGGCGCGCACGACCGGGCTGCGCATCGTGAACGGCGGCGACGGACTGCACGCGCACCCGACCCAGGCGCTGCTCGACGCGTTGACGCTGCGCGAGGCACTCGGCGGGCTCGACGGCCGCACGGTGGCGATCGTGGGTGACATTGCGCACTCCCGCGTTGCCCGCTCGAACCTCCACGCGCTCGTTGCACTGGGCGCACGCGTGCGGCTCGCCGGACCCCCGGCGTTCGTGAACGGGTTCGCCAGCGGCTGGCCCGGCGTCGAGGTCGCCGCCTCCCTGGCCGATGCCCTGAGTGACGCAGACGCGGTCATGACCCTTCGCATCCAGCTCGAGCGCGCGGCCGGCGGCGGCGTTCCGTCGCTGCGCGATTACGCGCGCCGTTGGGGGCTGACGGAGGAGCGCATGCGGCTGGCCGCTCCGGGCGCGCCGATCCTCCACCCCGGCCCAACGAACGAGGGCGTCGAGCTGACGGCCGAGCTGGCATCCAGCCCTCGCAGCCTCATCGGCCTCCAGGTCGAAAACGGCGTGGGCGTCCGCATGGCAGTCCTTGCCCTGCTGGCCGAGGCTGCATGACAGCCGGCCGCTTCGGGCGCCTGACCGATGCTCCGGCCACGTTCCTGCTCGCCGGCGCTCGCGCCATAGATCCTGCCGATGGGACCGATGGCGTACGCGATCTGGCCGTGGTCGAAGGACGCATCGCCGATGTGTCCAGCCTTTCCGACGAAGCGCCTCGGATCGAGGCGCGAGGCCTCATCGCGGCCCCCGGCTTCTGCGACCTTCATGCGCACCTGCGGGAGCCGGGCGATGAAGCCGCGGAGACCGTCGAGAGCGGTGCCCGGGCGGCGGCGCACGGCGGCTTCACGTCCGTCTGCGCCATGCCGAACACCGAGCCTCCGCTCGACGAGCCGGCGCGGGTCGCCTGGGTCACGGCCAGGTCGCGACGGGTCGCCTGTCGCGTGAGGATCGTTGGCGCCACCACCCGTGGGCGCGCCGGTGAGGCACTCACCGACCTCGCGGAGCTGGCCGACGCCGGCGCCGTCGCGTTCAGTGACGATGGCGCATCGGTCCCATCGCCGAAGCTGGCACGCTCGGCGCTCGCCTGCCTGGCAGAGCTGGGGCGACCTCTGATCGAGCATGCCGAGGAGCCGTCGCGGGCCGCGGGAGCGCTCATGCGCGCGGGTCTGATGGCGACGCGCCTGGGCTTTTCAGGCTGGCCGGCCAACGCGGAGCTGACGATCGTGGAGCGCGACATCGCGCTGGCGGCGGAGACCGGCGCGCGGGTCCACTTCACTCATCTGTCCACGGCCGTCGCGCTGGACGCCGTGCGGCGCGCCAAGGAGCGTGGCCTGGCGGTGACCTGCGACGTCACGCCGCACCACCTCGCCATGACCGATGCCTGGGTCGCGGGCTCCCGCCGCTTCGCCTGGGAGGAGCCCGAGCCGGTGGGCGCCCTCGACCCGGCCGCCGCCTACGACGGCGCATGCCGCGTCAATCCGCCGCTCGCCGGTCGCGACGATGCGCTGGCACTGCTCGCGGGGCTCGGTGACGGCACCGTGGATGCCATCGCCACCGACCACGCGCCGCACCCGCCGGAGCGGAAGTTGGTGCCGTTCGCCGAGGCGGCACCGGGGCTGATCGGCCTGGAGACGGCGCTCTCCCTCGGACTGGCCGCGGTCGAGGCAGGCTGCCTGGAGCTGCCCCGGCTCGTCGCAGCCCTGTCGAGCGGGCCGGCCGGCGTGATCGGCGAGGCGCGCAGCCTCGCCATCGGTCAGGATGCCGACCTTGTGGTGTTCGATCCGAGCGCCCGGTGGCGGGTCGAGGCCGGCACGCTTGCGAGCAGCTCGCGGAACACGCCGCTGCTCGGGATGGAGCTCCCCGGTGTGGTGCGGCTTACCGTGGCCGATGGCCGCGTCACCTGGAACGACGGCCTGCTTGCACCCGCCGTGATCATGCCCACCGCCTAAGGCTCATGCTTCAAGCACTATCGGCGATCCATGGGTCTCGGCCGGTCGTCCAGTGCCGTAATGCCAATACCGCGAGCGTTATGCGGCAGCATCGGCCTGCGCTCGGTGATAACGCCAGCCGTATGAGCGCTATACGGCAGCATCGGCCTGCGCTCGCGGATAGCGCCAGCTGCATGAGCGCTATGCGGGCGGCCGAGGACTGGGCGCTCCTTGATGGTGGATAGCGCCTGCTGCATGAGCGCTATGCGGGCGGCCGAGGACTGGGCGCTCCTTGATGGTGGATCGCGCCAGCTGCATGAGCGCTATGCGGCAGCATGGGAGCCCAGGACAGGCTCGCGGCGCGCGGCGTGTCGTGGGCGACCCTGCGCCGGATGTGGGACCATGCGCCGAGCCACACGGGGCCCGTCACGAGGAATGGATTGTCAGTCCGCTACAACGAGGACCTGGACCCGAACGAGGGTCCCGGCTTCGGCTGCTTCGTCACGCAGGCGATCCTGTTCGCGGCCATCCTGCTGCTCATCCCGGTTGGCCTCTTCGCCTTCAACTGGCCGGTCTGGCTGCTTGCGGTGCTGCTCCTCATCGACATGGTGCTGCTCTTCTTCGTGAGCATGACGAGCGTCTTCCTGCTGCGCGTATTCTTCGCCGATCGTCGCCGCGGCCGCGGCCGCAAGGTCGGATCGGCCAACGAGCCGCGCGTCATCCGGACCGAGGAGGACGAGCGCTGATGCCGCTGATGGTCACCTTCTTCAACGTCCGTCGTGGTCGCGACACGATCTTCAAGCGCGGCATGCGCCACTTCTTCCCGCGCACCGCGCGCCGCTACGCTCGCGAGTACGGCATCCACTTCGTCGGCTGGTTCAACGTGACCGAAGGCTCGACCTGGAACAACGTCATCATCCTGGACCTGCCGAACTACGCCGTGCTGGACAGGCTCTACGACGACCCGTCCACGCGCGGGCTGGGCCACCGGGTGGCGGAATCGGTCTTCGAGTCGAAGCACACGATCTTCCTGCGCGAGCGGATGGGCCCAGACTTCGTCTACAAGCCATGACATCGCCGCGCATCAGTGCCCTGCGCGAGCTTGCTTCCGACGCGGAGCTCGAGCGTCGTGACTTCCTGTACGAGTCGACCGAGCAGCTCAAGCGCTTCCTGGAGAGCAACCGGGAGCGGCTGCGGGAGATCGGTCCCATCAAGCTCGTCGACGACGAGCAGGACTACCTCCTCTACCACCCGCTCGATGACACGTGGACCACGAGGCTGACCTACCAGGACCCGGCCGACAGCGAGTGGTACGACGAGGAGCAGCTGGTCGACACCATCAGCGAGCTCCTGGAGCTCTACAACCCGGCCGACATCTTCGCCTGGCTCCAGGAGGCCGCGCGCGACCCGGTCAACCATCTCCTGCGGGCCGATGAGCTGGCCAAGCAGGAGGAGCCCTGGGCTGGGACCGATACGCCGGACTGGCAGGCGGAGCTCCCCGCCGGCCAGCAGGAGACGATCGCCGCCCAACGCCTGTGGCAGCTGGCCGATGCCTATCGCGGCCAGATCGGCTCGCAGCAGGCGCAGCTCCTGCGCGAGTTCGCCTCGAACGCCGAGGAAGTCCTGCGCCGCACCGGCGACCTGGTCCTGCTCGAGGAGACCGATGACCTGCTGGTCCTGCGCGCCGACGGCCGATTCGAGACCAGCCTCGACCTGAGCGAGACCCCGCAGGCAGTGCTCGTCGACGTGGAGGCCCGACGCCCCGGGCTGAGCGTCACCGAGGCCGCCGTGATGGCCGCCTACTATGACCCCGCGGACATCCTGCAGTGGGTGACCGAGGCGCTGGCCGAGCGCTATCCGGCCGTGGACTTCTCCGCCGTCTACGAATGACCGATGCCGATGGCGCGCTCACGCGCGCCAGCATCGAGGACCTGTTCGCACGATCCGGTGCGCTGCTCGACGGCCACTTCGTGCTGAAGTCCGGCCGTCATGCGGGCCGATACCTCGAGAAGTTCCTTGTCCTCCAGCATCCGCGCATCGGGTCCGAGATCTGCCGGCGCTTCGCCGAGGCCCTGGCGCCCTATGAGCCGACGCTGGTCGTGGGCCCGACCACCGGCGGCGTGCTCCTCTCGTTCGAGACGGCACGTCAGCTAGGCGGTTCCGTGCGCGCCGCCTTCGCCCAGCCGGTGCCGGCCGGGCGCGCGCTGCGGCGGGGCTGGCCAATCGCACCCGACGAGCGCGTCGTGCTGGTCGACGACATCCTCACTACCGGCGCCTCGCTTGTCGAGACGCTCGAGGCGGTGCGTGCCGCGGGCGTCGAGCCGCTCGCCGCCGCGGTGATCGTCGACCGCTCGGTCGGGAAGATCGAGCTTGGCGTTGCGCTCCACTCACTCGGCCGGATCGAGATCCCGTCGTGGGAGCCCCAGGCCTGCGAGCTGTGCACGACCGGCGTGCCGCTCGTCAAGCCTGGAAGCAGCTGAGGTCCCTGCTGCGGCCTTGCCGCAGCTCATTCCCTGAGGACTGAACCATCGGCGGACCTGGGAAGGCCTATCCCCTGGCGCCACCGGTGAAGTTCCACGAGGCGAGGTGCAGCGACGGGACCGCATAGGCGCCGAACCCGAACATCGCGCCCAGCACCAGGGTCAGATCCGAGCCGACGCCGCGGACCGCGCCGGGCGCCAGCGCCTCCGCGAACGACTGCGTAAAGCGCAGGTTGCTCACCGGCCGCACGACGCGGCCGTCCTCGATCAGCCATACGCCGTTGCGGGTGAGACCGGTCACCACCTGCGTCCGGGGGTCGAGAATGCGGGTGTACCAGAAGTCGGTCACCAGCACGCCGCGTTCGACGGCTGCCACGAGCTCGGCGCGGGTCCGATCACCGGCATCCACGATCAGGTTGGCAGGCAGCGCCCCCCACGTGCCGCCGTCAGGGATCGCGTGGCCGGTGCTCTCGGCACCCAGCGCTTTGGCCGTGCGCCGGTCGTGGCAGAGCCCGGAGCTGACGCCGTTGCGCACGAGGTCCACACGTCGCCTGGGCGTCCCCTCCACGTCGAAGCTGATGCCGATGGTGACCGGATCGCCCACGTCATCGCGCAGGCTGAAGGCGGGATCGAACTGCCGCTCGCCGAGCCGAACGAACGAGCGGCCCTCCTCCACCGCGCGGCCGTTGAACCCGTGCATCACCAGGAACGAGAGCATGTTCGTGACGCATTCCGGCTCGAGCACGACCTCATAGCGGCCGGGCTCCAGGTCCGTGGGCCCGGCGGACTCCCGCGCCCGCCGCCCGGCCTCGGCGCCCACCGCCGCGCCGTCGAGGTCGACGAGCC
>JBOGTC010000154.1:0-7681 GCA_050692055.1 Candidatus Limnocylindria bacterium | reverse complement strand
TGCCAATGGTGATGCGCCGATGCTTACCGGCCGGTTACGGCGTGCTTATCGGTATACTGCGGGCGCCCCGAGCAGACCCCAGCTGAAGGATCGCGCGTACACGCATGAAGATCGGCATCGATCTCGGAACGGCCAACATTCTCGTCTACGTCAAGGGCAAGGGCGTCGTCCTCAATGAGCCGAGCGTGGTGGCGATCAGCGAGGACGACAACCGGCTGGTGGCCGTGGGCGAAGAGGCCAGGGAGATGATCGGGCGCACGCCCGGCAACGTGCGAGCCATCCGCCCCATGCGCGACGGTGTCATCGCCGACTACCTCATCACCGAGGCGATGCTCAAGTACGTCCTCAACAAGGTGGCGCGCGTCCGCCTCTTCAAGCCTGACGTGATGATCAGCGTGCCATCCGGTGTTACGAGCGTCGAGAAGCGCGCGGTCAGGGACGCCGCGCTGAAGGCGGGCGCCAAGGACGCATACCTGATCGAGGAACCGCTGGCGGCCGCGATCGGCGCCAACGTGCCGATCAGCGGGCCCAGTGGAAACCTGATCATTGACATCGGCGGCGGGACGAGCGAGATCGCGGTCATCGCGCTGGGCGGGATCGTGGTGAGCGACTCGCTGCGCGTGGGCGGCAACCGCTTCGACGAGGCCATCGCGAACTACATACGACGCAAGTACAACCTGATGATCGGCGACCGGACGGCGGAGGACGTGAAGATCCAGATCGGCTCCGCGCTGCCGCTCGACGAGCCGCTGCGGATGGAGGTCAAGGGCCGCGACATGATCGCCGGGCTGCCGCGGACAATCCCGATCACCAGCACCGAGATCACCGAGGCGATCGAGCAGCCGCTGCAGAGCATCGTGACGGCGGTGCGCAACGTCCTCGAGCAGACGCCACCCGAGCTTTCCAGCGACATCATCGACAAGGGCATGGTGATGAGCGGCGGCGGCTCGCTGCTGCGCAACCTCGACAAGCTGCTGACCCAGGTGACCGGCATTCCGTGCCACGTGGCGGAGAACGCGCTGAACAGCGTGGCGGTGGGTACCGGCATGGCGCTCGAGCACTTCGGCACGTTCCGCAAGAGCCTGGTCAGCCACTCGTGAGCGTCGCCGCCTCGGCGGAGGCCCTGCGGGCACGGCTGAAGGAGCGCACCGGCAGGCCGAAGCAGGAGCAGAAGCTCGCGTTCGCCGACTTCCATATCCACACGCGCTTCTCCCGCGACTCGATCCTGACGGAGAAGCGGTTCATCGAGTGCGCTCTCGAGCGTGGCCTGACCCACGCCTGCGTCACGAACCACAACAACGTCGAGGGCGCAGTCGCGGTGCGCGACAAGGTTCGAGAGCTGGGCGTGGAGGATCGGCTCACCGTGATCCTCGGCGAGGAGGTGAGCACCGCCGATGGCGAGGTGGTGGGCCTCTTCCTGGAGAAGACCATCCCGCGCGGCCTGTCGGCCAACGAGACGGCGGACGAGATCCATCGGCAGGGCGGCCTGGTCAGCATCCCGCACCCGTTCGATCCGTTCCGCGGCTCGCGTATTCGCCAGGGCCCGCTGCGCAATCTCGCCGAGAGCAGGAAGGTCGACACGATCGAGGTCTTCAACAGCCGTGTTACCTTCCAGCGCCACAACCTCGAGGCTGCCGAGTTCGCGGCTCGCTACGAGATCCCGGGCATTGCCTGCTCCGACAGCCACTCGAGGTTCGAGGTGGCGATGAGCTTCAACGCGCTGCCGATGTTCGAGACCGCCGCCGAGCTCAGGGCGCTGCTGCCGCAGAACGACTGGCACGGGAGCCGGGCATCGGTCTTCATCCACGCCACCACGCGGTGGGCGGTCTGGAAGAACACCTTCGACGCGTGGCGCGGGCGGCGCGCCGCCGCCGGCCAGATCCTGGGGCCCGAGCCTCCAGAGGAGGTGGCGCGGGAGCCCGTGAAGCGGCCGGCACCGTCCGAGCTGCCGAGTCCCGACGCCGAGGATGATGGCGAGGAGAGGCGTGGCTGACGACCGGGCACCGGACCGCGACTTCACCAGCGGTGATGTTTCCATCGCCCGGCGCCTCGGCAACTGGCGGACGATCGCCTCGATCGTCTTTGCGCTGGCACTGCTGTTCTTCCTTTTTCGCGTGGTGCTCAATGTCGACTTCGGGGAGGTCTGGAGACTCGTCATCGGGGCCAACCCGGTCTTCCTGCTGCTCGCGTTCCTCGCCTACTACACCACCTTCCCACTGCGCGGCCTGCGCTGGCACTTCGTCCTGGCGAGGACCGGCACGCATGTCCGATACCGGGACGCGACGGAGATCCTGTTCCTGTCATGGTTCGTCAACTGCCTGGTGCCCGCCAAGCTCGGCGACCTGTACCGCGCCTATCTGCTCAAGGGCAACTACGGCGCCTCCGGATCCCGGACCGTGGGCACCGTCTTCATCGAGCGCGTCGCCGATGTCGTGGTCATCTTCGGTCTCGCACTGGCGGCGGGCTTCTGGAGCTTCCGCGGACGCTCGACCCCGCAGATCGACGCGCTCTTCCTGGCCGGCTTCGTCTTCGCGCTGATCCTGGTCATCCTCGTCCTGAGCCTGCGGTTCTGGGGCCGGCGGCTGCAGCGCTTCATGCCCGAGCGCATCGGCGAGCTGTGGGAGCGCTTCCACGAAGGGAGCACCGGCGCGCTGACCGTGCGCAGCCTGCCCGTGATCCTGGTCCTGACCGGGATGGTGTGGGTGCTCGAGGGACTTCGCCTGTACTTCGTCATCCGCGCGCTGGCACTGCCCGAGGTTGGCCTCGGGATCAGCGCCTCCATCTTCGTGGCCCTTGGCGGGGCGCTGCTGACGGCGATTCCGCTGACGCCGGCTGGCATTGGCTTCGTGCAGGCGGGCATCGTGGCTCTGATGTCGTTCTACGGGATCGGTGCCACCTCCGGTGCCGCGGTGGCGCTGACGGACTGGGCGATCAGCATCCTCACCGTGATCATCCTCGGCGGGATCGTGTACGCCTTCAGCGACAAGGTTCGCCGCGCGCACGGCCCGAGCGCGGCACTTGCTCCCGCGTCCGAGCCGGCCGAGCGCGGACCGACCGGCTGAACCGGGTCGAGTATATACATATATACTCGACCCGAGCCCTCTCAGCGGCTCGGTACCTTCCTCCTATTGAGGCACCGGCGGGCCACTGCGATCCTGCGGTTGCTCGTACGCACCACCGGAGCGTCCGTACCGATGGCGTACAGCCAACCAGGGATCCCGATGACGCTGCAGACGCCGCGCTCCTTCAACGCCTGGCTACGCGGCCAGCTGAAGGAAAAGAAGATGAGCCAGCGCCAGCTGGCGCTGCAATCCGGGGTGGACCACTCCACGATTTCCCGGCTCATCAAGGGCGACCGCATGCCGTCGCTGGGCACCGCCACAAAGCTGGCGCGCGGCCTTCGAGAGATTCGCGACGAGACGGAGGGCGCGGCCTACTTCGCCTCCCTCAACAACCGGCACGTGCTTCCCACCACCCGCGTCGAGTACGCCCTCCGTGGCGATGACGCCCTGACCGAGACCGATGTCCGCGAGCTGATGCTGGCTTACATCGCGGTCCGCAGCCGCCGCGTGCGCTCCGGCGGAGACGGCGACGGCGGGGTGGGCTTCACGAACGGCTCACACGACCTGCGCCGCGAAGCCTGAGCTCGAGGCTTGGCCGCCGGCCCTGGCGGTCGGATGCGCCGAGGGCCTTTCGCGCCGCGTGTCGGCGAAGCCCACGTCTTGTGGGGTGGCCTCGTCTTGTTAATGCCTCCGCTGTGCAACTTATCCGGGGGCTGGCAGACCATTGGGGCGATCTCCTCGGCTCAATGTGCTGGTGTCGGCAGATAGGCAGCAGCTGCCCCCTCTGAGGGGTGGCGAAACCCGCCCGCGCTCGTGTAAGTTGCAGCAGGCTCGCAATCGTGCAGGGAGCGCGCCGATCGGCAGCCAGAACTGGCCGCGTTATGGCGGACCATCATCCCCGGGCGGACCGGGATCCACCGGCGGCGTCCGGGGTGCCTGCGACGGTGGCGTGGGCATCGGGTCGGGAAGGCCGCCTTCGCCCGGCGGACCGGGATCCACCGGCGGCGTCCGCGGTGCCTGCGACGGTGGGGTGGGCATCGGATCCGGCGGGCCGGCATCCGGCGGGGCCGTGAGCGGCACCTCCACCTCCGGCGAGCGCGCGGGCGGATCGACCAGGTCGTCGTCCGATGTAGACCCGTCGGCGTCGTCCGGGAACGTCGGGATCGGCAGCTCCGACGGGCCGAGCTCCTGACCCAGCAGGCCATCCAGGAACGACCGAACGGGCGCCGGGACAAGGTCGCCCACGGCCGGCGAGGCCGCAGCGGCGCCGATGCCCAGCACGATCGCGACGACGCCGGCCAGCAGCACGGGCGTGAGGCCAACGCTCGGCTTCCTGGGATCATCGAGCCGGCGGAGCATGGACATGCGGATCTCGTCCGCGCGCGGCGAGAGCGGCGCCCCCGCCGCCGCTGCATCGAGCGACCGCGCAACCGCCGCCAGCGCCTCGGTGCTCGGATCCACCGGTTCGCCGCGCAGCGCTCGTTCGAGCGCATCGGCCGCATCGGTGGCATCGGCCATCCGGCCATCCGGGTGGGGGCGCCAAGGCCACCTCATCGGTCCGATGTCCTGCGCAGGCTGGCGAGGGCACGAAGCTGGAGCTGCTTCACGGCGCCCTCCGACCGGCCCAGGGAGGCGGCCGTCTCGCGGATCGAGTGACCGAGGAAGAAGCGCAGGAGCACGACGTCGCGCTGGCTGGCTGGCAGGCGTTCGACCGCCGCCACCAGCTCCCGGCTCTCCTCGAGGCGCGAGAGGACGCGCGCCGGATCGGTCTCGTGGTCGGGAACCCCGGTGAGAAGCTCCACGCCCGCCGGGCGGACCCGGGTTCGGTGGCGCGCAACGTTGACGACCTTCGACATCGCGATACGAAAGAGCCACGCCTCGAACGGCACGCCGCGCCAGCGAAAGCGTGGAAGCGCGCGGATGAGGCTGTCGAAGGTGTCGGCTGCGGCGTCTTCGGCATCGGTGACGTTCCCCAGGCGAGCGTAGGCGTAGCGGTAGACGGAGTCGTAGTAGCGGTCAAACAGGCAGGCCACGGCATCGCGGTCGCGACCGCGGGCCGCGTCCACGAGGCGCCCGAGCTCTGCCTGGTCATCCATGCACCTCACCGCTGGTGACACTCGTACAACGGGTCCCGGGTGCAAAGGTTACGTTCGTCCTGGTCGCGTAACCTCCGGCGTGCCTCCTCGTTGGACTTTGTGACACGCTTCGCAGCAGGGGACGACAGACCCGACATGACCGCCGTAGCCATTCGCAGCCCTCTCGCCGGGGTCGCCGCCGCGGGCCTCCTGGCCCTCGCGCTTGCCATGCCCGCGCTCGCACAGTCCGAGTCGCCGACCTGCGTCGCGGGGGAGCCGACGACCGAGCTCGTGACCGATGGCGTCACCCTCACCTTCGACAGCGACTTCACCTGCAGCGATGCAGCCGATACCGGCACCTACAGCATCACGGTCGGGGTCGCCAACGACGCGGCGAGCGTCGCCGGTGCCACCATCGAGGACATCGCCCTCAGCCACGCCACGCCGCGGATCGGCGGAACGTCGCCAGAGGCCGGCGATCCGACCGCCACCGGTCTGCCGCTGACCGTCGCTGCCGGCGACTCAGGCAGCTTCGATGTCACCGGCGACTACAGCCTGGTGCAGACCGATGATGGCGGTCTGGTCAACCTTCACCTGCGCGCCTCCGGCGTGACCGATAACGACGAGGCCGCCCCGTTCGTGCTCGGCATCAACGTCCATGTCCTGGCACCGGGCGTCGTCGCTGACGGCGACGGCAATGGCGACGGAGGCGAGGCCAGCGGCCGGCCGGACTGGGTGCCGGGCCCTCCGCCATGGGTGCTCGAGATGTTCGAGCGGCTTGCTGCCGCCGGCTTCCCCTTCTTCGCCGATGGACCTCCGTTCGGCAACGACGGGGATGAGGCCACCGCCGATGAAGACCTGACCGATGCAGGTAGCGGCCCGCCCGACTGGGTCGAGCTGCCTCCTCCGGCCCGCCAGGGGGGCGACGACGATGACGGCCAGGAGGCCGATGAGGGCAATGGCCCGCCCGACTGGGTCCCGGCCGGTCCGCCGGAGTGGGCCCACGGCGGCGACGTCGAGGATGGAGGTCCTCCGTCCGGCGTCCCCGGCCGCCCGTAGCCGCTCGCCAGCGACGCCGCTCCTTCCGCCCGATCCGGCGGCCAGTACGGTCGCCGGATCGGCTCGTCCGGGGATTCGCTCAACGCCTGGAGCCGGCCGGGGCGCGTCGGGTGGACGACCGGTTGAGCCGGAACGCCTTCGGCGGCAGCGCCGGCAGGGTGTCGGTTCCGTTGTACAGCAGCCAGGCGCGCCGCAGGTTGACGGCGTCGTAGCCCTCGTCGACTCCCGGCGTCTCCATCATGAACGCGGTGCGGGCCATGGCCAGCCGCGGGTCGCGCAGGAGCGCGCCGAGCCCCGCCGAGCCGATCCTTCCCGCGCCGACGTGCTCATGCCGATCCGTCCGCGATCCGAGCACGGAGCGCGAGTCGTTGAGATGGACCAGCGGCAGCCGATCCAGGCCGATCAGCTCCTCGAACCGATCGATCACACCGGTCGCCCCGTCCGGCGTCGAGATGTCATGGCCTGCACCCCACAGGTGGGCGGTGTCCAGGCAGAACGCGAGCTGCCCCGCGGCGCCGGGCGCGGCTGCGGCGACGTCCTCGAGGATCGCGGCGAGCTGCTCGATGCGTGAGCCGAGGTTGTCGCCTCCGCCCGCCGAGTTCTCGAGCACCAGGCGCACGCCGGGCGGTGACTGGGCCAGGATCGCCACGACGTTGTCGACGATGCGCCGCATGCCGGTCGCCGATCCCACGCCCCGGTGCGAGCCGATGTGCGTGTTCACCAGGCTGGCGCCATACGCGGGCGCGCGCTGCATCTCGTGGATGAGGCCGGTGCGCGATTGCGACGCGAACGGCTCCGCGCTCCCAGCCAGGTTGATGAGGTAGCTGGCATGGATGGCGACGGGCGCGATCCCGTGCCGCCCGCAGTAGTCGATGAACTCGCCGACGTTGGGGGACGGCCCCGAGCGGCGTCGCCAGGCCGTGGGGTTGTCGCTGAAGATCTGCAGCGCCGTGGCGCCGATCTGCCGGGCTCGCCGAGCGGCCCTCGGCAGGCCGCCTGCGACGCCCAGATGGATGCCGACAGGCGGCGCCCCGACCGGCCAGCCCAGGCGCCGACGGGGCTCGCGACGTGCTACGGTGCGCCGCATGGACGCGTCGCCAGATCCCGAACGGGCTCCCGAGCCGGGCGGCAGCGACCTCCTGACGATCGCGCTGCTGGTCTTCTTTGTGTCGCTGATCCTGGTCGTCGCCGCGCTGCTCGTTCTGCCAATCGTCTTCTGATCGCTCAGCGACCGCCGCCGGCATCGATGACGGGCTCGATCAGGCCGTAGTTGCCATCGGTGCGGCGATAGAGGACCGCGACGGCATCGGTCTCCGCGTTGTGGAAGACGAAGAACGCGTGACCCAGATCCTCCATCTGGGTGATCGCATCCTCCTCGAACATGGGCACCATGTCGAAGCGCTTCATCTTCACGACCGATGGAGGGGCGGTGTCCGTCGTCTCCGCGGTCGTGCCGTTGGCCGCGCGCACGAGCGCGTCGACCGG
>JBOGTC010000153.1:0-3541 GCA_050692055.1 Candidatus Limnocylindria bacterium | reverse complement strand
GTGCGGGTCCGCTCGAGGGGTCCGTCGGCGCCGGCACGGGAGCCACGGTTGCCAAGCTGGCCGGACCCGCCGCCGCGGTCAAGGGCGGTGTCGGAAGCGCCGGGCGGCGAATGGGAGACGGCTCGTTGGTCGCGGCGCTGGCGGTGACGAATGCCGTGGGCAGCGTGGTCGGGCGAGACGGGACGGTGCTGGCCGCACCACGTGCGTCGGCGGAGGCCGCGTCACCTGAGCCCGCGGCGCCTGAGGCCGCGGCGCCCGGGGCCGCGGCGCCTTCGCCGTTCGAGAACACCACCCTGGCCGTCATCGGCACCGATGCCAGCCTCGACCGCGCCCAGTGCCGCAGGCTTGCGGAGCTCGGTCACGACGCGCTGGCCCGCTCGATCCTGCCGGTGCACACGATGTACGACGGCGACGCGGTCTTCGTCCTTGCCACGGGGACCGGGGCGCCGCTCGCCATCGATGCCTTCGTGGGTCTGGGGATCGCCGCGGTCGACGTCCTGAGCGAGGCGATCGAGCGTTCCGTGCTGCTCGCCGACTTCCGCGGCGGCGTCCCCTCGGCGCCCGGTTAAGTGGCGCGATAGGTAGGTTTCACCGGCTGGTCCCGCGGCACAGCCGAGCTTCCGCCATTTACGACTGCTGGTCGTAGTAAGCGTCGACTGGTGGTCGTAGATGACGAAATCGTGCCCGGTCCACGCGCGGGATCCGGCCGAGAGGCGCCGGGCCCGTGGCGCGGGCTCCAGATCGGTCCTACAGCCAGTCGTCGCCGGCCAGGACCGATGGCGCGAGCTCGGACTCGAACAGCCGATACTCCGCATCCGGCATCTTGTACGTGTGCTCGGGGCCGGGATAGGCGCCGGACCGCACCTCGGCGGCGAAGGCGGTCAGGCCTCGCCGGGTCTCGCCGGCGACATCGGCGTAGCGCTTCACGAAGCGGGCTGCCGGCCCCTCGTTGATGCCCAGCAGGTCATGCCAGACGAGCACCTGCCCATCGCAGTCGGGGCCTGCCCCGATCCCGATGGTGGGGATGGACAACGCCTCGGTGATCCGCGCCGCGACGCGGGCCGGCACCGCCTCCAGGACGAGCGCGAAGCAGCCGGCGGCCTGGAGCGCGATCGCATCGGCGAAGAGCTGGCGAGCCTTGGCGGCGGTCCGGCCCTGGGCCTTGTAGCCACCCAGCGCCGAGGCCGATTGCGGCGTCAGCCCGATGTGCCCCATCACCGGGATCCCCGCGGCGACGATGGCGCGTGCGCGCGAGATCATCAGTCCTCCGCCCTCGAGCTTGACGCCCTGCGCGCCGGCCTCCTTGACGAGCCGCACGGCGTTGCGAATGGCGTCGTCATCGCTGACCTGGAAGGCGCCGAGCGGCATGTCGACCAGGAAGTAGGCCCGCTGCGTGGTGCGCCGCGCCGCCCGGGCGAGCATGACCATCTCGTCCATGCTGATCGGCGTGGTGTCGGAATAGCCGAGCATGTTGTTGGCTGCCGAGTCGCCCACGAAGACGATGTCGACTCCCGCCTCGTCCGCCAGCCGCGCGCTCGGCGCGTCGTAGGCGGTCACCATCACGATCTTCGTGCCGTTCCGCTTCAGCTCCGCGAAATCAGTGGTCGCCAGGGCTCCTCGTTGCTCATCCATGCGACGAAGCGTCCTCCGCGGCGAACCGCTTGTCAACGTCCGGGACCACTGGCGGCCGCGGCTTTGCATGAGGTGGAGGTAACGGAGAAGTAGAGACACTGGACCGCCCCATGTTCCCTGCCTGTTGCATGGGGTGAGAGGCGCGGGGAAGAACGGGTCCGTATCGGCCTCTTCTTCCCCGTTACCTCCGCGTGGTGCAACGGCCGGCGCACGTCCACGGACGCCGGCGGACGTCGGCGCCGGATCAGGCATTCGCAACATCCAGCAGGACGTTGTCGATGAGCCGCGTCGACCCGACGCGCACTGCGGCGGCCAGCGTAACCCCGTCGAGATCGGCGACCGCGACGTAGTCCACCTGCAGCTCCGGCCGGGCGTCGAGCACCGCGCAGGCGGCAGCCACCGGATCGGTCCCGGACCGATGCGCAGCCAGGCCAGACTCCAGCGCCTGCGGCAGCGCGAGGGCGCTGCGGCGCTCATCGGCCGACAGGCAGACGTTGCGAGAGCTCAGGGCAAGTCCGTCGGGATCGCGCACGGTGGGCTCGACGCGGATCTCGAGCGGCAGGTCCAGTTCGGCGACGACGCGCTTGACGACCGCCACCTGCTGGGCGTCCTTGCGGCCGAAGAATGCGAGGTCAGGCCCAACGATGGCGAACAGCTTGGCGCAGACCGTCGCCACGCCGCGGAAGTGACCCGGCCGCACGGCGCCTTCCAGCACGGTGGCGAGCTCAGATGGAGGCTCGACCCAGGTGTCGAAGCCCGGCGGGTAGAGCTCATCGGCGGCAGGGGCGAAGAGGAGGTCGACGCCGGCGTCCCCGGCCAGTCGCGTGTCGCGTGCCTCGTCTCGAGGGTAGCGGGCGAGATCCTCCTCCGGCCCGAACTGCGACGGGTTCACGAAGAGGCTCACGACGGCCACGTCGCAGGCCTGCCGGGCCGCGCGCATGAGCGCCAGGTGCCCGTCGTGGAACGCGCCCATCGTCGGCACGAGGCCGATCCGTCGGGCGCCTGCACGCGCCTCAGCCAGGGCCTCTCGCACCTCGGGCACGGTCCGCACGATCCTCACGGGCGCGTCGCCTCCGCCAGCGCCCGGTACAGCGGCACCAGGTCGGGCGCTCGCTCCTCGAGCGCGGCGAGATGCGCCTCGACGGTCGACCAGTCGCCGCGCGCGATCGGTCCGGTCAGCGCGAAGCCGTTCTCGATCGTTCGCGTCATGAGCGGCACCAGCGCCTCCGGCGGCGCACCGGCCTCGTCCAGCAGCCGTCCCGCAACCCGATACAGGGTGACCAGGAAGTTGCCGGCGATCACCGCGCCGGCGTGGTAGAGCACGCGGTCGGCATCGGCCAGCTCGAACGGACGCAGGCCAAGGGTCTCGGCCAGCCAGCGGGCCCTTGCCAGTGCTTCGGCGGTCTCGGCCGTGACGGCGCCCCATGCGCCATCCAGCTGCTCCGGCCCTCGCTCCCGGCTGAGCGTCTGCAGCGGATGGACGATGAACCGATGCAGGTGCGGTTCGAGGGCGGCAAGCGGCGTGGCGCCACTCACATGGGCAACCCATGGACCGATGGGGACGCGTGCCGCCACCTCGGCGATCGCGGCATCCGGGACGGCGAGCAGGACGAGCTCGGCGTCGGGCTCGGCCTCGCGTCCCGTGGAGATCTCGAGTCCGCGCTCGCGCAGGCGCCCTGCGATGGCGCCCCCGGCCCGCCCCTGACCGATGACATGCACCGATGCGAACACGCCGCTGAGTCTAGCGCCGGGCGAGGCGTCAGCCGGCGCGACCGATGAAGATCTGCAAGTGCGGGATCTCGTCGCGGGGTTAGGGCTCAGCTTCGAGGATCGAGGCGAGCACACGCTCCTCCCCCGGCCCAGACCGGCAATTGTCTGTGCCAGACGCCAGGCTCAGCCGATGCCCCAC